>JBKJVH010000120.1:0-1024 GCA_046590985.1 Mycobacteriales bacterium
GTCCAGGTGCATCCGACCGGCTGGTCGGCTGCACCTGGACGACCATGCGTCGACCGCACCAGGTGCAGTAGCGGGGTGGCTCGAGTGCCAGCGCCCGAAGGCAGGCCGGGTGCTCACCTGGCTCGCCGCAGTGTGCACAGGTCGTCAGCGCCAGCTCGTAGGTCAGCAGCTCCACCCCGGGGACCGGCGACCAGTCGCGCTCGGGCGTCCTGGTGAACCCCTGCCGTTCGTAGACCCGGTGCGCAGCCGTCATCGAGGCCTGCGTCGACAGCCGGATGGCCGAGCAGTGGGCCCGCCGGGCCAGCCGAATCGCCTCTGTCACAAGGGATGTGCCGACGCCCGCCCCGCGAAACGCGGGGTCCGTGACCAGCATCCGGATGACTGCCTCGCCGGGGCCGGCCTGTTCGGCGAACTCACCGCCGGCTGTGACGACCGTGACCGATCCGGCCAGTCGGCCGTCGATCAGGGCGACGAGAACTGTGGCCGACTTGGCCCGGGCCGCCACGTCGCGAAGGGTGACCGCGTAGTCCTCCCCGGCGTGACCTTCTGCGAGGTAGGTGGCAGCGGTCAGCTCTCCGACCGCAGCGTGCTCGTTGGCCCGCACGAGCCGCACCTCAACCGCGGGCATGCTCCACCTCCTGTCGCACGAGGCAGCCGGCCAGGTGGTCGTTGACGATGCCGCAAGCCTGCATCAGGGAGTAGACCGTTGTGGGCCCGACGAACACAAAACCGCGGGCCTTGAGTGCCTTGGCAAGCTCAGCCGAACCCGCGGTCAGAGGTGGCACGACGTTCCACGTCGACGGCGCCGGTGAGTCAACGCGGTAGGACCAGATCAGCTCCGGCAGCTCGCCCTCGAGAGCCAACGTCGCCCGAGCATTGGTCACGCACGCCTGCAGCTTCATCCGGGAGCGGATCAGCCGGGCGTCGGTCAGCAGCGGCGTGATGTCCATGCCGGCAACCCGCTCGGGATCGAACCCATGGAAGACCTCCCGCAACGCGTCGCGCTTGCGCAGGATCGTGATCC
>JBKJVH010000182.1:0-6253 GCA_046590985.1 Mycobacteriales bacterium
GCGGTGGCGGTGGCCGTGGGGGTCGGGGTGGCGGTCGCGGTGGCGGTGGCCGTGGGGGTCGGGGTGGCGGTCGCGGTGGCGGTGGCCGTCGCGGTGGGCGTCGCGGTGGCGACGGGGCGAGGCTTGACCGGCTTGGCCGCGCTGCTGATCCAGTGGTGCAGCTGGAAGCGGTTCGCGAGGCGGTGGCCGGTGGCGGCGTCGGCCGGGACCTGGGTCATCCCCACAGCAAAGGCGACGCAGCTGACGACGGCAAGGCGCTTGGCGAGCATGAGGGTCCCCACGAGAAGCGGGGACGATCGGTTTCGGTAACCCGGCTAGGTCGGAGACCTCCGTGGCTTTGCGTCCCAGCCTCGCGGCTGGTTTGCCCTTTCGACCGACCCCTAAGGTCACTGTCAGTAGTGCTTCGGCCTCATCCTAGTCACGGGACATCCACCAAACAGGTGAATGCCATCACCCACAGTGATGAGCCGGCCGATCGGGCGAGAGTCCCCCGCGGCACGGTTGGGCCAGATGGCCGGTTACGCCTCGAAGTCACATGGCTACTTTTAGTCATGTCGCAGGTACCCAGCCACGACAGAAGCGAGCGTTGATCCCCCGGGCGAGTTGGTCGCCAGTTGCAGGCCCGGGGGGGAGCAGAGGCGAACCCGGCGCTTCGGACCGATCCCGATCCGAAGGACTGCCCGTGAACGCCGACATCCTGACCCTGTCGACGACCCCCCGTGTCTCGGTCGTTGTGCCGACGTTCAACGAGGCCAAGAACCTGCCGCACGTGTTCGCCCTGATGCCGGACGTGCACGAGGTCATCGTGGTCGATGGCCGGAGCACCGATGGGACCATCGAGATGGCCCTGTCGCTGCGCCCGGACGTGAAGATCGTCCGGCAGACCCGCAAGGGCAAGGGCAACGCGCTGGCCTGCGGGTTCGAGGCCGTCACCGGCGACATCATCGTGATGCTCGATGCCGACGGCTCGGCGGACCCCCGCGAGATCCCCGACTACGTCGCTGCCCTGGTCGCCGGCGCCGACTTCGCCAAGGGCACCCGCTTCGCCCTCGGCGGCGGCAGCAGCGACATCACCCGGATCCGGCGGATCGGGAACTGGGGCCTCAACCTGATCGTCAACCTCCTGTTCGGGACCCGCTACACCGACCTGTGCTACGGCTACAACGCCTTCTGGGTGCACTGCCTGCAGGTCCTGGACCTGTCCAGCGGTGGCCGGGCCGACGCCATGCACTGGGGCGACGGCTTCGAGATCGAGACCGTCATCAACACCCGCATCGCCAAGGCCGGCTTGGACATCCGCGAGGTCAAGAGCTACGAGCACGACCGGATCCACGGCGTCAGCAACCTCAACGCCGTCACCGACGGCCTCCGCGTCCTCAAAGCCATCACCATCGAACGCCTCACCCGCAGCAGCAAGATCGCCGTGGTCCCGGACAACGTCGTCGCGCTGCGCCGGCTGGACGCTGCCTAGGCCTGAGCCCGCACCCAGCCTCGGGGCGACACGCCCTTCCATCGGTGGAAGGCGTGCGTGAAGCTCGCGGTCTCGGCATAGCCCAGCCGGCGGGCCACCAGCTCGACAGGCAGCGCGGCCCGGAGCAGCTCCTCGGCCAGGGTTTCCCGGATCTCCTCCACGAGGCTCCGGTAGGACGCGCCCTCCGCCGTCAGCTGGCGCCGCAGGGTGCGGGTCGACAGGTGCAGGTCGGCAGCGACCAGCTCGACGGTGGGCATCGCCGACGGGGAGCGAAGCAGCAGGTCCCGCACCCGCCCGGCCGCGCCCGTACGGGCTCTGCGCGACTCGACCAAGGCCCGGCACTGCTGCTCGGTCAGCGCCGCAGTCAGCTCGTCGGCCTGGGGGAGCGGCAGGTCCAGGAAGCTCGCGTCCAGGCCTGCCAGGTTGCGTTCCTTCCCGAACTCCGGGATGCGGCCGAAGACCTCGACCCACGGCGTCACGTCGGCGGGCTCGGCGAGCGTCACCGTCAAGGCGGTGAGGGGGACGGCGCTCTGGGTCAGCTCGGCCACGATCGTCCGGAGCCCGGCGAGGTCGCGCGCGACGACGAAGGCGCGCACGTCCTCGGGCACCTCGGTGTCGTCCAGGCAGATCGACAGCAGGTCCGCGTCCTGCTCGATCGTCAGCGCGCAGAAGGTGAAGGACAGGTCGACGAACCGGGCGCCGACATCAAGCGCGCTGCGCACTGTCGGGCTGCTGGCGAGCGCGAAGCCCCAGATGCCGTAGGTGGTCAGGTGGTAGCGCGTACCGGCTTCCAGGGGGAGCCCGGGATCGGGGCATGCGCGCTGGAGGTTGCGCACCACGGCCAGCTCCTGGGCGGCGGTGATCTCCGCGCCGGGAACGCGCAGCCCCGCCAGGGTGAGGCCACTGTCCCGCAGCGCGTCCTCGACCGGCACGCTGCGCTCCTCGCCGAGGCGTGCGAGCAGCAGCGCGCTGGCACCGCTGCGGGGGGTGGCCCAGTCCTGCACCTGGCCGAAACTATCAAGTAGCTGGCCGCGCGCGACCTGCCGGTGCCGGTGACTGCTGCCTAGCGTTGACCGCATGACCAGAGTGACGATCATCGGCGCGGGCTTCAGCGGCATCGGGCTGGCCGTGAAGCTGTTGGAGCAAGGGATCGAGCCGGTCATCCTGGAGCGCGGCAGCGACGTCGGTGGCGTGTGGCGCGACAACACCTATCCCGGTGCGGCGTGCGACGTGCCCTCGCACCTCTACAGCTTCTCCTTCGCGCCGTTCGGCGGCTGGTCGCGCCGGTTCGCCCCGCAGCCCGAGATCCACGCCTACCTGCGCCGGGTGGCGGAGGACTTCGGCGTGTTGCCCCTGGTCCGCTTCGGCAGCGACGTGCGCAAGGCGGAGTACGCCGACGGCGGGTGGACCCTGCAGCTGGCCGACGGGTCGCTGCACGAGACCGACGTGCTGGTGGCGGCGTGCGGCCAGCTCAGCCGGCCGTCGATCCCGAGTGGGCTCGAGGGCTTCGCCGGGAGGCAGTTCCACTCGGCCCAGTGGGACCACTCCTGGGACCCGCGCGGCAAGCGGGTGGTGGTGCTCGGCACGGGTGCCAGCGCCATCCAGTTCGTCCCGCAGATCGTCAAGCAGGCCGCGCACGTCACGGTCCTGCAGCGCTCCGCGCCCTACGTCATCGCCAAGCCGGACCGTCCCTACACGCGCCCGTTCCGCAGGCCGCGGCTCCGCGCCGACCGGCTGCGGCTCTACGCCCAGCACGAGGCGCGCAGCCTGGGGTTCAACACCGAGCCGCGGCTGCTCAAGGCCGCGGAGTGGAGCTTCGCGCGCTACCTGCGCCGGCAGGTCACCGACCCGGCGCTGCGCGCCAAGCTGACGCCGACCGACCCGATCGGGTGCAAGCGCGTCCTGCAGAGCAACGACTGGTACCCGGCCCTGACCCAGTCGCACGTCTCCGTCATCACCACCCCGTTCGTCGGCGTCGAGGCCCGCGGCGTCGTCACCGCCGACGGCGTTCTTCATGCGGCCGACACCCTCATCCTGGGCACCGGCTTCACGGCCACCGAGCTGCTCGTGCCGATGGAGGTGCGCGGTCCGCACGGCACCTTGAGCGAGGCCTGGGCCGATGGTGCCGAGGGCTACCTGGGATCTGCGGTAGCCGGCTTCCCCAACTTCTTCACGATGTACGGCCCCAACACCAACCTCGGGCACAACTCCATCATCCTCATGCTCGAGAGCCAGTTCGCCTGGATCACCCAGGCGATCGCGCAGGTGCCGATGGGCGGCAGCGTCGAGGTGCGGCCGGAGGTGCAGGCCGCGTACAACACCTGGTTGCAGCGGCGGCTGGGCAGCACGGTGTTCGCCGGTGGCTGCCGCTCCTGGTACCTCACGGCGTCCGGCCGCAACACCCAGAACTGGCCCGGCACCACGGCGGCGTTCCGCTGGCGCACCCGCACCCTCGACCTCGCCGACCTGCACGTGAGCGCACCTGCAAAGGTTCCGGTATGAGAGTCCCGCTCCCCGTCGTCCGCACTGTCCTGCAACTCACCGTCCGGCCGGTCTGCGGCCCGCAGGTCCCGATTCCGTTGCAGCGACTGTTTCTCAACCTGATGTCGTCCCGGACCCCGCTCGCCAAGGGCGTGACGGTGACCGACGTGCAGCTCGGCGGCCGACCGGCCCGGCGCTACGCCGGTCCGCACGCGTCCACCGAGTCGGCTGTCCTGTGGGCGCACGGCGGTGCGTTCATCACCGGGGGCTATGCCACCCACGGCGCCTTCGCGGCACACCTTGCCACTGCGGTGGGCTCGCCGGTGTACCTGCTCGACTACCGCCTTGCCCCGGAGCACCAGCACCCTGCTGCGGTCGACGACCTGGTCGCTGCGCTGCCCCTGATCCCGGAGACGCACGTCGTCGTGGGCGGCGACTCCGCCGGCGGGACGCTTGCCCTGCTGACCGCCGACCGTTCGCCGCGACCGCTGTCCGGCGTCGCCCTGGTGAGCCCGGTCGTGGACCTGACCGGGGAGCTGCGCGATGCGTACGACGGCAAGGACGCCCTCATCCGCTCGTCCTGGGGAAAGATGGGCATCACGGCGATGTTCGGTCGCGACCGCTTCCCCATGCCGGTACCGACCGTGCCGACGGTCCTGCACGTCTCGGAGCACGAGCGGCTCCGGCCTGAGGGCGAGAAGCTGGCCGCCGACTGCGGCGCCGAGCTGGTCGTGATCCCGGACGCGTGGCACGACATCCACCTGCAGGCCGGGCTGGTCCGCCGCGGCGACGAGGCCCTCGCGCAGCTCGCCGGCTCGATACGGGGCTTCCTGACCGCGTAGTGTTCGGGGTGACCCGCGGGTGCCTCACGTCCGAGGCTGAGATTCGGCAGGACCGGCCGTTGACCGTTCGCACCTGATCCGGTTCGCACCGGCGTAGGGAGGACCCCCTCATGACGACCCTTTCCGAGGCCGGCACCAGCTTCCCCGGCTCGCACAAGACCTACCTGCAGGGGTCGCGTCCCGACCTGCGCGTCCCGATGCGCGAGGTCTCCCTCACCAACGGCGACTCCGTCGTGCTGTACGACACCAGCGGGCCCTACACCGACACCTCGCTGCGCACCGACATCAGGCTCGGGCTACCGGCTCTGCGCCGGTCGTGGATCGAGGAGCGAGGCGACACCGAGGCGTACGAGGGTCGCGAGGTGCAGCCGGTCGACAACGGACTGAAGGCGCACGACCATCGCAACCTCGACTCCGTGTTCGCCGGCTCGCGTCAGCCGCGGCGGGCGACCACCGGCAAGAACGTCACGCAGCTGCACTACGCCAAGCAGGGGATCATCACCCCCGAGATGGAGTTCGTCGCGCTGCGCGAGGGCTGCTCCCCCGAGCACGTACGGGACGAGCTCGCTCTTGGTCGGGTCGTGCTGCCCCTGAACGTCAACCACCCGGAGTCCGAGCCGATGGCCATCGGTCGCAACTTCCTGGTGAAGATCAACGCCAACATCGGCAACAGCGCGGTGGCCTCCTCGATCGAGGAGGAGGTCGAGAAGATGACGTGGGCGACCCGCTGGGGCGCCGACACCGTCATGGACCTGTCGACCGGGCGCAACATCCACACCACCCGCGAGTGGATCATCCGCAACAGCGCCGTCCCGATCGGCACCGTCCCGATCTACCAGGCGCTCGAGAAGGTCAACGGCAAGGCCGAGGACCTCTCGTGGGACGTGTACCGCGACACCCTCATCGAGCAGTTCGAGCAGGGCGTCGACTACATCACCGTGCACGCCGGCGTGCTGCTGCGCTACGTGCCGCTGGCCGCCACCCGCAAGACCGGCATCGTCAGCCGCGGCGGCTCGATCATGGCCGCGTGGTGCCTCGCCCACCACGAGGAGAGCTTCCTCTACACCCACTTCCGCGACATCTGCGAGCTGATGGCGGAGTACGACGTGACGTTCTCCCTCGGTGACGGCCTGCGGCCGGGCTGCATCGCGGACGCCAACGACGAGGCGCAGTTCGCCGAGCTCCGCACTCTTGGCGAGCTGACGAAGGTCGCCTGGGAGTACGACGTCCAGGTCATGGTGGAAGGCCCCGGCCACGTCCCCATGAACAAGATCAAGGAAAACATGGACCTTCAGCTCGAGGTCTGCAAGGAAGCGCCGTTCTACACCCTCGGGCCGCTCACCACCGACATCGCGCCGGGCTACGACCACATCACCAGCGCGATCGGCGCCGCCATGATCGGTTGGTACGGCACGGCGATGCTCTGCTACGTCACGCCCAAGGAGCACCTGGGTCTGCC
>JBKJVH010000117.1:0-5303 GCA_046590985.1 Mycobacteriales bacterium
GACCACGACGCACACGTCGTGGCCGGCTTTGCGGGTCGCGACGATGCGCTCGGCCACCCGCTTGATGCGCTCAGCGTCCGACACCGACGACCCGCCGTACTTCTGCACGACGAGGCCCATGAGGAGAAGGATACCGGCGCGGTCACCCGCTTTCCCCGTACGGTGCCCAGCATGAGTGTCATCGCGCAGGGAGTCCGGCGTCGGTTCGGCCAGGTCGAGGCCGTTCGGGGCATCGAGCTCACCGCACCGGCTGGTGAGGTGACGGCACTCGTCGGCCCCAACGGAGCCGGCAAGACCACGCTGCTGCTGGTGCTCGCGACGCTGCTGGTGCCCGACGCCGGCAGTGTCAGCGTCGCCGGCTTCGACCCGGTGACGCAGGCCGACGAGGTGCGGGCCCGGATGGGCTGGGCGCCCGATGCGTTCGGGCTCTACGACAACCTGAGCTGTCGCGAGTACCTCCAGTTCGTCGGGGCAGCGATGCGGCTCACCAAGCCCCGGGCCCGCGATCGGGCAGCAGAGCTCCTCGAGCAGGCCCGGCTGACCGAGTTCGCCGACCGCCCGGTCCACACCCTGTCTCGCGGCCAGAAGCAGCGACTGGGCCTGATGCGGGCTCTCGTCCACGAACCGAGCGTGCTGCTGCTCGACGAGCCGGCCAGCGGCCTGGACCCGCGGAGCCGGGTCGAGCTGCGCAGCCTGCTCCGGTCACTGGCCGCCGACGGGGCCACCGTCATCGTGTCCAGCCACCTGCTCGGCGACCTCGAGGAGCTTGCCGACCGGGTCGTGTTCATCGACAGCGGCACCACCGTCGGGGAGCACCGGCTCGACCAGCTCCCCGACGCCCACCAGCCACGACCGTGGCGGCTCAGGGCCCTCGACACCGACGCGCTCGTCCGGGCCCTGCAAGGTCATGACCTGGAGATCACCCCCGCCGGCGTCGACCTGCACCTCACCGGCGACGAGCAGGCCGCCGAGCTCATCAGCATGCTCGTCCGACAGGGTGTCCCGCTGGTGGCCTGCCAACCGCTCGGCGGGCAGCTCGAGGCCACCTACCTGGAGCTGACCCGATGACCGGCCAAGGCATCCGCACCGTCGCGCAGCAGGAGTTCACGATCCGCATCCGGGCCGGCCGCTGGCGCTGGCTGCTCGGCATCTGGTTCGCGCTGCTGTTGCTCGTCACGCTCCTCATGCGGCTCGCCGTCGGGCAGATCGACGACGGGCACGCCGCCAACAAGGGCGTGGTCGTGTACGGCGGCCTGACCCTGCTGGTGCTGGGGCTCGCGCTGCTGGTCGTACCGACCCTGTCTGCGCAGTCGGTGAACGGGGACCGGGAGCGGGGCACGCTCGCGACCCTGCAGGTCACCCGGCTCACCGCCGGCGACATCGCGGTCGGCAAGCTGGCCGCAGCCTGGGGGACGGCCCTGGTGTTCCTCGCGCTGACGCTCCCGATCGTCGGCTACTGCATGACGCTCGGCGGCGTGCCGTTCCTGCGCGTCCTGGTCGTCACCGGCGTCATCGCGCTGCTGCTCGGCAGCGTCATCGCGATCTCGCTCTGCCTGTCGTCCCTGCTCAACCGCACCACCACCTCGGGCGTGCTCGCCTACCTGTCGGTGTTCGCGCTGACCGTCGGGACGCTCATCGCGTTCGGGCTGGCCGCCGCACTCGACACCCAGCAGGTCAAGGAGAGCTACACGCCTCCCTGCCCGAGCAGCGCCGAGCTGACGGGGGTGTCGCCGGAGGATCAGACCCGGATCCTGGCCGACTGCGGACAGAGCTTCACGTCGGTCTCGACGCGCAGCCGCACCGACCAGGTGTGGTGGCTGCTGGCCCCGAACCCGTTCGTGGTGCTGGCCGACGCCGCACCGCAGCTGCCGCCGGAGACCGCCGCCGAACGTGCGCTCCGGCAGCGCAACGACGAACGCGGCATCAGCACCACCAACCTCCGCGAGACCGACCCGCTCGGCGCGCTCGGTCGGTCCGTACGCGGGCTGCGCACCCCCGTGGGCGACACCGGCGACGGTGGCTTCGTGGCAAACGTCCTCGTCGGCGGCGACCGTCGGCACGTCTGGCCCTACGGGCTCGCGTTCGACGTGCTGCTCGGGGCGGGGGCCGTGTGGCTCACCGCCCGCCGCCTCCGCACCCCGACCCGTGACCTCCCCGTCGGCCAGCGGGTCGCGTAGCCGTCGGCGGTGAGCGACCTCCCGTGCACGAAGCAGCCCTGCTACCCCAGCGCGCCACCGGGTAAGTAGGGCGACATCGGCGGCTGGCCGCGCAGGAACACGTGGCCCTCCCCGGGCAGCAGCGGCAGGCGCGCCTCGAGGCAGACGTCGATCGCCCACTGCTGGTCGTGTCCGAGCCAGTCGATCTCGACCGGCGCCGGGGCCTCCGCGAGGACAGCCCAGAGCAGCGCGGACGCCGTCGCCGGGTCCTTGGCGCCGAGGGAGACCAGCCCGTCCGACCGGAGGATCGCGTAGCCACCATCGGCCACGAGCAGCCGGAACCCCATGGCCTCCAGGTAGCCCAGGTCGGCCGTCAGGCCGGCGCCGCGGATGCCGCGGCACACCTCGTCGGCGCAGGTCCCGTCCGCCGCCCAGGAGCCCTCGCGAACCCCTGGTACGGCAGGGAGCAGAGCCCGCTCGACCTCCCCCTTGGCGGTGAGGCACGGGATCAGGTCGAAGCCCGCCTGCCGGTAGCGCCGGAGCGCTGCCGGGGCCGCCGTCGCGAGGATCCACGAGCGATCGGTGGCGGTGGCCAGGGTCGCGTCGAGGAGCTCGCGGCCCAGCCCGCGGGACTGGAACCGCGGGTCCACCATCAGCAGGCTGAGGAACCACATCCCCTCGCGGACGAGGGCCAGGGCGCAGCCGACGACCTCGCCGTCCTCCTCCGCGACCCAGGCCGACTCCGGGTCGGTCCGCTGCAGGTGGGCGATGCGCGCCTGCCCGCGGGCGATGATCTCGGGGGTGTCCGGGGGTAGGTCGATCGGGATGCTGACGAGCGCGTCGAAGGTGACCTGCCGGGACACAGCGACGTCGTCAGGGAGCAGCGGTCGGATCATGCGGCCCACCTTGCCAGAGCGCGCAAGCCGCTTCAGTCGCAGATCCGCGACCCGGGACTCAGATCGGCGAGCCGTCCCGGGAGGTGCCTAGCGGGCGGTAGCGGTGGCCTCGTTCGACGCGGCGCTGACACCCGCCCCGTTGGTCGCCGTCACGGTATAGGTATAGGCCGTGCCGCTGCTGACTCCTGCGTCCTTGAACGTGGTGCTCGAGCCGCCGACCTGGCCGACCGCCTGGGCCGTGCCGCTGCCGGCACGGCGAGAGACGGTGTAGCTCGTCACCGCGCTGCCGCCGTTGCTGGCCGGTGCCACCCAGGCAAGGGTGATGCCGCTGCCGGACTTGCCGGCCGCCTTGGCCGTCAGCGACTGCGGGGCGCTCGGGGCGGTGGCAGCAGGCGGCGTCGTCGTGGGGGTGGTCGTGCCGAACAGCAGCGGGCCACCCACCTGCCGGGCGATTGTTGCGTCGGCGCCGTGGTTGTTCTTGCCCCCCGTGGCGCAGGTCGCGTCGCAGCCGTCGGCGTACCCGATCACGACGCTGCCGTCCTTCTGCAGGGTGCTGCCCATGAAGTCGAGCAGGTTGCGGCAGGTGTTGCTACCGCCGCCGAGCCAGATGCAGCCGCGCTGGACCGGGTCGGCGTCGGGGGTGACCTTGACGTTGCTCCAGGTGGCGCCGCCGTCCAGCGTCGTCGCGATGTAGAGGTGCCACACGCCGGCGAACGTACTCGCCTGGTCGTCACCCCCCGTGGTGCTGCCGAGGTAGGCGAACGACGCCTTGTCGTCGTCGCCGGCGACGACCCGTGGGAACTGGACGTTCTTGATCGTTCCGGTGCTGTCGACGTTCTTGGTGTTGATGAAGCTGCCGTTCCGGAACACGGACACGAACGGGTAGGTCTCGTTCTGGCCCTTGACCGTGGACGCCTGCTGGAAGCCGAGGTAGGCGCTACCGCCCGAGCCGACACCGACGGCCGGGTCCGACTCGTCCTGCGTGGCGCTGCCGGGGACGGTCGCCACGGTCCACGTGGTCCCGTTGTCCTTGGAGTAGGTGAAGCCCTGCTGTCCGCCGCAGTCGGCGTTCGGGACGTAGGCGTAGCCGTTGGGGCCGACCTGAAGGTGGCCGTGCAAGCCACCGCACTGCAGGGCCGTGTAGATCGGGACCGCGGGGTTGAAGGACACGCCGCCGTTGTTGGACAGCGAGCACTGAGCCGTGGCCACCGCCTGCGCGCAGTAGTAGGTCGCATCGGAGTAGCCGACACCGGTGCCGGTGGCGCCCGCAGCGAACGGACCGCCACCGACGGTCTGGTGGTCCACGCCTGCGGCCAGACCACATCCAACCGGGTTCTGCGTCCAGCTGGCGCCGTCGTTGTCGGTGAAGGCGAGCAGCGAGCACTCAGCGGACAGCTGCGACACGAACGTGCGGCTGGTCGCATGGTCGGTGTACAGGATCGGATCGAGGCTGGTGGTGGAGGTCAGCGTCGAGCTCACGTCGCTCCAGGTGTTGCCCGCCGTGATCTTGAACGTCCGCAGGCCAGACTGGTAGAGCAGGTTGCCGCTCGACCAGTTGGCACCCACCGAGGGTTCTCCGGCGTCGGCGGAGCCGGCCAGGCCGGCCGGCGCGTGGACGACGTCGTAGGCGGCAGCGGCGCTGGCCTGGGAGCCTGGCGGCATCACGAGAGCGACCGCGAACGCGTGACCAGCGGTGACGAGCAGGGCGAACGGGCGGCGAGCAGCGAGCACGGAGGACTCCTGTCAGAGCAAGCAGAGCGAACGGGCGGGTCGCCAGGGACGTACCCGGTTTTGTCACCGTGAGAAGCGCTTTCCCACCGCGTCATGACTCTCTGCGCGGATATGTCCCTTTTCCGGCCTTGGCAAACGTCCCGTTGCTCAGACGTCGACGGAGCGGCGGCCCTCGAAGGCGCGCCCGAGGGTGACCTCGTCGGCGTACTCCAGGTCGCCGCCGACGGGGAGTCCACTGGCGAGCCGGGTGACGTTGAGCCCCATCGGCTTGACGAGGCGCGCCAGGTACGCAGCCGTCGCCTCACCCTCGAGGTTCGGGTCGGTGGCGAGGATCAGCTCCATCACGGTGCCGTCCGCCAGCCGCGTCATCAGCTCACGGACCCGGAGGTCGTCCGGGCCGATGCCCTCGATCGGCGAGATCGCCCCGCCGAGCACGTGGTAGCGGCCGCGGAACTCGCGCGTCTTCTCGATCGCGACGACGTCCTTGGGCTCCTCCACCACGCAGATGACCGTGAGGTCG
>JBKJVH010000067.1:0-7188 GCA_046590985.1 Mycobacteriales bacterium
GGTATGGCCGTTGCTGCTCGCGCCGAGGCCGGCCAGCAGGCCGGCCTCGGCGCGAGCAGCAACGGCCATACCTTCAGGGTGCCGCCGAGGCCGGCCAGCAGGCCGGCAGCACGGGTGCTGCCTCTTCCTGCCGCGAGTACCGCCGCCAGTGCCAGGCCGGCGGGCAGCAGGTCGTACCGGGCCCAGGTCAGGGCCCCGAGAAGCGGCGGGGCGAGCAGCCACAGGGTCAGGGCCGGATGGCGGCGGGCACCGGCGTGTCGCCACAGCGTCCGCAGCACCCAGGCGTCCACGGCGAGCATCACCACCACCCACCCGGTGCCGTACGCGAGGAAGTAGGCGTGGCCGGGTCGGCCGGGTACCACCACGTCAGCACTCCCGGCAGGAGCATCGGGGGTAGCGCCCCCGGCGGGTACTCCCACGGGAAGTCCCGGTAGGGGATCTTGCTTCCCAGCACGGTGCCGTGCGCCCACCGGGCGTAGTGCTCGGTGTCGAAGAAGACGTTGCCGCGCACCAGGGCCACTGCGAGACCCCCCAGGGCCAGCGCGACCAGCCGGGTGAGGAACCACGCCAGCAGCGGCCGGCCCAGGAGCTGCCCGACGCCGCTCGTGCCCGAACGCGCCGGCCCCGATGGACGAACCAACCCCGGTTGGGCGGTCGTCACCGCATGTTCCCGGTGTGGCCCAGGGAGTACCGGCCGGGCTGGGGCCACACGCACATGCCGTGGGGCTTCATCGGTACGTGGAAGCGGCTCAGCAGCCGACCGTCGACGGTGGAGATGGCGTAGACGGTGGCGTCGTAACGGCCCGACAGCCACAGCACGCGACCGTCCGGGCTCACACCGCCCATGTCGGGGCTCCCGCCGCCCGGTAACCGCCAGGTCGCGACCACGGCGAGCCGGGCCGGGTCGATCACGCTGATCGTGCCGTTGCGCCGGTTGCTGACGTACATCCGTCGGCCGTCGCGGCTGGGGTAGATCCCGTGCGCGTCGGCGCCGGTCGGCAGGAAGGCGACCTGACGGAAGGCGACCGCGTCGATGAGATGCACGCCGCCGAGCTTCTTGTCCGCGACGAGGAGGACCTTGCCGTCCGGGCTGAGCCGGACGTCCTGCGGAGAGGACCCCGGTAGGTCGAGGTAGCCGGTGATCGTTCGCGAGGCAACGTCCATCCTGAGCAACCGGTGCCCGAACTCACACGAGGCCACCATGAAGCGTTGGTCGGCGGTGAAGTCGGCGTGGTCCACTCCCGGGCACGTCACCGGGAGAACCGACACCGTCGCCATCGTCTTGGCGTCGTAGAAGCCGAGCTGCTGGAGCTGTTCCTGGACCACCATGGCCAGCCGACCGTCGGGCAGGAAGTACATGTTGTACGGGTCGTTCACCGCGACACTCGGCCCCTTCGGCCGCCCCGTGCGGGGGTCGAACGGCGTCACGGTGTTCGCCAGGTCGTTGGTCGACCACAGCGTCGTGAGGTCGTAGGAAGGCACCACGTGCTGCGGGTCCAGACCCGTCACGTAATGCCCAACCAGCCTGCCCGTTCGCGGGTCCAGGACGTCCACCCCCCGACCCGCGGACTCCGGCACGTACAGCAGATACGGCACCCCGGTCGTGGCGGCCTGAAACGCACCGACACCGGCATGGGAGTACACCGACCCGGAGCCGCCCGATCGGGCACCCTTCCCGGCCGACTCAGCGCTGGACAGCGACCGACCCGAGACCCGGTGCTTCGATCCGTTGTCGGCCTGGGTCACCTGCTGGAAGCCCATCGCCGCGAGAAAGGACAGCAACGCACCCACCGCGGTACGCCGACGTCGAACGCGCGCGCTCACCCGGGAGCGGGCAGGCGGAAGGGCAGACACCCGACCAGCATGCCTGCTCGATGCTGTGAGCCATCCGTGCCGCGCCGCCGGCGCCACCGCCATGCACGTGCCTGTCAGGTTCACCCAAGATCCAACACCGGCTGCGGGCTCCACCTGGACGGACGGGGCGCCGACCGCTCATCGACGCGGCGAGGAGCTCTTCTCCAACGTCGCCAGGCCCGCATACCCCTTGCCCTCAACCACCGTCTTCGCGAGGTCGAGCTGCCCGCGGGTCGCGGGGAACGCCTGGACGAGGCCCATGGCAGCATCCCGCATCGCCCGGCCGAGGGGACCATCCATGACGGCGGCGGAGGTGCCGCACATCTGGAACGCGGTCGTCACCACGGCGAAGGAGTCCTCGCAGATCGAGCCCTTGGACAGCCGCCAGAGCTTCACGACCTCGGGCTTGGGCTGCACCGGCGGGTCGCTGCTCTCGAGGAGCAGCTGGCGTCGCAGCCAGAGGTGGGCGGACTCGAGCTTCTGCTCGGCCTGCCCGATGAAGACCTGGTGCATCGTGCTGCTGGCGATGGGGGCGCCGGTGTCGGCGAAGGTCAGCGTCATGGTCCGGTCAAGGGCGTACTCGTACGCGCCGCGGGCGATGCCGGCGTAGATCGCGGCGATGGCGACCTGGTTGCCCACCCAGGACCCTCGCGACACCTGCGTCGCGCGACTGAACCCGCCGGGGATGGCGAGGGCCAGATCGTCTGGTACGAAGGCGTTCTCGAGCACGATCCCGTGGTTGGCACTGGCGCGCATACCGAGGCCGTTCCAGACGGTGCGGTTGCGTACCCCATCTTTGGTGCGGTCCACCAGGAACAGGGCGAGCGAGTCCATCCCCTCCAGGTCGTCGCGCCGGGCGGTCACCAGGTAGTAGTCGGCCGTCCCCGTCAGGCAGCCGAAGGACTTCTGGCCGTTCAGCAGCCAGCCGCCCTCGGTGCGGGTGGCGGTCGTCTGGATGAGGACGCTCGCGTTGCTGGCTTTCACGGACTCACTCGCGAAGTTGCCGATCCACAGCCCGTCGCGGCCCATGCTGGTCAGCACCTTCTCGGCGAACGCGCGGACGACCGGCACCTCGTCCTCGGTGTAGAGGCCGGCGCCGATCGCGGCGAGCGGCAGCAGCCCCCGGCTGCTGGAGGAGCAGTGGAAGAAGTAGGCCAAGGCCGTCGAGCCGCACACGGTGCCGAGTGCGTAGGTGGTGGCGGCGAGGTCGCGCAGGCCGCCACCCATGCCGCCGAACTCCTCCGGGACGACCAGGCCCAACAGCCCGGACTCGCGGAACAGCTTCACGTGACGCTCGGGGAACTCGCCCGCGGCATCGGCCTCCGACGCAAGCTCGCGCACGGTGGGAAGCACCTCCTCGACCACGGCGGCGCGGCGCCGCTCCGCGTCGGTGAGGTCTTCGATGAGTCGTTCTGCGGTCAGTGCCATGGCCGGACTATAACTGGAACGGTGTTCCGTTGGAAGGGACATGTGTCCTAGAGTGCCGGAACGCACCCGGAGGGAGAGCACCATCGACGCCGCAGCGTTCCGTGCCGTTCTTGGCCAGTGGCCGACCGGCGTCACCCTCGTCACCACTGTCGTCGACGGCACCCGGTACGGCGTGACCGCGAGCTCCTTCAGCAGCGTCAGCCTTGATCCTCCGCTGGTGTCGGTGTGCCTGGCCCGGACGGCCTTTGCCCATGACCTGGTGCACACCAGCAGGACGTTCGGCGTGACCATCCTGGCCAAGGACCACGCCGAGCTCGGTCAGCGCTTCGCGCGGTTCGACCCCGCCGCCCCCGACCGGTTCGTCGGTGCGCACTGGGAGACGGCGGTGACCGGGTCGCCGCTGCTGACGGGCGCTCTGGGGTGGCTCGACTGCCGGGTCCACCACGCCTACGACGGGGGGGACCACACGATCTTCGTCGGTGAGGTGCTGGCCGCCGCGACCCCGCGCACCACCTCGCCGCTGCTCTACCACTCGCGCACCTGGGGGCAGTTCGCCGATCAGCTCCCGGACGAGGTGTTGCTGTCGACGGCAGGGGCCGACGACATTCGGGTCGACGCGCTGGCAGGTCCCGGGGAAGCGATCGAGGTGCTCTCCGCACGCCGGGACGTCCACCAACGACCGAGACTGCTGCTCGACAACGCGTTCACCGTAGGGGCTGAGAACCTGGGCGAGCTGGTCGGGTCGCTGGCGCGGCTCGCCCCGTCAGAGGTCGTTCTCGTCGATCGAGGCACGGCCACCCCCGTGCAGGTCCGCGAGGGCTGCCGTGAGGCGGTGCTGCACGCCAAGCCCGTGCCGGTTTCGGTGCAGCTGACCAACGCCGCAGGGGTGGGCCAGGCCAACCTGCTGACCGCCCTCAAGAGCGGTGTCGCGCGCCTCGCCCTCGCGCCAGGATCGCTGTCCCTCAGTGAGATCACCTTGCTCATCGAGAGCCTCGGACTTCGCCTGCAAGGAGCCCTGTCATGACCGACCTCCCCTCGCTGCTCGACCTCGTGGACGGCGAGCGGTCCGCGCCGAGCGTCGACCTCGGCAGCTGGCTCGAGGACCCCAACACCGGCGAGCGGTCGCAGCCGCAGGTCGCGACCGCCGATGCCGTCCTGGAGCGAGCCGTTGCCGCGGCCACGCGGGTGGACGCGGCCGGCACCTGGTCCGCGCTGTCCGCGGAGGAGCGCGCCGACTGGCTGGTGGCCTACGCCGATGCGCTGACGCCGCACTGCGACGAGGTGGCGCGGCGGGAGTCCCTCACGACCGGCGCCCCGATCTCGCAGACCGCGATGCTGTCGTTCATCGTGCACGCAGCCTTTCGGCTCGTCGCCGATCAGCTGCGCATGGGCTTGCTGACCCGAACCTTCGAAGGCCCGACCGGCCGGGATGTCTCGGTGCGCCGGCTGCCGTGGGGTCCGGCGCTGTGCCTGGTGCCCTGGAACGCCCCGGCGCCGATGGCGGCGCACAAGGTCGCGAGTGCCCTCGGTGCCGGCTGCCCGGTGATCCTGAAACCGAGCGAGTTCGCGCCCCACGGGTCGGGTGCCCTCGCGGATGCCGCGGCCGAGATCGGCTTGCCGGCAGGCGTCTTCCAGCTCGTGCACGGTGATGTCCGCGTGGGAGCCGCCCTGGTCGCGGACCCGCGAATCCGGGCGGTCTCCTTCACCGGTGGGCTCCCCGGAGGTCGGGCGATCGCCGCGGCGTCGGTCGAGACGCTGCGGCCCGTGCAGCTCGAGCTCGGCGGCAACAACCCGCTCATCGTCATGCCGGACGCGGACCTCGACCAGGCCGCGGCCGCCGTCGTCGGGCTCATGACGACCCTCAACGGGCAGTGGTGTCGTTCCCTCGGTCGGCTGGTCGTACCGGCCGAGCTTGCTGACGACCTCCTCGACCGGGTGCTCGCTCAGCTCGCCGACGTGCGGCTGGGGCACTCGTTGGCACCGGACTCCCAGATGGGACCGATGGTGCACAGCGGACACCTGCAGCACCTGCGCGACCGGATCGCCGCCCTGGGCGGGCAGCCGCACTCGGCTACCCCGCTGCCGGACCTGCCGGGCAACTTCCTGGCACCGACCCTGGTCACCGGGGTCCCACCCGAGGATGCCGTTCACGAGATCTTCGGCCCCGTCGCCACCGTGCACCCCGTCGCCTCGATCGCCGAGGCGATCGCCGTGGCGAACGGGACGCCGTACGGCCTCGAGGGGTACGTCGTGGGCACCGATGAGGACGCTGCCCTGGCCGTGGCGCAGCAGGTCAGGGCCGGGGGCGTGAAGGTGAACGGCGTCTCGCCACTGTCGCTGCACCTGATGGCACCCCGCCCAGCCTGGGGCCTGTCCGGCCTCGGAGCCGAGGGCACCACGGAGACCATCACGTTCTTCACCAACGAGCGGGTCGTCGGCGTGGAGGGCTTCCCGGCGTGACGGCGCGCCAGGTGCTGCTGGTCCCCAGCGACGGCGAGCAGATCGGCGTCGAGGTCGCCGGCGACGGCCCCGCCGTGGTGCTCCTGCACGGCTCCGGCGGCAACCGGGCGACCTGGTGGCAGCAGGTCTGCGACCTCGCTGCGGATCACACGGTCGTCGTCGTCGAGACCCGCGGCGCGGGACGCTCCAGTGATGCGGCTGGTCAGGGGAGTCCGGTGACCTGCGCCGCCGACCTGGAGGCTGTCCGGCTCCACCTGGGCATCGACACCTGGCACCTGGTCGGGCACTCGGCCGGGGGGTGGACCGCCCTCCGCTACGCAGCCACTCTTCCCTCCCAGGTGCTCTCCGTGGTGGTCATCTCGTCGCTCGCGGGGGTGTTCCCGCCGGCGGCTGAGGCGCACTGGGAGACCTTCACCGCCGCGCTGGCCGCGCGGGGCTGGCCGGCGCAAGAGCTCGCTCGGCCAACGACCCTCACTCCGGAGTTCTGCGCGGACAACGCCGGTCTGGCCTACCTCTACCAGCTCGTCGGCGCCCTGAACCCGGCGCCGGCCTTGAACGGCTTCGCGCGCATCCGGGACTTCGACCTGACAGCCGACGATCTTGGACGGCTCACCATGCCGGTCACGTTCGTCACAGGCAGCCGGGACGAGATCGCCCCACCCGCGCCGGTCCACGCCGCGGCAGCGGCGGCCGGCGCGGACTTCGTCGAGGTCGACGACGCCGGTCACCTGCTGCTCTGGGAGGACCCGATCGCGTTCAACGGTTTGCTCCGCGAGCTGCTCAGCTGAGCGCGACTGCGCTCTCGCCGTTGAGGACCACTCCGAGGAACGTCAGGACCAGCGAAGCGATCCGCTCGCGCACGGCGACCGCATCGCCCGTGGCGGCCCCCTCGAGGTAGCCGCGGCCCGACGTGCCGTCGTAGCCCTCGCAGAACGAGTAGTGGTTGGCGCCTTCCAGCAGCACGCACCAGGACGGGCGGGTCGGCGGCACCGCGCGGGCCTGGGTCAGCGTCATCGGGTGGCCGGGCAGGACACGGCCGCGCTGGGCGAGGGAGATCGCATCGCCGATGCCGTCGTCGAGGCCGCCGAGCAGGAGCAGCGGCGGACCGTCGCCCAGCGGGAGGTAGTGGTCGTCGCCGAAGCCCTGCGGCACCTGGGTGCGGGTGTGCCCGCCGTAGGAGAAGGCCGGAAGGTCGAGCCAGGACGAGCAGAGCAAGGCCATCGTGCCACCGGCGGAGTGACCGCCCAGGACTACGCGCTCGAGGTCGAGAACCCCTGCCAGGTCGGGGATCTGAGGAAGCCGGGACAAGATCGCGGGCAGCAGCTGTGAAGGTGTCCGCGACCCGAACGTGGCCGGCGTCACCGCGTCGAGGTCGATGCCCGTGTTCAGTCCTGGCCGGCCTCCGAAGAGCGGCGTGACCCAGGTCCAGGTCACGACCGCGTAGCC
>JBKJVH010000205.1:0-67743 GCA_046590985.1 Mycobacteriales bacterium
GGGGCGATCGGGATCTGCTGCCAGTGCAGGCCCTGCAGGTCCGCGAGGGCCTTCGCGTCGGCGACGGACCCCTCCGACGACCAGGCGCTGGGCATCCCGATCACGTGCACCCGGTCGGGGCCGAGCGCGTCGCACGCGAGGGTCGACACGACCGCGCTGTCGATACCGCCGGACAGGCAGATCGCCACGCTCCTGAACCCGTTCTTGTTCACGTAGTCCCGGATCGCGGTGATCAGCGCGCCCCACACCTCGGCCTCGTCCGACATCGCTGGCGCGACGGTGGGAACCAGGGGCGGGTACGGCGAAACAGCCTGGCCAGCAAGGACTCTGCGGTCGACGTGCATGGTGGTGCCGTCCTTGGCGTCGACGTCACCGAGCAGCGCGCTCGAGGCCGCCGGTAGCTCGAGGTCGACGACCAGCAGCTGCTCGGTCCACACCGGCGCCCGGGCCACGATCGTGCCGTCCGCGGTGGCGACGAGGGAGTCCCCGTCATAGACCAGCTCGTCCTGACCCCCGACGAGGTTCACATACGCGATGGCTGCGCCCGCCTCGACCGCGCGCCGGGTCACCAGCTCGCCGCGGACGTCGATCTTGCCCCGCTCGTACGGGCTGGCGTTCAGGCACAGCAGCAGGCCGACGCCGGCCTCGCGGGCGACGGTGATCGGGCCGCCTTCCTGCCAGAGGTCCTCGCAGATGACGATCCCGACGTCGACGCCGTGCAGGGTCACCACCGGGAAGCGGTCACCTCGGACGAAGTACCGGAACTCGTCGAACACGCCGTAGTTGGGGAGGTGGTGCTTGGCGTAGGTCGCCACCACCTCGCCGCGCCAGAGCACGGCGGCGGCGTTCTGCGGCTCGCCGGCGGGGCGACCGACGGCCGGCGACGGGCGGTGGCTGCGGTCGCAGTAGCCGACCACCACGGCCACCTCGCCGGCGCCCTCGGCGTTCAGCCGGGTGGCCACGGCGGCCAGGCAGTCGAGGGACGCCTGGACGAAGGAGCGGCGCAGCACCAGGTCCTCGGGCATGTACCCGGTGAGCGTCATCTCGGGAAACACCACCGCGTGGCAGCCGGCCTCCAGTGCCTGGGCCACCCAGTGGCTGACGACGTCGGCGTTCCCCTTCAGGTCGCCCACCGTGGTGTCGACCTGGGCGAGTCCGATGCGGAGCTGCGGCATGCCCTCGAATCTAGGCGGTGAGCAGCGGCCGCAGACGGGTGAGGCGGAGCCGGCTGACCGCGGCCGTCATCGGGGTGCGGATCAGCAGCCAGCCCAGGACCGCGACCAGCGCCCCCAACGCCAGCCCCGCAAGCACGTCAGCCGGGTAGTGGGCTCCGACGTAGACCCGACTCGCAGCCAGCGTGACGCCCACGACGGTGGCCGCCCAGCCGAAGCGCCGGTCGACCAGGAACAGCGCGCCCAGCACCGCGCCGGCCAGCGTGCCATGGTCACTGGGCATCCCGCCGTCGGCGCTGCGGTGGCTCAGCACCAGCACGTGGTCCAGCGCGGTGAACGGGCGGGCCCTGTTGAAGGCGTGCACCAACGGCTGGTTGAGGGCCACCGCGACGAGCGGCGCCAACCCGGCCCAGACCGACGCCGCCAGCACGCTCGTCTCGCGCCGTCGCGACCAGGCGACGGCGGCGAGCACCAGCAGCGCCAGCAGCGCCGGACCGGCGGTCGAGGCGTAGAAGCGGGCGATCCCGTGCAGCCAAGGGGTGTCCTTGGCGAGGTCGTTCACAGCCCGAAACAGGTCAGAGTCCATCCGACCAGTCTCGTGGACGCCGCCTGTGTGCAGCCTGAGCGCTAGGAAGCGGCCTTCAGCAGCGTCTCGAACTCGTCGTCGCTCAGCACGACCTCGCCGGCCGCGCAGTTCTCCTCGAGGTGGGCGACGGAGCCGGTGCCCGGGATCGGGAGCATCACGGGGGAGCGCTTCAGCAGCCAGGCCAGCGCGAGCTGCGCGTGGCTGGCGTGGTGCTCCTTCGCCATCTCGTCCAGGACGCCACCGGGCTTGGCCAGCGCCCCCGCGGCAACGGGGAACCAGGGGATGAACCCGATGCCCTCGCGCTCGCAGTAGTCCAGCACGTCCTCCGAGCTGCGGTCTGCGAGGTTGTAGAGGTTCTGGACGCTCACGACGTCGATGACCTTGCGCGCCTGCTCGATCTCGGCGACCGACACCTGCGACAGTCCGACGTGCTTGATCAGGCCTTGGTCCTGCAGCTCCTTGATGGCGCCGAGCGACTCCTCGACAGGCACCTTGCCGTCGATCCGGTGCAGCTGCCACAGCGGGAGCTGCTCGAGCCCGAGCCGGCGCAGGGACATGTGCACGCACTGGCGGAGGTACTCGGGACGGCCGACCTGCTCCCACCGGTCCGGCCCCCAGCGGGTGAGGCCGCCCTTCGTGGCGATGACGACGTGGTCGTAGGGGTGCAACGCCTCGCGGATGAGGTCCTCGGAGACGTACGGGCCGTAGCTGTCGGCGGTGTCGATGAAGTCGACACCGAGCTCGACAGCGCGGCGCAGGACGCGCTTGGCCTCGTCCCGGTCGTTGGGCTCGCCCCAGATGCCGGCGCCGGTGATGCGCATGGCGCCGTAGCCGAGGCGGTGCACCTCGAGGTCCTTGCCGATGTTGAACGTGCCGCTTGCCGTGATGGGGTTGCTCATGGATCTCCTCCGGGTTCAGGGGTCTGATCTCTACTACCCCGTGCGGGATCGATCTGTTCCCGGAAGTCAGGCGGCGTGCAGGTCCCGGTTCAGCCCAGCAGGGGCGGTGTCGGCGCGGTAGGCGACGCAGGCGCAGGCGGCAAAGCCGCAGTCGCTGCCGCGGCGGTAGTGCTCGTGGACGGTCTGGTCGTGCGAGCAGGAGCACGTGCCGGTCCGTCGCTGCTTGCGCTTGAGGAAGTTCGTGAGCATGTGGATCGTCGGCCCTTCGGTTGGCCGGATGCCGTCACGTTATCTGACGCTACGTGATGGTTTGCCCACTCTCAGTCAGCGGAAACCTCGCCGGTGAGGTTGCGAGCGGTCACGCGTACCCGACCTGGTACCCCCGCAATCCGACGAGGGACCCCTGGTTCAAGGCAGAAGTGGTTGTCGCCGGGCCGTGCCACGCTCAGCCGTACCTCGTCGAGCACCCTGGCGGAGGTCAAGATCAGCGCCTCGTCATCCCGGCCGAGGGTGAGGACGCCAGGGGGGTGGGCGCTGGTCGGGCGGCCGACCGGGAAGTGGAACGCCTGGGCGGGTGAGGTCGTCCCGTCCTCGAAGGTGCCGACCACGGTCGTCACCGCGGCCGGCCCGAAGCGGAAGGCGTACGACAGGTCCAGGAAGCGCCCAAGGACGGCCTCGACGTCCTCCTCACGGCCTCCGTGCGCCGGCACCGACATCGGTACGGAGACCTCTTCGAGCCGCAGGTCGTCGGCGCGGTAGCAGGTGATCCGCAGCACGCCCTCCCACGGCGCGGCACGGTCGTTCGCCAGGTGGACCGCGACCCCATCCAGCCCCTCATCGGTGAACCAGATCGCCCGTGGTGCCAGAGATCTGCGCAGCGACCACCAGGGCGACTTCGGCGTGCCGTTGGACCGGAGCACCCCCCACCCGGCGCCGGGCTGCAGGTCGCGGAGCCACAGCACCAGCCCGCCCCGGTTGGGGGAGGTGGATCGACGCCACTCGCCGAAGACGTGCGCCATCAGCTCCCCGACGACAGCTTCGGACGGCCGGTCGAGCGTCTGGGCGTAGTGCTCCCGCACGTCGGCGAAGTCCCAGTCGGCGCCGTTGTCCCGCGGGACCCAGGCGTCAGCGTCGGAGGACGGGTTGGCGAAGGCCAGGCACTCCGATGCGAAGAGCACGCCTGCCGGCCGGACATCCGACAGCGGCCGGCGGTAGCCGCCCACCCCGAAGTAGTGCGCGACACCCGCGCCGACCCGGAACGGCAGTGCTCCGCCGACGGGGGAGTTCGCGACCCAGACCGCGCGGTCGCCGACCAGGGCCGGCGCCTGCTCGTCGAGGAACGGCGTCCGCCACAGGTTCGGGTCCAGGCCCAGCATCGCGACCTGCTGGGCGGTCTCGCTGCCGCCGCAGACGACTGCCAGGGAGGGGTGTCCGGCCGCTCGCTCCAGCAGGTCGCCGAGCTCCCCGGCGACGTCGAGCTGGTCGTGCGGCACGTCGAGGTTGGCCAGCGCCAGGTCGTGCCAGACCAGCACCCCGAGCTCGTCGCAAGCTGCGAAGAACGCCTCCGACTCGTACGGGGCAAGCCCAGGCACGCGGAGCAGGTTCATGCCCGCGTCGCGGGCCAGCTGGACCGTCTCGTAGGGGTCTTCGGGCACCCCGGCGAGCAGTCCCGGTGGTGTCCAGACCGCGCCGCGCGCCCAGACCGGGACGCCGTTGACGACGAGGTCCACCGACGTGTCGGAGGCGTTCTGGACTGACCGGAAGCCCACCCGGGCGACGGTGGTCGTGACGCCCTCCAGGGTTCGGGTCACGTCGTGCAGCACCGGCTCGCCGTGGGTGTGCGGCCACCACCGCTCGACGTCGGGCAGGCGCAGCTCCGAGGTCCCGGAGACGTCGGCGCAGTGGAACACCCCCTCGCCGGTGACGGTGACGACACCCACGGAACCGTCGAGCCGGGTCGAGACCGAGAAGGCAGACCTTCGCGTCTCCAGCCGGACAGGGCGCCACGGCCCGACGACCGGCGGCCCTGGCGCGATGCCGGGGCAGCGGCCGAGCAGGGTGGTACGGATCAGCCGGAGGTTGTTGTCCGCCACGAGCCGGGTGCGCCAGCGAGCCCGGGGCGGCCTTCCGTCGGGCAGTGCCGTGGCCAGGGGCAGGCACCGGATCTCGAGCACGGATCCCTTGCTCACCAGGGACGTGACGTCCACACGTGTCGCCGCGAACATCGACCGGCCATCGGCCACCACGGTGCCGTCGAGGACGGCCTCCCAGGAGGTGGCCACTCCCTCCAGGACCAGGTCCACCGGCGCTGCGGGCACCTCGTCGACCACGGTCCGGAAGGTCCAGGGGCGTTCGTCGGCGTCGAGCGCCTGGGGGAAGACTTGCGTCACGGTGCCCGGGACCGTCACAGGCGTCTGCGTCCCGTCGTCGGCCAGCAGCTGCCAGCCGGTGAGGCCGGTGCTAGGCCAGCTCATCGAGGCGCTCCTGGGCCTGGGCCCAGGACGAGGTGAGCGCCCCCACGAGCTCGGTCGGGTCGAACGGCTTGCGGCGCATCAGCCGCATCGTCAGGGTGCGGGTCCACTGGGACACCTGGTCCAGGCAGCGAGCCGCGTCCTCGCCGGCTGGTCCGAGCACCCAGCGCACGTGGGCCGCTGCCAGCGCCCCGGCGGCGCCGGCCATGCGGGTGGTGGCGAACGCGAAGACGTGGACGTGCGCGGCGTCCAGGGCCACGATCTCGTCCAGCTCGCGCTCCAGCTGCTCACCGAAGGCGAGGAATGGACTGCGAGAAGGCCTGCGCAGCAAGGCATCCCGCAGCAGCTCACGCGACAGCCCTCGGAGCTCATCGCCCTCGAGGGCGGTGCCCGCGTCGAAGCGGACGACCTCGACGTACCCGGGCAGCCCGTCGGGTACGAGGACCCGCGCGAGGTCCTCGCCCTCGAGGGCGTACAGGCCGGCGTTGTGGAAGTAGACGAGACGGTCGGCCGTGAGCGACTCGACGCCGACGGCCGTCTTGACGTGTGCCTGGCGGTAGGACGTGCCGGCGGTGTCGGGCAGCCACCAGCCGTCCACCTCGACGAGCAAGGTGCGCCCCTGCTGGAGCTGGGTCTCGATGTGGGAGGTCAGCGCCCGATAGGGCTGGAGTTCGTGGATGTCCACCCCGTACAGGGCTTCGAGCTCTTCGGGCCGGGGCTTGAAGAACGTGAACTGGTCGCCCTCGTGGTCCAGCGCGAGGGTGCAGCCCAGCGCAGCCAGCGGCTCCAGGCCCTTGGCGTGCAGCAGCTCCACGACCACATCGGTCCAGCAGTTCGTCTCGGGGTAGCCGAAGTCCGGCCGGTGGACGGCGTGCGGCTGGTAGGTCGCCGGGTCGAGCCCGAGCAGTGCGGTCACGCCGCCAGCTCGGCGATCACCTGAGCCGGCCAGGCCGCCGGGTCCAGGCCGTGGGTGTACAGCAGCGCGAGCACGCAGCGCTCGATGCCGAACCCGAGGCAGGCGGTGTGGAGAGCCTCGCCGGTGGCCGACACCAGCCCGAACACGGACGCGAAGTGGTCGGCGTGCGCGTTGAACGAGGCGATCGCCGTGGGGCCGTCCCCGCCCACGTCCACGAGGATCTCGAACTTCAGCTTCTGCTCGCGCTGGTTGCGGGCGAGCATCCGGCCGGAGCGGCCGAAGAACGGGTCGTTGGCCTCGTCGAACGCGGCCGGCAGGCCCAGGGACTGCAGGAAGGTCAGCGCCCGGTCGCGCCAGCTGTCACGCCAGGCTCCTACGGCATCGGCGGAGTCGCAGCGGACCAGCTCGCGCATCTGGAAGGCCTGCAGCCGGCAGGGGTCGTCGGACGGTTCGTGCCGGAACACCCAGGCCGCGCCGGTGTCGATCGTGATGCCCCCGGCTGGGATCGGGGACCGGCTCAGCGCCGGGTAGACCGGGTGACACGCGGCCGGGACGAGCACCGTGTCGGCCACCGTGAGGTGCCCGCTCCAGTCCTGGTGGGCGTGAGCCTTCTCGCCGAGGTCACGGGCGTCGAGCTCGCTACCGCGGAACGCGAACACCGACCCGGCGAGCTGGGGGAACGACGCCAGGTAGCCGACGGACTCCATGTCCGTCCGGGGCTCGATGGGCGGGAACTCCATCGACACGGCGCCCTCAGAGCTGCAGAGCCGGCCGATGCGGCTGTCGAGCCGCCGCCGCAGGGCCACGAACGCCGCGCCCTGGCCGGTGACACCGGGAACCGTGCTCGGGACGAGCCAGCCCTCGATGACCAGCCGCTCCCGGAGCTCCCGTTGCGCGGGAGTCGCCTGTGGAGCGTCCATGTCAGCCCTCCTTGACCACCATCAGCAGGGCGGCGTTCGTCTCGTGCAACCGGTCGTTGGACACCATCAAAGACGCCGAGAGGCTGTCGCGCAGCAACCTACCGATGGAGAACGGCGAGTCGTTGCGATACCCGGAGATGCCCGTGACCTCCAGCGACCCCTGACACACCGACGCAACCGAGGTCGACACCGACGTCTTGAGCACGTTGTGGCGCAGCGCCGCGCTCATCGTCCGCAGGGCGGGCCGGCCGGGCTCGGCGACCTCGCGGACGTAGCGGTCGAGCGCCTCAGCGAGCTGGGCCCGGGTCGCGGCGAGCTCGTTGTACAGCTCCGAGAGCCGGTGGGCACGGGCAGAGCCGCGCTGTGCGCCGGCCGCCTTCAGGGACTTGCGGGCCCGGTCGAACGCCTCGATCGCGATGCCGACCCAAAGGTGGCCCCACAGCAGGTGCGACACCGGCACCATGCTCTCGGCTCCGATGGTCGTGTACGGCGCCGGCACGACCTGCTCCGGGCTGAACGTGGCGCTCACCGTGAAGCCGGGGGAGCAGGTGCCACGCATCCCGAGCGGGTCCCACGTACCGGTCATGGCCATGGTGTTCTGGGCGCGGGTGGTGAGAACAGCCACCTGGTCGCCACCCTCGGCCTCGGGAGCGCGGCGCAGGGTCGTGAGGAGGTCGTCGGCGTACTGGCCGTAGGAGACGGTGGGAGCCTGCTTGGTGAACCTGCAGGTGCCGTCGTCGAGGGTCTCGACGGCAGCGATGGAGCGGCTCATGTCGCCACCGGTGCCGATCTCGGACGTCACCGAGCCGATGAGCCGCTGCTCGGTGCGGAGGTCCTCGGTGTAGCCCTTGACCCAGTCCCAACCGTCGCTGTGCTGGACGAGCACGGCCACCTCGATCTGGTGCATCGCGAAGACCATGGCGCTGGCCGAGCAGGAGCGGCCGAGCAGCTGGCAGGCCTCGGCGACCTCGCGGAACGGCACCCCGTCGACGAGGGCGGACAGCGCCCCGGTGTCCTTGAGCGCGTCGAGGGCCTCCTGAGGGAAGCGGGCACCGGCATCCACGTCGACGGCGTGCTCGGCCGCAACGGCGGCGGCGGACCGGATGCCGTCCAGAAAGGCCATCAGGCGGTGGCTGCCAGCTCGTCCAGCGCGCTACGGATGCTGGCGATGCTCGAGAACACCTCACGGGTCAGCATCCGGTCGGGGAACTCCACGTCGAAGGCCTCCTCGAGTCCGAGCATGACGCTGATGCTCGCATGCGAGGTCATGCCTGCTTGGTAGAGGTCCGCCTCCTCGCCCAGCGTGGCGGGCGAGACGGGAAGCCGGCCCTGCTCGGCCAGGACGATGCGGATCAGGTCATTCATGTCAGCGGTCATCGGCAGGTAGGTGCCTGTCCTACAGGGCTCCCTTGCGCGATGACGACGGCGCAGGCGGCATCACCGTCGTGCGTCAGCGACACCGCGAACTCTGCGAGGCCCTCGCTGGCGGCCCGCGCTGCGGCCAGGCCGGTGAGGTGCAGCTCGACGTGCCCTCCGGGGTCACGCACGATCTCGATGTCGCTCCACGGCAGCGGGGTGTCCGCCGCCGGCCGGAGCACCTTGAGGGTGGCCTCCTTCGCGGCGAACCGGCCAGCCAGCCGGGCGGCGTCGCCGCCGCAGTCGGTGAGCTCCTGTGCGGTGTAGACCCGCTCCAGGTAGCGGTCGCCGTGCGCCGCGACCGCCTCGCGCACGGTCGTCACGGAGGTCAGGTCGATCCCGACGCGTTGAGCCATGGGCAGATCATGCACGTTTGGGCGCCGGCACGTCTTCGACCGTCATCGTGAGGACCGACGCTGAGTGCTCGCCGACCGTGACCCACCAGCCCTGTGAATGCACGCGCAGAGTGTAGGAAGCCGACCCAGTAGCGTGGGGCACCAGCGCCCCATCAGCCTCTGACCTGCGGAGATGAGTCGGATCGACAAGCAACAAGAGTTCGTGCTCCGCACCCTCGAGGAGCGGGACATCCGCTTCATCCGGCTGTGGTTCACCGACGTGCTCGGGACCTTGAAGTCGGTCGCCATCGCCCCCGCTGAGCTCGAAGGCGCGTTCGCCGAGGGCATCGGCTTCGACGGCTCCGCCATCGAGGGCTTCGCGCGGGTGCAGGAGAGCGACATGCTCGCCAAGCCGGACCCAGCGACCTTCCAGGTGCTGCCGTGGCGCGGCGAGAACCCAGGTACAGCAAGGATGTTCTGCGACATCCAGATGCCGGACGGGTCGCCGTCCTGGGCCGACCCGCGGCACGTGCTGCGGCGCGCGCTGGGCAAAGCGGCCGATGCCGGCTTCACGTTCTACACGCATCCGGAGATCGAGTTCTTCCTGCTCAAGTCCGACGAGCAGCCACCGGTCCCGGTCGACAGGGGGGGCTACTTCGACCTGACCCCGCACGACGTCAGCCACGACTTCCGGCGCACCACGATCACGATGCTCGAGCGCCTCGGCATCTCGGTGGAGTACAGCCACCACGAGGTCGCACCCGGCCAGCAGGAGATCGACCTGCGCTATGCCGACGCGCTGAGCACCGCCGACAACATCCTCACCGCCCGGCACGTCATCAAGGAGGTCGCGCTCTCGCAGGGCGTCTACGCGACGTTCATGCCGAAGCCGTTCAGCGACCAGCCGGGCAGCGGCATGCACACCCACCTGTCGCTGTTCGAGGGCGACCAGAACGCCTTCTACGACGGCAACGACCCGCTGCACCTGTCGAAGGTGGCCAGGCAGTTCATCGCGGGGCTGCTGCGGCATGCCTCGGAGATCACCGCTGTCACGAACCAGTGGGTGAACTCCTACAAGCGGCTCACCTGGGGTGGGGAGGCACCGCCGTACGTCTGTTGGGGGTCCAACAACCGCTCCGCGATGGTGCGCGTTCCGATGTACAAGCCGACCAAGGGCAACAGCACCCGGATCGAGGTCCGCAGCCCGGACTCCGCGACCAACCCCTACTTGTGCTTCGCGCTGCTGCTGGCCGCCGGTCTCAAGGGCGTCGAGGAGGGGTACGAGCTGCCTCCCGGCGCCGAGGACGACGTCTGGGCGCTGTCCGACGGCGAGCGCCGCGCGCTGGGCATCACCCCGCTCCCCGGGTCGCTGTCGGAGGCCATCGAGTGCATGGAGCGCAGCGAGCTGGTGGCCGAGACCCTTGGTGAGCACGTCTTCGACTTCTTCCTGCGCAACAAGCGCGAGGAGTGGAAGGCCTACCGCCAGGAGGTCACCCCG
The DNA here is from genome assembly GCA_046590985.1 of Mycobacteriales bacterium. Classification (GTDB taxonomy): domain Bacteria; phylum Actinomycetota; class Actinomycetes; order Mycobacteriales; family SCTD01; genus RYN-111. The sequence continues at coordinate 10,214 of JBKJVH010000205.1, forward strand.
TTCGAACTCGGCCGCTACCTCCCCGTGCTGTGAGGGCGCTGGTCATCACCCACACCGAGTCCGAGAGCCCGGGGCACCTGGGTCGATGGCTGCCGGAAGAGGGGCTCGAGCTCGAGGTCGTGGAACCATGGCGTGGCGACGCGCTGCCCGAGGCCCTGGCGGGCTTTGCGGCCGTCGTCGTCATGGGCGGTCCCCAGCAGGCCTACGACGACGGGTCCGCCACCTGGCTGCGGGCCACCAAGGACCTGCTGCGGGAGGCGGTCGGGTCCGGGCTGCCCACGTTCGGGATCTGCCTGGGGGCGCAGCTGCTCGCCGAGGCCGCCGGGGGTCGGGTCATCGAAGGCCCGGCCGGCCCCGAGCTCGGCGCGAAGCTCGTGGCCAAGCGCGACGTCGCAGCCGCTGACCCGCTGTTCTGGGACCTGCCGCTGTCGCCGGTGGTGGTCCAGTGGCACTGGGACGTCGTCGTGGACCTGCCGCCGGCGGCGACGCTACTGATGTCCAGCGGCCGCTACCCGAACCAGGCGTTCCGGGTCGGAGCGGCCGCCTGGGGCGTCCAGTTCCACATCGAGACGCCGCCGGAGATGGTGGCCCTCTGGGCCGCCCACAACACCCCGGAGCTGATCGAGCTGGGGCTGGACCCGCAGGCCCTGCTGGATCGGACCCTGCCGGAGCTCGACGAGGTCGAAGAGGTGTGGGGCGAGGTCCTCCGGCGGTTCGCCCGGCTCGCCGTCGCGTGATGGATCTCCGTCCGGTGGCGTTCGCCGAGGCTGGCGGCCTCACCGACGCCATGGTTGAGGAGATGAAGGCGCTGTACGAGGACGACGAAGGTGCCTCACCGGCGGCGTCCGATGACTTCCTCCCGCCGGTCGGGGTCTTCCTCGTCGGGGCGGTCGGCGGGCTCGACGTCGCCTGCGGTGGCCTGCGTCCCCTGAGCGCAGGCCTCGGCGAGATCAAGCGCATGTACGTCGATCCGGCGCACCGCGGACGTGGTCACTCCCGGACGGTGCTTCGCGGGCTGGTCGCGCATGCCCGGGAGGTCGGCCTGCACGAGGTGTGGCTCGAGACCGGGACACGCCAGCCGGCCGCGATCGGGCTCTACGTGGCGGAGGGCTTCACGCCGATCCCTCCCTTCGGGTACTACATCGACCACCCCGAGACGCTCTGCTACGCCCTAGCGCTATGAGCGCCCTCCCCGCCGGTGATCCACGGAACGGGAGCACTCCGATCCCGCCGGTTCTGCGTTGCTCCGGTTCCGTGGATCACCGGGTGAGTGGGGGCGTGACGCGATGACGGAGCCGCGGGGGACCGCTGTCGGGCGGCTGGTCCGGATGGGGTTCAGCGACGCTCGTGAGGCGGCGCTTCACCTCACCACCGCGGGGCTCTGGCGCGACGACCACCCGGTGGACGCGGGTGCCTCGGTGGTGGTGCTGGCGCTGGGGGAGACCCCCGACCCGGACCTCGCAGTGGCCGCGCTGGCCCGGCTGGTGCCCGCTGTCCGGCAGCCGGGCGAGCTGCTGGTGGGCCTGAAGGAGCGCGAGGGCCTTCGGCAGCGGCTCCTCGGTGTCCTCGGCACCAGCATCGGGCTGGGCGACCACCTCGCGGAGCACCCTGAGGACTGGTACCTGCTGGCCGACGACGACGTCACGACGGTCCGGCCCTCCCTGTTCGGGCTGCAGTGGCAGCTGCTCGACGCCGTCGGAGCGCCGCCGGCCAGCCCCTTGCCGTGGGGAAGCGGCGGGGCGAAGGCCCGCGGCGCCGGACCGGACGTCATCGCGTCACTGCGGCACGCCTACCGCCGTTGCCTGCTGGCGCTCGCGGCTCGCGACCTGTCCGGCGCGATGGCCGTCGAGGACGTGGCAGCAGAGCTCGCGGACCTTGCCAGCGCGACGGTGTCCGCGGGCCTCTCGGTAGCTCTTGCGTCGCTGCCCGAGACGCTGCCCTCGTTCCGGTTGGCCGTGGTCGGGATGGGCAAGTGCGGCGGTCGCGAGCTCAACTACTGCAGTGATGTCGATGTGGTGTTCGTCGCGGAGGCGATCGACGGTGCCGACGAGCAGGCGGCGTTCCAGGCGGCCACCGGGCTGGCCAGCAAGATGATGCAGGTCTGCGCCGAGGTCGCCTGGCCGGTCGACGCAGGACTGCGTCCGGAAGGCAAGGCCGGACCGCTCGTCCGGACGCTCGCCAGCCACCTGGCCTACTACCAGCGCTGGGCCAAGACCTGGGAGTTCCAGGCGCTGCTGAAGGCACGACCGTTGGCCGGTGACCTCGCCCTCGGGCAGGCGTACATCCAGACCCTCGCCCCGCTGGTGTGGTCCGCCGGTGAGCGCCCTGGGTTTGTCGAGGACATCCAGGCGATGCGCCGCCGGGTCGAGGCCACGCTGCGCGCCGACACTGCGTCCCGGGAGGTGAAGCTCGGCCCCGGTGGGCTGCGCGACGTCGAGTTCTCCGTACAGCTGCTGCAGCTGGTGCACGGCCGTACCGACGACACCGTCCGGTCGGGCACGACCCTGACGGCGCTGACCCAGCTCGCCGATGGCGGGTACGTCGGACGCGAGGACGCTCGGCACCTGTCCGAGGCGTACCGGTGGCTGCGGACCGTCGAGCACCGGCTCCAGCTCCACCGGCTGCGCCGTACGCACCTCCTTCCGGCCGAGACCGACGAGGTGGCCTTGCGCCGGCTGGCGCGGTCGCTCGGTTATCGCGGGGACGTGCTGCCGATGTTCCGGCGCGAGCGGTACGGACACTTCCAGGAGGTCCGGCGGCTGCACGAGAAGCTTTTCTACCGGCCGTTGCTGGCGGCGGTCGCGCGGCTCCCCGCCTCCGATGCGCGACTCACCCCCCAAGCTGCCCGAGAACGCCTGGTGGCGCTGGGCTTTGACGATCCCGCGACCGCCCTGCGGCACCTGGAAGCCCTCACCGAGGGGGTGTCCCGGCGGGCCGCCATCCAGCAGACGCTGCTGCCGGCGATGCTCGGCTGGTTCGCTGACGCGGCCGACCCCGATCGGGGCCTGCTGTCGTTCCGGCAGGTCTCCGACGCTCTCGGCACCTCGCCGTGGTACCTCCGGCTGCTGCGTGACGAGGGCACTGCCGCCGAACGGCTCGCCCGGCTGCTCGCCTCGTCGCGCTATGTCGCTGACCTGTTCGTCCGCGCCCCCGACGCGGTCCGGCTGCTCGCCAAGGACGACGACCTGCTCCCCAGGTCGGCGGAGGCACTCGAGCAATCCTTCCTCGCGGTGGCCAAGCGCCGGGAGGACTGGGAGGCCACTGCAGCGGCGCTGCGAAGCCTGCGGCGGCACGAGTTGCTGCGGATCGCCTGCGCCGACCTGCTGGGGCTCGCACCCGCCGTCGGCCAGGCCCTCTCGGCGGTGTCGGCGGCGACCATCGCCGGGGCGTTGGAGGTGGCCACGAGGAAGATCGAGGCCGAGCGCCGGGCGCCGCTGCCGATGCGGCTCGCGGTGGTGGCGATGGGTCGGCTCGGCGGGCTCGAGCAGGGGTACGGCAGCGACGCCGACGTGCTGTTCGTGCACGAGGCGAACGACGGCGCCACGGAGTCCGCCGCCGCGGCGGCGGCCCATGAGGTGGCCAACGAGCTGCGACGGCTGCTCTCGCTGCCGGCGCCCGACGCGCCGTTGGAGGTCGATGCCGACCTCCGCCCGGAAGGCCGGCAGGGTCCGCTGACCCGAAGCCTGTCGTCGTACCAGGCTTACTACGCCCGCTGGTCCCATGTGTGGGAGTCGCAGGCGCTGCTGCGCGCCGCGCCGCTTGCGGGCGACGCCGACGTGGCGGCAAGGTTCCTGGTCGATATCGCCCCGATCCGCTATCCAGTGGGCGGTCTGGCCCCGGAGCAGCTCGTCGAGATCCGTCGGATCAAGGCTCGGATGGAGAACGAGCGGATCCCCAAGGGGGCCGACAAGACCCTCGCCCTCAAGCTCGGACTCGGCGGGCTCGCAGACGTGGAGTGGACCGTACAGCTGCTGCAGCTGCAGCACGGCGCGGAGGTGCCCAGCCTGCGCACCCCGATGACCGTGCCGGCGCTCCGGGCCGCCTCGCAGGCAGGGCTGCTCGCACCGGACGACGCAGCCACTCTGGAGCAGGCCTGGACCCTGACCTCAAGGGTGCGCGACGTCCTCGTGCTGGTCCGCGGCAAGGCCACCCCCGCCCTGCCCTCGAGCGGTAAGGAGCTCGCGGGGGTCGCGCAGGCCCTTGGCTACCCTGCGGGGGCGCAGGGGGAGTTCCTGGACGACTACCGGCGACTGACACGGCGGGCCCGGCTCGTCGTGGAACGGGCCTTCTACGGCTAGCCCCACCAGAGGAGACACCACACATGAGCACCCGCAACGTGCCGGTCGCCAGCACCCGCTTCCTGCTGCGCGAGGAAGGCGCCGGCGACGGCACCCCGGTGCTGCTGCTGCACGGCGTACCCGAGACCTCGTCGGCCTGGCGTCAGATCCAGCCGGCGCTGGCCGCCGGCCGCCGGGTGCTGGCCCCCGACCTCCCCGGCCTCGGCGGTTCCTCCTACAGCGGCCCCTACGACGTGCCCTCGGTCGTCGCGCAGATCGTCGCGCTGCTCGACGCCGAGCTCCCGGGTCAGCGGGTGGATGTGGTCGGGCACGACTGGGGGACGTCGATCGCGTTGGGCCTGGCCGGTGCCCACCCCGACCGGGTGCGCCGCCTCGCCGTCTCCAACGGGGTGTACCGGCATGTCAACCTGCTGCGCGCGGTGCACATCCCGCTGTTCGCGCTGCCGTTCGCCCCCGAGCTGCTCTTCCGACTGGGAGGCAAGCGCATCGTGGACGGGATGCTCTCGCTGGCCTGGAAGAACGACGACGCCGTGCTCGACCCTGAGGTCCGGGCCGAGTACACCGCTGCCTACACCGACCCGGCGCGCGTGACCGCGATGCTCGGGTACTACCGGGCCGCCGCGCGACCGCGGATCGCTGCGGCCTTCACCCGCGCGAAAGTGGCCGGTCCGCCCAAGGTCTCGGCGGAGAAGATGCTGGTGTTCTGGGGAGCCGCAGACCCCGTCCTGCCCGTCTCGGTCGGGGAGTCGATCGTCAAGGACCTCGGCGCCAGCTGCGACATGGTGACGATCCCCGGCGCCGGGCACTTCGTCCTCGAGGAGGCGACTGCCGTCGTCATCGAGACCCTTCAGGCCTTCCTGGGGAATGAGCCCGCCAAGAAGGCCCCCGCCAAGAAGGCCCCCGCCAGGAAGACACCCGCCAAGAAGGCAGCGCCCCCTGAGACGGCCTGACCGCGTCGCCGGCCTGGTCGCGCTCGTCCTTGGCCTGTTGCACCTGCTGCTGGCACCGCTGTCCGGCACCGACCTGGCGGCACAGCTCGAACGGGCCTCCTTCGCGCGCGCCGCGCCCTTCACACCCGTCGACCTCAGTTGGTACGCCGGCGTCCATCCCTACGGCTACTCGCTGCTCGCCCCCTGGGTGATGGCGCTGCTCGGCGTCGGCCTCACTGGGCTGCTGGCGGCGGTGGCGGGGGCGGCCCTGCTGGCCAGGCTGCTCGAGCGTACCGAGCACCCGACAGCCGCCGGAGTCGTCGGGGCGGTGCTGCTGGTCGCGGACGTCGTCAGCGGCCGCACCACGTTCGCGCTCGGTGCGGTGGCAGCCCTCGCCGCCCTGGTTGTCCTGCCGCACCGCGGACGGGCGGTGGTCCTCGCGGTCCTGACCGGGCTGCTCAGCCCGGTCGCGGCGGCCTTCCTCGGGTTCGCCGCGGCGCTGCTGGTGCTGCACCGCAGGCCAGGTGGCTGGACGCTCGGCGTAGCCGCCAGTGTCCCGGTGGTGCTGCTCGCGGTGCTGTTCCCCGGCGGCGGCATCCAGCCCTTCGATGCGCAAGCGGCGCTGCCCGCCGTGCTCGCCGGCCTCGGACTGGCGGCGCTGACGACCGAGCCCGTGGTCCGCACCGGCGCGCTGCTCTGGACCCTCGCCGTGCTCGTGCTCGTGAACCACGACGACCCGTTCGGGAGCAACGTGCTGCGCCTCGGCATCGTGCTCTCGGCCAGCCTGGTGCTCGCCACCTCGCGGGTCCGCGGACCGGTTCTGGCTGCTGCCGTGATGGCCTGCCTGGCCTGGCAGCTCGACCCCACACACGGCGACCTGCAGGCTCTGAGCGGTCCACGCACCGACGGCCTCACGGCCGAGCTGGTACGCCTTGACAGCCGCCGGGCCGAGGTGGCGGCCCCCCTGAACCACCGGGAGGCGTGGAAGGTGGCTGAGCGCATCCCGCTGGCCCGGGGTTGGTCGCGCCAGATCGACCTCCAGCAGAACCCCTTGTTCTACCGGGAGAAGCTGTCGGCCTCAGCGTTCACGGCCTGGCTCCGGGACAACGCGGTGGACACCGTCGCCGTGCCGCGCCGAGGCCAGATCGACTTCGGCAGCACGACGGAGGTGGCGCTGCTGAAGCACCCCGTCAGGGGCTTGGAGCGGGTGTGGCAGGACGCCGACTGGTCGGTGTACCGGGTGGTCGATCCGCGGCCGATCGCCAGCGCCCCGGCCGTGGTGGTCCGGTCGACCCGGACGGAGCTTCGGCTCCGGTCGGACCAGCCGGCGACGGTCGACGTCCAGGTGCGGTGGTCCCGGTGGCTCAGTCTGGAGGGCGCAGGTTGCCTGGTCCGGCACGGCGACCGGGTCCGGATCCGTTTCCCAGGCGCCGGACTGGTCAGCCTGACGAGCAGCCTCCGACCCTCAGGTCGTTGCTAGCGGCCGCTTGTAGCCGATGATGTGGGCGTAGTGCGGCCGGGCCGCGAACTCCGCCCAGGTCCACAGCGCAGGGACACCGACCTCGGCGCACAGGTGAAGCACCTCGGTGTCGCTGACCACCACGCCGACGTGGGCCCCCCAGGCCTGCTCCCGCTCGTGGAACAGCACGAGGTCCAGCGGTCGGGGCGCCAGGACGACCGTGGTGGCGTCGGTGTCACGCCAGAGCTCGGCGGACCGCACGTCAGGGATCTGGAACCCGAACTGGGCCAGCACCTCGTAGGCGAACAGGTGGCAGTTCCCGCCGCCCGGCAGCGCCGAACGGGGGACCGCCCCGGGGTAGCGATCAGGGACATAAGGGACTTTCCAGAACCACGCGGGGAGGTCCCGGAGCAGCGCCGGCACGGTGTCCATCGCAGGAGAGTAGGTCACGTTGGTCGCGAACGGTACGACTCAGGAGGAGGAGATCTCGAAGAACGCCCGATCCTGCAGCGGCGTGAACCCGAGGCGGCGGTAGAGCGCGTTGCTCGTCGGGTTGGTCAGGTCGGTGATGAGCACCAGGTCCGAGACGCCCTGGTCCAGCGCGAGCTGGCACATCGCGGCCGTCGCAGCGCCGCCGTACCCGTTCCGACGGTGCTCGACCGGGGTGTAGACCGGGCCGATCCGGACCATCCCGAAGGCGGTCCGGGTGCGGCCGGCCATGGCGACCCTGCCGCCGTCCTCCCACAGCACGAAGCCGTTCCAGGTCAGTCGCTTGCGGACCTCGACCTCGGCGTCGCTGCCGACCACACCGGACTCGGTCACGAAGCGGTGCCACCAGGGCACCAGCACGTCGAGGTCGTCCAGCGTCGCCGCGCGGGCAGCCCCGGCGACGTCCGGGTGCTCCAGCGTCGTGAGCTGGTGCAGGCGCTCGGCCGAGCGCAGGGTCACGGTCCGCCCGCGGGCCGCCACCGCCGCCACCTGCGCCGCCAGCGCCGTTGCCCCGAACACCGCCTGCGGCTCGAAGAGCTCGATGAGGCCGGGGATGGCGCGGTCGGGCACCACCGACAGCATCACCGGGTACGGCGGGGTCTGCGAGGCTGCGCCGGTCACGTCGCCGGAACCGTCGTCCCACCAGGCGAAGCGGGTGCCGTCCGGCTGGTGCCGCACGTTCTCCGCGACCGTCAGGGCGACGGTGTGACGGGCCGGATCGGCGAAGAGCAGGTCGCCGGTCGCGGCGAGGTACTGCTCGACGTCGGCGGTCTCGAACCAGGTCAGGGCTGGGCCGCCTTCGGGGTGTTGCCGCGCTTGAGCAACCTTGCGGCACCGGGGATGCCGGCCAGCAGGGCGCCCACGTCGGCGACGGTGCCGTCGAGGTGGTGGACGTGCACGCCGAGCTGGGCCACCACCGGGACGAGGCCCTCCAGCGAGGCGAGCGCCGGGAGCAGCTCTGCCTCGATGGTGTTGATGAGCTGCGGCAGCGACCGAACAGCACCCGTGGCGTCGTCGACGAGCGCCGGGTCGAGCCGGCGGACCCCGGCCAGGAGCAGCCCGAGGTCGTTGAGCAGCGGTGTGATCGTGGCGAGCACCGCGAGGTCGAGACCAGCGAGCACCTCCACCGCCGGCTGCACCTTGCCAAGCGTGGTGGCGGCATCGCCGACGACGGTGTCGACCCCGGTCGTGAGCCCGTCGGCGCGCTCCAGGACCTCGCGGATCCGGTCGGGGATGCCGTCGACGTCGTCCAGGAGCTTCAGCGCCCGCACCGCCACCGCGGACAGGTTCTCGATGAGTGGCTCGACCGCCTGCACCAGCGTCAGAGGCAGCCGGACTAGAGGTGCCACGGTTCCCATGAGCCTGCCCAGCACGGTGTCCCTCTCGTCGTGGTCTGGGGGGAAACCTAGCCCGTCCACGACTATCCTGGGCCAGTGCTGCGTCCCCGACTTGTGCTGGTGGCGCTGGCCCTCGCCGGCTGTGCCGGGCACGCGGTCGACCCGGTGGCGGTGGTGAGTCCCCACGCCACTCGAGCGCCCGTCGGTTCCGCCCCGGTCCCCACTCCGAGACCCACGCCGACCCACCGTGCGCCACAGCCCCTGGTCCAGGGTGCGGACATCTCCTGGCCGAGCTGTCCGGTGGGGACCCCGGGGGCGCTGCCCAAGAAGCCGGGCAAGGGCCTGCCACTCCCGGGCCCCGACGCGCAGTTCGTGGTGATCGGCCTGACGAACGGGCCCGGCTTCTACCCCAACCCCTGCCTGGCCTGGGAGGTCGCGGATGCCAAGAAGCGCCACCTGCGTACCGCCGCCTACGCCTTCACCACCCTGCCCAACCCGGCGCAGGTCCTGCAGTACGGCGGCAGCGGCCCGTACTCGTCCAAGACCAGGTTGGGCCGGGTGCGCAATGCCGCGCACGCCGAGGCCCGCATCAACCTGGACAGCCTGCGGCGCGCCCACCTCGCCACGCCGATCATCTGGATGGACGTCGAGCCGCAGCCCTACCTCGAGCCGTGGGGTGCTGACGTCGTGACCAACCGCGCGGTGCTGTTCGCCGTCCAGAAGGCCTACCGGGCAGCGGGTTACCTCACCGGGTTCTACTCCTCGGCGACTCCCTGGCGCACCATCACGGGGGACCTTCAGGACCCGTCGCCGACCTGGGTCAGCGCCGGTCCGAGGGGGCAGGCCACCGCCCGGGCGATGTGCGCCGCGCCGTCCTTCAGCGGGGGAGTGCCGGTGCTGGCGCAGTGGTGGCCCGACGACGTCCGGGACCTTGACCTGACTTGCGATCCGGCGCAAGCAGCGCGGTACTTCGCCCGGACCTGACCTGCCGGTGTCTCACGCTCATGGTTTGGCCACGACGCGCCGATGAGGGCCGCATGGACCACCAGCCGTTCCTTCGGGTCGCCGCGCACCGCGCCCCGGTCACCGCTGTCTACGGGGGCGGTGGTGTCTTCGGGATCGCGTACGGGCTGGGGGTTGCCCACGCGCTCGTGGACGCGGGCGTGCCGTTGGCGACCTGCGAGGCCCTCGGTACGTCAGCGGGCTCCTGGGTCGCGAGCTGCCTGGCCACCGGCACCGGCTTTGACGTGATGAGCCAGCTCGCGGGGGTACGCGTCCCGCAGCTCCGGCCCGGCTTCCTGAGGGGGGTGGCGTCCGAGGTCTTCGGCGAGCGCACCGACCCGCGGGTCCGCGCCAGCGTCGTGAAGCTGCCCTACCGACGCGAGCTGCTGTCCGGGCTGCCGCTCGCGGACCTGGTCGCGGCGTCCTCCTCCGTCCCCGGCCTGTTCGCCCCCGCCCGGATCGGCAAGGGCCTGTACGTCGACGGAGGTGTCCGCTCGATGGCTTCGGCCCACCTGGCGCCGCCGGCGGACCACCTGCTTGTCATCGCCCCGATCGCCGGTCCGGTGATGGGTCCGGGCGGTCGGGCGCTGGCCCTGCTGCTGACAGATTCGACCCGTCGCTGGGAACGTCGCACCGGTGGCCGGGCACATGTGATCCGGCCCGACGCGGCGATCGCGGCACTGGCCAACTCGCCGCACCACCTGTTCGACAAGGCACGGGCGCTGGAGGTCTACCCGCTGGCGTACGCCCAGGGTGCGCGGCTGATGTCGAGTCGACCGAACCTCAGCCGGCTCGCCGCGTAGCCGCGTGCCGGCCGGCGCGCCGCCCGAAGAACGAGCCCTCGCCGAGCTGGGTGCCGCTGCTGTAGCCCTTGCCGTCCTGGGCGATGTTCGCCGCGCACGCGCCGGCGGCGTACAGGCCAGGGATGACGCTGCCGTCGGCAGTCAGGGCCTCACCGTCGACCGAACATCGGATCCCGCCCAGCGTGAACCCGGCATAGAGCGCCTTCCCCAGGGTCAGGTCGAAAGCCCCCCACGGCCCGGTGCTCTGCGGGGCGAGCCAGTCGGGATGCTTGTGGAACGCGGGGTCCTCGCCGCGGGCGGCGTGCTCGTTGTAGTCGTTGAGGGTCTTCACGAGGTTCCCGTCGGGGATGCCGAGGGCCTTCTCCATCTCCTCGACGGTCTCCCAGCCGTCGATGAACGGCGTCAGCGAGAAGTCGGGGTGCTCGATGTGGACGCTGTCCACGATGAGGTAGGCAGCCCTGCCCGGCTGGTCCATCACGTAGCCCGAGGTGCGCGAGTGGTAGCTGTCCTCGGCGACGAACCGGTGGCCGTCCCGGTTGACGATGATCCCCTTGACGAGCCGCGACGGCGGGTAGACGGGCGCGGTGATGAACGCCTGGTCCATGTGGAGCGTCTGAGCCCCGGCCGAGGCGCCGAGCCGGATGCCGAGGCCGTCGTCGTAGGTGCCGCCCAGGACGAACGGCTTCTCGGCCAGCTGAGGGACGTGCTCGGCGACCATGTCGGCGTTCATCACGAAGCCACCCGCGGCGATGACGGTGGCCTTCGCCCGCATCGCGCCGATCTCGTCGAAGGACCGGGTCGTGACGCCGACGACCGTTCCGTCCGCGTCCACGATCAGCGCTGTGGCACCGGTCTCGTACACGGTCCGGACCCCGAGCTCGGCAGCCCGCTTGACCAGGAGCTGGATGACCAGGTCCGCCCCGCGGGTGTCGCCGGGGACGGGGACCTTGTGGCCGCGGGGTGCCGGGACGGCCTTGTCGCGGTAGGGCCAGACCTTCTCGTTTCCGGTGAACATCAGGCCCTGCGTGCCCGGCTGGATGACGGCCTTCTCGGGGTAGTAGCTGCGCTCGAACTGGAAGCCGAGGGCTTCCAGCCAGTCGCAGTGCTCGACGCTGCCGTCGCAGTAGGCCCGGATCTTGTCGGGCTCCGGGTGCGGGGTGACCTGCATGAGGTAGGCGTACATCTCGTCGGCGCTGTCCGCGTGGCCAGTGGCGCGCTGCACCACGGTGCCGCCTCCGAGGTAGAAGTGCCCGCCGGCGAGGGAGGTGGTGCCGCCGGGGACCGCGGCCCGCTCGACAACCAGCACGGACGCTCCGGCGGTGGCCGCCTCGACGGCCGCGCAGCCGCCGGCGATGCCGAAGCCGACGACCAGGACGTCGACCTCGGCGGTCCAGGCGGTGATGTCGGCGGCGGCGACGGTCGCGGGGATCTCGGTGCTCAACTACTACCTGCCTCGGGGGTCGGGGTGGGGCACCAACCTACCGAGCGCTTGCTTGTGTGGTCTACGACCGGCCGCTCGAACCAGGCCCCGTACGCTGCCCGGGTGCCGAGTTCTGTACTCGTGGTGGACGACGACCCGAGCTTCCACCTGATCATCGGCATGCTGCTCGAGATGTCCGAGGACTTTGAGGTGGCCGGCGACGCGCGGGACGGCCCGACGGCGCTGGCGGCCGCCGCCGCGGTCCAGCCGGCGTTCATCCTCCTGGATCTCACGCTGCCGGGCACCAGCGGCATCGAGCTGCTGCCGAGGCTGCTGGAGGTGTCGTCGGGCTCGCAGGTCGTGGTGATGACCGGCCACGACGAAGTGGTGATGGGGGACCGGGTCCGGGCCGTTGGTGCGGTCGGCTACCTCGACAAGGGGCAACTGGTGGACAGGCTGATCCCCACGCTTGCCGAGCTCCGGGACGGCTACTGAGCGACGACCCCGAGAGCCGGTGCGAGCGGCAGCCTGACCACGAAGGTGGCGCCACCGCCGGGGGTGTCCTCGACGCTGATCCGGCCGCCTTGGGCTTCGACGAGGGACCGGCTGATGAACAGGCCGAGGCCGGTGCTCTCGGTGCCCGAGCCGTCGAGGCGGGCGAACTTCTGGAACAGCTGGGACTTGCCCTCGGCGGGGATCCCGGGGCCTCGGTCCTGCACGCGCACCTCTGCTGACGAGCCGACCTTGGCCAGGCTCACCAGGATGGGGTGTTGGGCGGGGGAGTACCGGAGTGCGTTGGACAGCAGGTTGCTGAGCACCCTGGAGGTCTGGTCGGGGTCGACCTGGACCACGAGGTTGCGGTCCAGGGAGCGGATCACGATCGGCGAACCGGACCCGATGACAGCGTAGCCGTCGGTGACGCCCCGCACCAGGTCGTCCAACGGGGTAGGCCGCACCACGAAGTGCGCGGAGCCGGCCTCCAGCCGGGCCACAGCCAGGATGTCGTCGATGAGCAGTCGCATCCGGTGCGCGGCCTGCTCAGCGCCCTCGTGGAGCTTGGTCCGCTGCGCGTCACCGACCTCGGGTCGAGCCATCAGCGTGAGCGAGCTGGTGATGACCGACAGCGGGTTGCGCAGGTCATGGGCGACGATCCCGGCGTACTCGACCCGGCTGTCCAGCTCGAGATTCGCGTCTTCGAGCGCCGTGGAGGTGTGCTCGAGGGCGAGCGCGAGCCGGTTCAGTCGGACGGCCGTGAGGGTGCTCAGCCCCAGGACGCACACGATCGCCGCCGTCGAGGTGAGCGCAATACCAAAGGTGGTGTCGTACCACCCCGCACGCTGCCCGAGAAGGCGCAGCCAGGCGACGAAGATCAGGAAAGCCACCGCCGGGAGGGCGAGTCGCCGGATCAGGACGCCACCCGGGGAGTCGTCGGTCACCACGCTCATCGGGCCGTGTTCCGGCGCGCTCATCAGCACCGAGAGCGCGCAGAGCATGAGGGCAGCGGCCGTGTTGAGCGCGACGCTGTTGTAGTCACCGACGCGGTAGAAGCTCTGCACGTCGAACAGGTACCCGAGCAGCGCGATGAGGGCGAAGGCCGTGACGGTCAGACCGATCAGCTGGCTCACGGTCGGGCGAAACGGCAGCGTCAGGGTCGCCGCGGCCAGGCCCAGCAGGCAGATTGCCGTCAGCGGAGCCATCCGGCCAGGCACGGTGCCGCCGTCCAGCATCACGGCAGCGTGGAAGAGCCAGGTGTCGAAGCCGCTCCCGGCCCCTTGGAGGTACTCGACCCCGGCGAACCCGGCCGGGACGGCGGCGAGCAGCGACGACAGGCGCGACAAGAGTGGTCGCCGCCGGACCAGGAGCAGGGCCGACCCGCTCAGCAGGAGGCAGACGGCCGTCCAGGGCTTCATGGTGGCGAGGCCGGGGCTGACCGAGCGCAGCCGCTGGCCGCCGAGGCTCCAGCCGAGCAGGTCGAGCGCGGCGATGACCACGACCGAGCCCGCGGCCAGCACTGAGCCGACCGCGGCGCGGGTGCGCCACACGGACTGTGCGTGCATGGGCTCCACTGTCTCAGTTGCCGCCCGTCAACGGCCATACCGGCGTGCGTAGGCCACCCGAACGGGTGGCCTACGCCAGGGTCTCGGCGCTCAGCACGACCGTGCACAGCGAAGCCATGATGAGGGCCCGGACGGGGTTGCCGGCAGGTAAGAGCTGACTGCCCCGGCCCGACTGGCTAGCCCATTCGGGTTAGGCACGGGTAGCCCAGACGGCCCGCGCCACCCTAGGTTCAGACCCGAGGGTGGCAGACCGCCGCCCGAAGGAGGACACATGCGTAGACCCCTCGCATCGACGGCCGTCGCCACCGCACTGGTGGCCGGCATGCTGGCGCTACCGGCCGGACCTGCCCAGGCAGCCAGTGGCGCGAGTGCCACGGGCACCGACGTCCACTACGTCGTGCTGTACCAGCGGGGCGTGGGCGACGCCGCCGCCCGCAAGGCCATCGCGGCCGCCGGCGGCACCGTCACCCGCAGCAATGCTGACGTCGGCTACGCGGCCGTCACGTCGAACCACACCGACTTCGCGACCCGGGCGAACCACTCGGCTGCGCTGGTCGGGGCGGCTCGCAACCGGAGCATCGGCACGGCCTCGCAGGGGCGGGGGAGCAAGGCGGCCCTCGAGCGGGCGCAGGCGGAGCGCGACGCCAGCAAGGGCCAGCGCGCGGCCGCCCACCACAAGAGTGCCGAGCCGCTCGGCGACCTCCAGTGGGACATGAAGCAGATCGGCGCGACACCCAAGGGCTCGTACGCGGTCGAGCGCGGTTCCCGCAAGGTTCTTGTCGGCGTGATCGACACCGGCATCGACGGGAGTCACCCGGACATCGCGCCGAACTTCGACCGGGCGCTGTCGCGGAACTTCACCACCGACATGCCCGACATCGACAACGGGGACGACCTCAACGGCGACGGCATCGGCGACGAGCCGTGCGAGTACCAGGGGTGCAAGGACCCGGCCTGGGTGGACGACGACGGGCACGGCACGCACGTCGCCAGCACCATCGGCGCGCCGATCAACGGCCGGGGCATCGCGGGGGTGGCCCCCAACGTCACCCTGGTCAACATCCGGGCGGGTCAGGACAGCGGCTACTTCTTCCTGCAGCCGACCCTCGACGCCCTCAGCTACGCCGGCAAGATCGGCGTCGACGTCGTGAACATGAGCTACTACACCGATCCGTGGCTGTACAACTGCCTGAGCAACCCGGCGGACAGCCCTGAGGAGCAGGCCGAGCAGAAGACGATCCGGGAGGCCACACAGCGCGCGCTCGACTACGCGCGGAACAAGGGCGTGCTGCCCGTGGCCGCCGCCGGCAACGGCGCCACGGACCTCGGTAAGCCGACCTCGGACGCCACCAGCCCCGACTACCCGGTCGGCGCGGAGCGGACCCGGTCGATCGACAACAGCTGCATCACCGTGCCGACCGAGAGCAACGGCGTGGTCGCCGTGACCAGTACGGGCATCTCGACCCGGAAGGCCTACTACTCCGACTACGGCATCGAGCAGGCTGACGTGTCCGCTCCCGGCGGGGACGTCTACGACACCCCGACCAACCAGCGGGACGCCGCTGCCGGGGTGCTTGCTGCCTACCCGACGGCCTTGGCGGTCAAGAACGGTGACCTGAACCCGGACGGCACCCCGAACAACCCCTTCGTCGTACGGGACTGCACCGCGAAGGGCTCCTGCGCGTACTACCAGTACCTGCAGGGCACCTCGATGGCGTCCCCGCACGCCGTGGGCGTTGCCGCGCTCATCGTCAGCAGGTACGGCAAGGCAGACAAGGCGCACGCGGGCGGCTTGACCCTTCCTGCGGGCACCACGCAGGGGATCCTGATGGGCACCGCCGTCGACCACGCCTGCCCGGCGGGTGGCAGCTACACCTACACCCGGATCCTGCCCAGTGGCGCGGTCCGGACGACGACGCACGTGTGCGAGGGCACGACCGACCGCAACGGGTTCTACGGTGAGGGCATCGTCAGCGCCCTCGCCGCCGTGACCCGCTAGTCCGATCCGAAGGGGCGCTTCCGTCAGCGGAGGCGCCCCTTCGGCGTACTTCAGGAGTCGCGCAGCCCCGCGAAGAGGTCGGTCTCGACCGGCGAGGCGGGGGTGTCCGGACGGGCGCGCACGAACTCCTCGACCCCGAACGCCTCGGCGAACAGGTCCATCGGCAGCTTCAGGAAGAAGATGTTCTCCGCCTGGCTGGCGTGTGCGGCGAGGGAGTCGAACTTCGTTTGCGCCTGAGGCCGGCAGTCGATCGAGGCGCCGATGGCCTCATCCGGCGACCCGAAGGCTGACTCATCGAGGTCGGGCAGCTCGACGCCGACCTTCTTCAGCGTCTCCGAGAAGCTCGCCAGGGCGCTGCGCCGGATCGTCGGGAAGTACAGCTTGGCCTGTGAACCCGTCGCCTCGAGCGCCGCCAGGGTGATGCGGTGCGCCTGGATGTGATCGGGGTGGCCGTAGAAGCCGAAGTCGTCGTAGGTCACCACGACGTCCGGCTCGTACTTCTGCATCAGGGCGATCAGGGGTGCTGCGGCCTCGTCGACGGGCGTGGACCAGAAGGAGCCCGGAGCGTCGTTCTGCTCCCAGCCCATCATCCCGGAGTCGTGGTACCCGAGCATCTCCAGGTGCGTGATGCCGAGGACCTTGCAGCTGTCCTGGAGCTCCTTGCGCCGCAGCGCGACGACGTCCTCGATGTCGTGGCCGTCCTCGCCGGGCTTGGCGGAGGGGCTGTCCCCGAGCTCTCCGTTGGTGCAGGTGACCAGCACCGTGCGGATGCCCTCGCCGGCGTACTTGGCGAGGATCCCGCCGGTCGTGGACCCCTCGTCGTCGGGGTGGGCGTGGACGGCCATGAGAGTGAGCATCCCCAAACGGTACGTGGCGCCGCGCGAGCCCCGCTCCTCGGTCTAGCGTGGAGCCATGGCCGGTTTGAACGCTGCTGCCCGTGAGCTGATCTCGTCAGGTGCCCTCGCCCACCTGGTGACCCTGGACCCTGATGGCAGTCCGCAGGTGTCGGTCGTCTGGATGGGCGTCGACGGTGACGACCTGGTCGCGGCTCACCTCGACGGCAGACAGCGCAAGCTGCAGAACCTTCGCCGTGATCCGCGCGTCGTGGTGTCGTTCGAGGCTGCGACGGCCAATCCCGTGGGCATGCGGCACTACCTGGTGGTCCACGGGACGGCCCGCATCACCGAAGGCGGCGCACCAGAGCTGCTGCACGAGCTTGCGCAGGTCTACGTCGGCCCCGGCACCACCTTCCCGCCGATGCCCGACCCGCCATCGGGGTTCGTCAGCCGCATCACTGTGGAGCGCGTGGGGGGAGCCGGTCCCTGGTCCGACTGAGCTGGTTCAGTCGCGGGGCCTGGTGCGTCTCGAGGGTCAGCACGTGCCGAGGTTGAAGGTGTTCCAGTGGATCCACCTCGAGCCGCTGGCGTAGTAGGTGTCGGCGGTGACGCTGCGCACTCCGGCGATCATCAGCGGACCGGAGCCCATCTCCCTGCGCAGCTGCCAGCCGTTGTTCCACAGGTAGGTGCTGAACCCCGAGGTCGCGAGGATCACCGTGCTGCTGCCGTAGTCGGAGGTGTAGGTGAACAGGGTCAGGATGGTGTAGCCGGGGTAGCCGGCGGGCGTCACGGTGTCCTCGAGGCAGGACAGCGACGGCTGGTAGGAGAACGTCGTCATCGCGGCCTGCGCGGACGTCAGGTTGGCGGCGCCGATACCGGCGGTGAGGGCCACGGTGGCAGCTGCCGCCGCGAGCTTGCGAGTGAGGTGGAGAGACATCGTGAGCTCCTAGTTCGGTGTTTGTGTGTGCGACTACCGTCGCGCTGTCGTCTCGCACCGGAATCCCCAGAGACCGCCACGACGACGGGTAGGTTCCGGCACGTGCTGCTACGTCCCGGTGTCGTGGACCAGGTCGTGCACGCCCTCGACCAGGGGCAGACGGTCCTGCTGCTCGGCGAGCGCGGTTCTGGTCGCACGTCGACGGTCCGGGCGGTTGCGCAACGCCGCAGCACCGACGCGGCGCGGGGGACGGGCCTGCGGATGGTCAAGTCCACGAGGTTCGCCCTGGACGTGGCGCAGCGTGGTGAAGAGGTGGGCGACGCACTGCTGGTCGTCGAGGACGTCCAGTGGGCAGACGGCGACAGCCTTGCGGCCCTGGACGGACACGTGGGTCCACTGCTGCTGACCGGGCTGTTCGGCACCGAGATGGTCGGCGCGACCACGGTCGCGCTCGAACCGCTCTGTGATGACGAGGCCCGTGCGCTCGTACCCGACCTCACCGAGGACGCGCTCGGGCGGGCCGGCGGGAACGTGCGGCTGCTCACGACCCTCGTCGAGGGCACGATCCCGAGCGGGGTCGCGGCGCGCACGCTGCGAGGCCTCTGGGAGCGGCTCGATGACCACGAGCGCCAGGACGCCCTGCTTTCCGGCCTGTCACCGGCGCACCTGCCGCGGCCGCGAGTCGGGGCGCTCGGGGAGCTCGCGGTGGCGCTGGCGGATGAGCCGACGCTGCTCGCCGCGCACGAACACCTGGCTGACCGCCTCAACGATCCCGGCGACCGCGTCCCGCACCTGCTCGCGCTCGGACGAGATGACGAGGCCGCTGCGAGTGCGATCATCGCCGCCCGTCAGGCGAAGGATCCCGCCGTGGCCGCGCGGCTCCTGCAGCTGATCGGCCCCTTGAACGACGACGCGCGCGACCTGCTGGCCGTGTCGCTCTGGCGCAGCGGCGACCTGGACGGACTGGTCGCGCAGTTCCCCGCTCCGGTTGGGGACCTGCAAGCTGCTGTCGTCCTCAAGGCCTGTACGGCAAAAGGCAGGTCCTGGCCCGGCGAGGCCCCGGCGGGTACGCGAGCGCGCGCCAGGTTCGCCGAGGGTGAGCTCGTCGACACGGCGCCCGACGTGGACGGACTGGTCGCCGTGGCGTGCAGTGCGGTCGCCCGCGGCGAGCGGCCGTCGTTGGCCGCGAAGCCCGAGGACGAGGAGCAGGCCTGGCAGCTGGCGGCGCTGGCGACGATGAGCGCCTGGCTGCACCGGGACCCCCTGCCCGCGGTCTCCGGCGGCGGACCGCTCCTCGAGCTCCTCACCGCTGCGGTGACCACAGAGCGGGACGGCGCCACCGCGCAGCACGCGGAGCACCTCGCCACGCTGCTGGCGTCGGGGCCCGCGCCCGCGTGGGGTTTCGCTGCTCTCGCGGTCTGCCACGCCGACCTGGGCAACGCGCAGGAGGCCCGGGCTGCCCTCGATGCGGCCGCACCGCACAACGCGACCGACCGGCACGTGCTCGCGCTGGCTCGGGCGGAGGTCGAGCTCGCCACGGGCCGCCCCCGCAGGGCGTTGAAGGCACTCAGCGGCCAGCTGTGGTGGCCGGTCCTGCAGCCCTACGCGACCGCGCTGGAGGACGCGGCCCGCTTCGAGGTCGGCGAGCCTCTCAGTGGCAGAGCCGTTGACTGGCATGGCATCTCGGCACGTCGGCACCGGCTGCAGCGCTGGGCGGGTGCCGACGTCGCAGGGCTCCGGGCGCTCGAGGACGAGGCGAAGGAGCTCGGGCTGCTGCCGCTGCTCGCCCGGACACGGGAGTCGCTGCGTCGTCGAGGCGAGAAGCTCGCCCGCACGACCACGGCTGCAGAGGGCGCGGGTGCGCTCAGCCCGCGGGAGGTCGACGTGCTCGGGCTGGTCCGGGAAGGACTGACGAGTGCCCAGATCGCGACCCGCCTCGGTGTCGCGCAGAGCACCGTCGAGACGCAGGTCGCCTCGGCGATGCGCAAGCTCGGCGCGCGCACCCGACGCCACGCCGTCGCCCTCCTCGCGGCGGTGACGCCATGAGGGCGGAGGCGTTCGCCAGCATCGTCCGTGGCGGCGACGCGCTGGCCGCTGCCGAGCTGCGGCTGAGACGGGATGCCTGGATCACGCGCCGGGGCTTCTCGCTGCCCGATCAGCCGTGGTCGCACCGCCCGACGAAGGTGGTGTGCCTCGGTTCCGTTCTCGACGAGGCGTCCGGCCGCGCCGCGCTCGTGGCCTGTGCCCGCGCCGCCGGAGTCGTGGTCGACGTGGCGGAGTGCCCAACGGGGTTGCTCGGTGGCTTCCTGGACGACCTCGGTCGACTCGCGCTCTCCGCCGTACCCGGCCGTCCGACAGCCACCGCGCGACTCCCGCTGACCGCGGAGCAGCGCGCCCTGCTGGAGCTGGTGGCGCGCGGTGCCTCGGTGCCCGAGGCGGCCGAGCAGCTGTTCCTGTCGCATCGGACGGCCGAGCGCAGGATGGCCGGAATCCGCAAGGCCCTTGAGGTCCCTTCGACCGCGGCTGCCGTGGCGCGGCTGCTGAAGAGTGGCGGTCTTTCGGGATCGGGGCGGCCGACGTGATCCCTAGGCTGGACCTGACCTGCGGAGGAGGGACAGCATGACTGATCACTGGCCCGATGTCCCTGACCACGATGCCGTCCCCGAGCACGATCACCTCGACGAGCTGGGACACGACCTCGCGGCTGAGCACGACGCGTGGCAGCCGGACCTGCCCGACGTCGTGCACCACGACGAGGTGTCGTTGCACCTCGATCTGGTGCACCACGACGTGGACGTCGCCGCCGTCGACCGTGACGTGCTCACGGATGTGTACGGCGTGCAGCCGGACGCGCTCGCCGATGCCGCCGCCCGGCTGGGACTGCCCGATGACATCGACGGTCATGGTGCTGCAGTGCTGCTCGGCGAGCTTGGGGTGGACGCCGCCGTCGTGCACGGTGACGTCGACGGCCTGGCCGCCGAGCTGGAAGCCGGCCACGAGGTGATGGTCCACGGCACGACGGGTCGCCTGACCCTCGTGGGCATCGACACCGACGGCGTGGACCTGCAGGACGTGACCGGGGCCGTGACCCGGGTCGAGCTCACTGCGTTCGAAGACGCGTGGGCGCAGGCGTCGTATGCGATGGTGGTGGCCGAGCCGCTGCCCGCTGCGGGCGAGATCGTGCTCGAGACCGGTCCGGTGAGCGTCCTGGGAATGTCGTGGCCGCCCGCGTCGTGACCTTGGCGGTCTCTAGGGATGTCGACCGGGCCGACACCGCGCAGAGTGATCGCAGAGCGCACCACCCGACCTGAGGAGCCACCATGTCCGACATCCACGCCCCCGACCTCCCCGCCGACGCCGACGCCCATGGCGACGAGGGCCACGACCTGCTGCACGAGCTCATCGGCCTCGTCGACCCGGGCGCCGACGCCCCTGTCCCACCCGGCATGCCCGGTATGCCGGGCGCCGAGCTCCCCGTCGCCCCGGGCGGCGCCGACGCCCCCGTCGCCCCCGAGCCCGAGGTGCACCTCCCCGTCGCGGAGGACCCGCCGCCCGCTGACCCGGCGCCGGTCGACCCGCCCGTCGACGTGGCTCCGGTCGACCCGGCTCCGGTCGACGTCGCTCCGGTCGACCCGCCCGTCGACGTGGCGCCGGTCGACCCGGCTCCGGTCGACCCGGCTCCGGTCGACCCGGCGCCCGTCGACCCGGCGCCGGTCGACCCGGCGCCCGTCGACGTTGCGCCGCCGACGGCCACGAGCGACGGCCATGACGTCACCATCCCGGAGCAGCCCGTCGATGACCACAACGCCACGACGGGCGACCCGGTCCCCACCATGGTCGACCATTCCGCGGTGGACGTGCCGAGCGCACCAGACGTGCCCACCGGCGACACCATCTCGCTCCCGGTCGACGCCACCCCGGCCGACCTGCCGGACACCATCACCAACGCGATCGCACCGGCCGCCGACCTGCACGCGGTCACCGCGTCCTTGACGGAAGCCCTTGGGTCCGCCCCCACCACGGTGCCGGACTTCCACCTGGCAGCACCGACCCCGGGCGCTGCGACGCTGCTCGTGCCCGACAGCTCGGAGCTTCCGACGATGCAGGTGACCGACGTCGACCACGCCGCTGGCACCATCACGGCGACGCCCCTCGGCGCACCCGGCATGCCGTCGATGACCCTGCCGCTGGATCAGGTCCAGGCCGCACACGACGAGAGCGGCAGCCCTGCCCTCACGTTCCTGACCGGCGGCGCCGCCGGGGCGCTGTCCTCCCTGACCGTCGTGGCGCTCGCCACCCGCAAGCTCCGGAAGGCCTGAGCCCCGGTGCTTCCCCGTCTGCCCGAGCTCGCTCGTGACATCGCCGAGATCTCGAACGGCGTCGTCGCGGCGGCTCGGGCCGCGGGGCGCCATGACCTCGCCGATCTGCTCGTGGCGGCGGCCGGCCGGTGGAGTGAACCCGGTACGACGGTCGCCGTGGTGGGGGAGCAGGGGGTTGGCAAGACAGCCCTCGTCAACGCCCTCATCGGGGTCCAGGTCCTACCCACACGGGACCTGGTCAGCCGCTCGACAACCGCGGTGGTTCGGGCCGGCTCGGAGGCGGCAGTGACCGCACATTCTCGCACCACCGATGTGCCGCTACAGCTCGACCCGCAGGCCATCGCGGCCTGGCTGGACGCGCAGGGACCCGTGAGCGAGCGTCTGCTGTCGATCGACGTGACCGTTGAGCAGCCGCGTACCGGTCCCACGACCACCCTGCTCGACACCGTGCCGGACCGCCGAGGGCTGCTCACCGCTCAGCGCTGCGACGTGCTGCTCATGGTGAGCGACGCCGACAGTCCGCTGACCCGGCCCGAGCTCGCACTCCTCGAGCACGCCCGCGGGTCGGCCGGCGTGGTCGTTCTCGTGCTGACAAGGGTGGACCGCTACCGGGGCTGGGCAGAGATCCGCGCGGCGGACCAGGTCCTGCTCCCGGGGACGCTGGTCCTTCCTGTCAGCAGCACCCTTGCGGCGATGGCGCAGGAGCTCGCGGGGCGCGATGACGACGAAGCGGACGCGCTCGAGGAGGAGTCCGGCATCCGCGCCCTGCGCAAGGAGCTCGGCCGGTTGGCGGCTCGCACCCGCGAGCTGCGGCTGCTGGGTCTTGCCACCTTGGCGCTGGAGGTGGGCCGCGAAATCGCCCCGCCACTGCCCGTCGTCGATCCTGCCGAAGCCAGGGCGGAGGCGGATCGGTTGCAGGAGCAGATCGAGGGGCTGCGCCGACGTGCACCGGAGGTCTCGGTCGCCCTCGGCGACGAGATCGGCCGATTGCGTGAGACGTTGCTCGTCGAGGTGAGACGCGCTGCCACCAAGGCCGTCGCGGAGCGTGAAACGGCAAGGGCCCACACCAAAGATCTGGACGAGGCCGGCGAGGTGACCGCCCTGCTCGAGGTGCTCGACGTCGCCCGGTGGGAGCTCGAGGAGTCGCTGCGCGGCCGGACCGCGTCGTTGCAGGAGTGGCTGCTGCGCGCGCTCGAGGGCAGCAACGACACCGGCGCCCCCTTCGACCCGCTGCGCCCGCAGGCCGCCCCCACCCCGGCTGAATCGCGCGACGGGTCGTTGCGGCTGCGCTTCGGCGCAGCGCTGCTCACCGGCGGCAGCGGCGTCGTGCTGCTCGCCAGCCTGTTCGTGCCTGGACTGTCGAACGAACTGCGGCCGACCCTCATGAGCTTCGGCATGCTCAGCGGTGGGGTCAGCACGTTCGCCACCCTGCGGCATTCCGGCGCCCAGAGGACCGACTCTGTACGCAAGGCGGCAGCCCGAGCGCTGGTCGACGAGTGGCAGGCCGTCACGGGAGCAGCCCTGCGCAGTGACGTGCAGGCCGCCCAGCGCCGTACCGAAGCTGCCCTCAGGCAGGCTGTCACCGACCGGCTCGCGGACCTCGCCGCGCGGCTCACCGAGATGCGTGCGGTGGCAGGCGGAGAGCTCGGTACGACGGAAGCGGGCGATACCCGATCCCTGCGCGGCCACCTGCTGCGCGCGGAGGAGCTTGTGCGCCTGATGGGCGAGATCGCGTGAGGAGCCCGCTCGACCCGGTGCTCGCCGCCCTGGACGGGTTGGCGGTCGTGGTCGCCACGCCCGAGGCGCGCGAGCTGGCGGAGAGCCTCGCGGCGGCGGCCCGGGGACCGCTGCGGGTTGCTGTCGCGGGCCGCGTGAAGGCCGGCAAGTCGACCCTCGTCAACGCTCTGCTGCGGCAGCGCGTCGCCCCGACGGCCGTAGGCGAGTGCACCAAGGTCGTCACGTGGTACTCCCACGGTGTCCCTGAGCAGCTCGTCATCGTGCTGAAGGACGGCCGACGGCAGCGCCGTTCGCTACGGCCCGACGGCTCGCTGCCTCCCGATCTGCCGTACCCGATCGAGGAGATCGACCACCTGGAGGTCTCGCTGTCGATCGAGGCGCTGCGCGACGTGACCATCATCGACACACCGGGCCTCGCCTCGACGACCACGCCCGCCTCCGGAGCGACCCGCGAGCTGCTCGCTCTCGACACCTGCTCTCGCGGCGCTGTCGCCGCCGCCGACGTGCTGCTGCTCGTGCTTCCGGTCGAGCCCAGGTCCGACGAGATCGAGGTGCTCGCCCGCTTCGACGAGCAGTTCCAGGGGATTGCGCGCTCGGCGCTCAACACCGTGGGCGTGCTGTCGCGCTTCGACCAGAGCGCCGGACCGACGGTCGACGTGGCAGCGCGCGCAGCCGCACTCGGCAGAACGCTGCTTGAGGATCACCGCCTCCAGCTCGCTGCGGTCGTCCCCGTCAACGGGTTGCTCGCTGAGACGGCGAGCTGCGGGGTCTTGAACGAGCGTGACGTCGAGGTGCTCCACGAGCTGCGGGAACTCGGCCCGGAGCGGTTGCGGCTCCTCATGCTTTCCGCCGACCGCTTCGTCTCGGCGGCGGTCGACGTGTCCACCTCTGCTCGCGAGCGACTGCTGGAGCTGCTCGACCTGCACGGCCTCGAGCGAGCCGTCGAGCTGATCGCGACGACCGAGCGCGCCGGCCCCTTGACGGGCGCGCTGCTCGAGCACAGCGGCTTCGATGCCCTGCACCGGCAGGTGTTCGCCGGCTTCGCGCGGCACCGAGCCGTGCACAAGGCGAGCTGGGTCATCGGCGCGCTGCTGCGCGCGCACGTCACCGACCCGAGCGATGCGGCGAAGGTGCGCGACGTCATCGAGCAGCTCCTGCTCGATAGGGACCTGCATGCGGTGCGCGTGCTTCGCGCGGTGCAGACGGTCGCGACGGGGGACGTTCGGCTCTCAGCAGAGCTTGCTGACGATCTGCGACGACTTGCCGACCTGCTCGGCGTCGACCCGACGGCCCCGGATGCCGGCCGCGCGATGAGCCCCGACGAGGCCGTGGCCGGCGTGCAGAGGTGGCGTGCCCTGGCAGGAGATGTGCGGTCAGGGCCAGTTCTTCGAGAAGTGGCTGATATCGCCACGCGGGCGTACGAGAATCTGCTGTGAGAAGGGGAGTCGACGTGAAGAGGTCCATCGCCGTCTTCCTCCTGTGTGCGGTGCTGGCGCTTGCGGGCTGCAGCAAGGGTGAGAGCCCCACGACTCCCTCCGGCCCGCCGCCCGGACCTCCGAACCTGCCCACGGGCGCACCACCGTCCGTGACTCCTCACCCTCTAGGAATGCCCTGACATGAACGGATACCTGCTGGCGGTCGACTTCGGCACCAGCTCCACGGCCGCTGTCGTCCAGGACGACAACGGGTCCGAGCTCGTCGAGGTCGGTGGCGTCGCTCGTGTGCCGTCGATGGTCGCTGCCATGGACGACGACTCGCTCGTCGCCGGCGAGGCTGCCGTGCGCCAGCTCGCGATCAACCCGGAGCGCGTGGAGCGGGCACCGAAGCGTCGGCTGGGTGATCGAGCCGTGCTCCTCGGTGACCGGGCCGTTTCACCGACCGCGCTGGTGGCTGCCGTGCTGCGGCTCGTCGCCGACGAGGCGGCCCGTCGCCGTGGTGGAGCGGCACCGACGGAGCTGCGGCTGACGCACCCAGCGTCGTGGGCATCCACCAGGCTGGAGGCGCTGCAAGCCGCCGCGGCCGCCGCCGGACTGCCGAAGCCGTCGCTGCTGCCCGAGCCGGTCGCCGCGGCGCTCCATCTGTCCGATGCGCGCATCGCGGTCGGCGACCACGTCGCCGTCTACGACCTCGGCGGCGGCACCTTCGACGCCGCGGTCCTCCGACGTACGGCGAACGGCTTCGAGCTCGTCGGCCCGCCGGGCGGTCACGACCGCGTGGGCGGCGAGGACCTCGACGAGAAGCTGCTCGAGCACGTCGGCGCCAGCATCCGCGCGCAGGACCCGGAGTCGTGGGAGCGGCTGCGCTTCTCCGACGAGCGGCAGTGGCGTCGCGCGGCTGCGACGTTGCGCACCGAGGTGCGCTCCGCGAAGGAGGCGCTGTCCTCGGCGCCGCACGCCACCGTCTACGTCCCTGCGCCTGTCGACCTGGAGGTGCGCGTCACGCGCGAGGAGCTCGAGACCGTCGTTCGCCCCGATCTCGAGCGCACCGTCGATGAGTTCATGGCGACCGTGGAGAGAGCGGGATCCCCTCTCCTGCAGGCGATCTACCTCGTCGGCGGCGGTTCGCGGATGCCGCTCGTGGGCCGCCTCGTGGCCGACCGGACGGGCCTCACCCCGACCACCTGGGGCGACCCGAAGGCCTCGGTGGCCCTCGGCGCGGCCACAGCGGGGACGGTCGCGAGCGAACCGCCTACCGGAGTCATCCCGATTCAGGCATCTCCCGCACCGAAGCCGGCGCCGGTGACCCCGCCCGTCAGTCCGCCCCTTACTGAGCCGGCGGCGCTCGCTCCACGGCACGTGTCGCGCAAGCTCTACGCCGGGGGAGGCGTCGCCGCAGCGGCCATCCTCGCCGTCGTGGCCGCGTTCGTCCTGACCGGTGGGTCGGACGACAACAAGAAGGGCACGCCGGCGGCCCCCGAGTTGTCCGCGTACTCCTTCGCTCCCGGTGTCGACAGCACCGTGCGCAGCGCCCGGACCTGGGCGCTCGACAAGGCGGGCACCACGCTCAGCGACAGCACCGTGCTGACAAACCTCTCCGCGGGGCCCATCACGCGTACAGCCCTGGAGGTCGCGCCCAAGGAGGTCGCGAGCACCGTCGGGCAGATCGCGTTCGAGCCCGGCTTCGCGGTCGTGCAGAACGATCCTGCTGTCCGCTACACGGTCACTCTGGCCCCCGGCGCGTCACGGACCCTCCGCTGGACGGCCCACCTCGCTACCCCCGCCGATCAGGCAAAGCTCAATGTCCTGGCCGCCGCACAACGCACCGCCGAGCGGGATCTTGCACCGCGGCTGCGATCGCTGGTGCCTGCGTCCGTGCTGGCCACGGCGCCGTTCGTGCCGTTCGCCGACGTGCGCATCCCCGACCCAGGCCCCACAGCCACCACGGCACCGAAGGCGACCGCCACCACGGCGCCACCCACCCTCACGCCCACCTTTTCGCCCTCCGCCTTGCCGGTGATCACCCCGGTCCCGCCGAGAACCGTCGCGCCGACCGTCCAGGCGAACAGGGCACCGACCCTCGGGGCGATCTCCAACCGGTCCAGCGACGAGCAGGCCGCGGTCTCCGTGACGCTGTCCGGGAGCGACCCCGATCGCAACGCCCTGACCTACAGCGCCACGGGGCTGCCCGCCGGTCTGCGCGTCAGCGGGGCGAAGATCACGGGGACGGTCTCTTACGCAGCTGCCAATGTCACGACAGACCGGCGGGTGGCCATCAAGACCAAGGCCTTCACCGTCACCGTGTCTGTCACGGACGGTAAGGGGGGTACGGCGAAACGGTCGTTCACCTTCACAGTCCGCGACACCCACCGCCTGATGCCGGACTACCGCGACGACTACGGAGACGGCTCTCTCGGCAAGCCCAACATCTCAGCCATCAGCGTGGCGAGCAACGACTGCTCGACGACGACCACGGGGACAGCCGACGGCCAGCGGATCTGGAGGCAAGGCGTTGCCGCGAACGCGGTCATCCGCTATGGCCAGACCATTACCTACTGGTACGGCAACGACACGAACAACTGCCCCAACCACCTTGCGAAGGGCTGGTAGTGGCGGTCTCTGGGGAGGGCGGGCGGCGCTGACGGCCCGAGGGTGAGAGGGACAGAAAGTCCCGCGAACCAGGAGCCTCAGATGCGCCGCACCCTTGCCCTTGCCGCCCTGGCGGCGAGCGCCACCGCCGCCGTCCTCGTCCCGACCCTGAGCGCCTCTGCGGCGCCGGCCTCGAGCTGCGCCAAGTGGGCGGCGACGAACGGCGACGACGGGAACCCGGGAACGGCCGCTTCGCCGTACCGCTCCCTCGCCGCGCTCGTCGCGAACCTGCAGGCAGGTCAGACCGGCTGCCTGCCGTCCGGCCAGGCCTACCAGGCGATTCAGGGCAACGGCATCTTCACGTCGTCTCACGGCACTACCGACAAGCCGGTCACGATCACCAGTGGCGGCGAAGGTCGGGCGCAGGTCGTCGGCTGGGTCGAGGCACGTGCGAACGTGCACGACGTGGTGCTCACGGACCTCGATTTCCTCGGCTCGCCGACCAACGCCGACGGCAGCGTGCAGTACCCGAAGAGCACCCACATCAACCTGCTCGGCGACCGCATCACGCTGAAAGGCAACGACATCACCAACCCTTACGGGATCTGCGTGAACGCCGGCGCCATCTCGGCCTACCAGTCGGTCGACCCCGGCGAACCGTCGGAAGACGTCGTCATCACCGACAACCGCGTCCACGGCTGCGGTATGAGCCCGAAGCTGACCTGGACCGACGGCGACAGCGGAGCCCACGGCATCTACCTGGTGAACACCCGTCGCGCGGTCGTGACGCAGAACCTCGTCTACGACAACCGCTACCGCGGTTTCCAGCAGTGGCCGACCGGTTCCGGCACGGTCGTCGCGAACAACCTGTTCGCCCGGAACGCGACGCAGGTCAACGTCGGCAGCGCACTGACCGACGGTTACCCCTGGTACTCCAGCGACACGACGGTCCGCGACAACGTCATGGTCGCCAAGACCGACTACCGGACGGACAAGAACCAGGCGTCGGTGGCCTTCAACTTCCCGGCCGGCTCCCCGTCGTACGGGAACACCGTCATGGGCAACTGCATCAGCGCCGACCGCCAGCAGCTGGCCGGCTTCGGCTACACCGCGAGCGGCACCGTCTCCGCGACGGCGACCTTCATCGACGCCGCGCACGACGACTTCCGGATGACCAGCGACAGCCCTTGCCAGGGCAAGGGCCCGGCATCGATCCAGCCGACCGCGGTCACGCCCGCCCCCACAGCCACCGCCCCGGCACCGGCGCCGGTCCGCAAGGTGACGACCAGCACCGCGAGCTGCGCGGCCCGCACCGTCACGAGCCGGGCGCCGTCCGCCGCCACCAGCACGCCCTCGGCCGACTTCCTCTGGTTTCGCGCCGAGCTCTACGTGTGGAACGGTGCGTGGACGCGAGTCAAGATCAGCGACTGGCACTACAGCCGGGTCGACGGGTCGGCCATGACGCCCTGGACCCGGTACACCGACCGGGTGAGGACGTCATCCGTCACCTTCACCGGCCTGACCGCGGGCGCGGCCTACCGCATCGTCCAGGACGTCGAGTGGGACCTCGACGGTGTGGTCGCCCGCACCAACCAGACCATGACGGGGAGCACCAGCACGGTGTACTGCCGGGTCTGAGCCCAGATCGTCGTGCCCGGAGCCTGCCCGCGGGTGGCGGTCTCTGGGGAGTCGAGGGCGCCCGATCGGCGACACGGTGTACCTACCAGCCGGCCAGGGGGGTCGGCACCAGCCCAGGAGCTCACATGACCAGCACCCGCACCGCCCTCCGCCTCGTCGCGGCACCGCTCATCGCCATCACAGCGTTCCTCACCCTCGGTGTGGCCCCGGCCTCGGCGCAGGTCACCGTCGCCGGACGCACGTTCCACACCACCGTCGAGTGCGGCGGCTCCTTCATGACCGTCTCGACGAACACCGCCACCGACGACGGTGCGTACGTCAACCTCTACGTCTACAGCTACAACTCGCGAACCTGGAGCAACGACGGCCAGTGGTATCCGGCCAACGCGTGGTCGGCGTTCTTCACGCCCAACGTCCGCACCAGCTACGGCTACTACTACGTCTACGCGCAGTACGCCTCCTGGAACGGCGCGTCCTGGTCCACCAGCGGCGAGTACATCACGAGCTACACGCAGAAGAGCGGCTACTCCGCCACGGGTGGGAAGTACTGCCTGATGGGGACCTGATCGGCCCTCGCACCCAGGCGCCCGGACGCACCAGCGTCCGGGCGCTCTCGCGTGTCCCGGACCGTCTGACGGCTCACTCCCGGGGTTGGCAAGGGGTCCGGTTGTGCCGGGCAGCGTCCGTTCCTGAGGAGGGGAGCTGGATGACGCCCCCTCGACGCCGTAGCGGAGGCTTGAGGGCGTCGCGGTCAGTGCTGGTTGACGAGCGGGACGTAGCCGCGGCAGGGCTCGTTGCGCAGGCTCGGGCAGGCCGGCTGCGCGGTCGTCACGGTGACGCCGGGGACGACCGGAAGCACCAGGCTCGACGGCATCGACGGCGAGTAGGCGATGGCCACCTTCGCGGTCCCCTTCGGGACCGACTCACCGAACGACCAGACGGGCTGGGACCCGTTGGGGGCAGCGATCGTGATGCGGATGCGGGTGCCGGCGCGGTACGCGTGGCCCTGGTAATACAGCGGGATCGTCACCTTCACGAAAGCGTTGCGGGGCATGGCCTTCGCGTCGCGCGAGGTGAAGGTCGGCACCGGCTCGAGGGTGGTGCTGGGGTGCCGGAACATCGTCGTACCGTCGGTGTCGAGGGCACGCTCGCTGGCGCGCAGCCAGCCGTTCTGCACGAAGGTCTCGTGCCCGTCCGCGGTGACCTCGCTGATGGTGGCCTGCAGGTCGACGTCGGGGGAGGACGAGCGCACCCACGCCGTGACCGCGCCGGCGCCGACGACCGTGGTCGCCTTCGTCAGGGGAGCGGTGAGGTAGGACACGGCGGTGCCTGCCGGGTTCGGCTTCCAGTTCCACGACCACTGGCTCGCGTTGCCCCACAGCCCGCCGCCGCCGGTCCCGCCGGTGAAGTTCGTGAGCGGCAAGGCCTTGGCGTTGGAGGTGTAGGAGTCGGTGCCCTTGCCGGGCGCGGCACCGAGGGTGCCGCCCGCCCCCAGGTACCAGGTGCGAGCGACGGTGCCGGGCACGGGCAGGGCCGAGAACGACTGCTCGAAGCCGGCGTACGGGTCACCGGCCTGGCCGGTGTGCGCGGGACCCGTTCCCGCGCCGTTGTCGAACAGCACGCGCACGGTCGGGAGCTTCTCGAAGGCGGCCAGCGCAGCGTCGTACGTCGGCTCGGCCCAGATCGGGTCCGGCGGCAAGGTGATCGCGCTGTTCGTGATGCCCATGGCCTGGTTGTAGATGACCGGTGAGGCCGCTGCGGTCGCGCCCGCAAGGGTGCCGGGTGCGAGGTTCGCCACGTAGAGCTGCAGGAAGTCGAACCAGCGTGTGTAGGTCGCCGGGTCGAGGGAGTCGATGTGGGCGCCGTTCGTGAAGGTGAACCACTTCTTCGTGGTCCCGGTGAAGTGCCGGACGAGGGTGGGGCAGTGGCCGCCGGTCTGCTCGTCCTGCCACTGGCAGGCCAGGAACGTCGGGACCTTGATCTTGTCCACGAACGTCACCGGGTCGATGGAGTCGACGTAGGCCGGGTGGTCGTAGTGGGAGTTGTCGCGGATGGCCTGGGGCAGGTCCTGCGCCTCGCCGTGCAGCGCCTGGTTGGCCTGGCAGGCGGTGTCCCCGGCCTTGATGCGGTCGTACGCCCACGACTGGCCGTGCCCAGGTCCCGCAGGCTGGGCGTTCTGCTGTCGCTCGTTGGCCCACGCGACGGCGAAGCCGGTGTTGAGCACGCCACCCGGGTAGAGGGTGGACGGCGTCGCATCGAGCACCGACAGCGGAGAGATGGCCGCGAGCGACGGCGGCTGGGTCGCAGCCGTGAAGAGCTGGCTGATCCCACCGTACGAGATCCCCATCATGCCGACCTTGTGGCCCTTGACCCAGGGCTGGTGCGCGATGGTCTCGACGATGTCGTACCCGTCCAGGCCCTGCAGCGGCTCGAAGAAGTTGAAGGCGCCACCGGAGCAGCCGGTGCCGCGCATGTTGATGTCGACGACGGCGAAGCCCATAGCGTTGGCGAGGACGGCGATGCCGCTCTCCGGCCCGGAAGGCCGTGCGTAGCCGTAGCCGGAGTACTCGATGAGCGTCGGGTACGGCGGGGCAAACGCGGGTCCGGCGGGCAGCGTCACGTCGGGGGTGCCGAGGCCGGCCGGGACGGTGGGCGGGTGGACGGTGTAGGAGAGCTGAGTGCCGTCGCGGGTCGTGAGGTAGCCGTAGCCGTCCGACGTTGTCGGCTGCCGGTAGAAGGAGGTGGCCCAGGGCGCGCTGGCCTTCGTGTGGACCGTGACCGGAGCGCTCGTCGTGGCGCCGACCTTGATGCGGTAGCCGGCCGCGGGCTTCACGCCGTAGAACAGGACGCCGCCCTCCGAGGTGGCCTTCTTGGTGGCGACCTTCTTGCCGCGGCTGTCGACCAGGGTGACGACGGTCTTGGCAGCAAGCCCAGTGGCGTACACCTGCTCGACGCTGCCGTGCGCGCTCGGCGTCGGGGCGGCCTGCGCGGTCAGGGCGACGAACGCCCCAGCGACCAGCGTTCCAGCCAGCGAGATCCTGAGCAGCACTCCACGCACGGGGGGTATCCCTTCCTCGGTTGCCAACGTGTTTCGCCACCCGCCGCCGGGTTCCTGCCGGTGCCCCTTCACGGATTCTCTCGCGGTCCTCGACGCAGGGGTGATGCTCAGCCCACCCTGACCGGCAGCCGCTTGATGGCGTTGACGAACGAGGCCCGCAGCCGGTCCGGCGGCCCGACGACCTCCAGGTCCGGCATCAGCTCGAAGAGCTTGCGGAACACCACGGTGATCTCGCGGCGGGCGAGGTGGCTGCCCAGGCAGAAGTGCGGCCCGGCGGCACCGAAGCCCATGTGCGGGTTGGGGCTTCGGCCGACGTCGAAGGAGAACGGCGCGTCGAAGGCGGTCTCGTCCCGGTTGGCCGACCCGTAGAACAGCAGCAGCTTGTCGCCGGCCGTGACCTCGGTGCCGTTCACGGTCGTGTCGACGGTGGCGGTGCGCCGCATCCAGTTCACCGGGCTGGCCCAGCGGACGATCTCCTCGACCGCGGTCTTGCTGAGCGCCGGGTCTGCCATCCAGCGGGCCTTCTGCTCCGGGAAGTCGTGGAGCGCCAGCACGCCGGCGGTAATGGCATTGCGGGTCGTCTCGTTGCCGGCCACGCAGAGCAGGATGAAGAAGGACGCGATCTCCTGGTGGGTCAGGGAGTCACCCTCGACCTCGGTGCTGACCAGGGCGCTGGTCAGGTCGTCGGTCGGGTTGGTCTGACGCTCTGCGGCGAGCTTGCCCATCAGCTCGGACAGCTTCATCCCCGCGTCGAGGAAAAGGCCCAGGGCCTCCTCGGGGCTGCCGACGAGCTCCGGGTCCCCGCCGGACAGGATGATGTTCGACATCCGCAGCACGAGGTCCTGGTCTTCGGCAGGCACGCCCATGAGCTTGCAGATGACCTTGAGCGGCAGCGGGGTGGAGATCTCGGCGACGAGGTCGAAGGTGCCGTCCCCCGCCGCCGCCTTGGCGCGTGCCTCGGTCAGCAGCTCGTCCGCGAGCAGCTCGACGTCGGACACGATGCTCTCCAGCATCCGCGGCGTGAACGCCGCCGACACGAGCCGACGGATCTTGAAGTGTCGCGGGTCGTCCATGCTGATCATCGAGCCGTAGAACTCCTGCAGGTCCTCGGGCATGTCGGCGATCGACACGGCTCCGCGACCGGAGCAGAAGCGCTCCGGGTCCCGGCTGATGTGGTCGATGTCCGCGTGCCGCGTGACGACCCGGTAGCCGGGCCCCTTCTCGATGAAGGGCACGTCCGGCTCCTCGTAGAAGGGGAAGCCGGCGACCTGGCGAAGGTCGGTGAAGACCGCTTCGCGGTCGCTGAGAGGGAGCTCCCAGAAGGCGTCGGAGGACAGGTCGACGTCCGAGAGCGGGCCGGTGAGGGAGGTCAAGAGGGCTCCTGAGTCGAGAGGCGGGACACGTCAGACCACGCCGGCCTGGCGCAGCCGGTCCCACGCCTCGTCGTCCACCCCGGCGAGCTCCCGAAGGATCTCGCGGGTGTGCTCGCCGAGGCGGGGGCCGGCGTCGACGACCGAGCCGGGGGTCCGGCTGAACTTGGGGACGACGCCGGTCATCGGCACGTCGTGCCCGGACCGGGACCGTCGGCGCAGGACCATGTCCCGGGCCTGGTAGTGCGGGTCTGTCGCCATGTCGGCGGCGGTGTAGATCTGCCCTGCGGGGACGCCGTGCGCCGCGAGCAGCGCGAGGACGTCGGCGGCGGCGTGGTGCCCGACCCACTCGGCGACGATCGCGTCGAGCTCGACCATCGCGTCCCCGCGAGCACCGTGACTGGCGAAGCGCTCGTCGGAGGCGAGCTCGGGCTGACCCATCGCGGTGCACAGCCGGCCGAAGACGGCGTCGGCGTTCGCGGCGATCAGCAGCTCGGTGCCGTCACCGGCCCGGTAGACGTTGGACGGGGCGACGCCGGGCAGCACGCTCCCGCTGCGGCCTCGGACGACCCCGCCGAGCTCGAAGTCGGCCAGCGAGGACTCCATCAGCGCGGCGACGCTCTCGTAGATGGCGACGTCGACCTTCTGGCCCCGGCCACTGGCGGCCCGCTCCTGCAGAGCCGCCAGCGTCCCGATGACGCCGAAGAGCGCGGCGAGGGAGTCCCCGAGGGAGACGCCGCAGCGCGAGGGCGCCATGAGCGGGCTACCGGTGGTGTGGCGGATGCCGCCGACCGCCTCCCCGATGCTCCCGAACCCGGCCTCGTGGGCACGGGGGCCGGTCTGCCCGAAGCCGGAGATCTGGACCAGGACCAGGCCCGGGTTCTCGGCGGCGAGGACGTCGTAGCCCAGGTCCCACTCGTCGAGCCGGCCGGGGCGGAAGTTCTCCAGCACGACATCGCAGGACGAGGCCAGGCGCCGCACGAGGGCGCGCCCCTCGGACGTGCGGAGGTCGATCGTGACCGAGGCCTTGTTGCGGGCGATGGTTGGCCACCACAGGCTCTCGCCGTCGACCGACAGCCCCCAGTGCCGCATCGGGTCGCCCGCGTCGGGCGACTCCACCTTCACGACCTCGGCGCCGTAGTCGGCCAGCAGCTGGCCGGCGAACGGCCCGGCGATGAAGCTGCCGAGCTCCAGCACCCGCAGACCGGCGAGCGGACCGCTGCGGGCGGCCGGTGCCACCGTGCTGTCGACGTCCTCAGCGCGCACTCCCAGCAGGGTCATGCCCGGATTGTATGCAGGATGATCGACTAGGAGCAAGCAAACGCCTGAATGTCCGGCATGCCTAGTCCGATTGTATGCGACCACCCTTGCCGAGCTTCGGACATCTGGGTACGGTTCGTGGCGGCAACGGATCGCGACGAGCTCGGCCCACCACCCGTGACGACCTGAGGAGACGCATGCCGCGGCTGCGCCAAGTCCCGAAGTCGGAGGCGACTGCCCCGATCGTGACCATGATGTACGAGTTCCTGTTCGAGGACCGGGACCCGGTGCAGGAGCCCGGTACCGCCGCCGGCACCCCCGGCGACTGGTGGACGGTGTTCGCCCTCGTCCCCGACGTCCTGGACCACGCCGTGAAGGGGTTCGGGTTGTACCAAAGCCCTGACCGGCTGCTCGACCCGGTGCTGCGCGAGCTCGGGCAGGCCCGGGCCGGTTGGGCCACCGGCAGCCAGTTCGTCTACTCCCAGCACTGCAAGAGCCTGCGCCACCTCGGCGTCACCGAGGAGCGGATCGAGGCGGTGCCCGGATGGGCAGCGGCCGACTGCTTCTCGCCGGTCGAGCGGCACGTCCTGGCCTACGCCGACTGCCTCGCCCTGGACCGCGGTCGGGTCCCGGACCAGCTCGCCGACGCGCTGCGGGCGGAGCTCGGGGACGCGCAGGTGCTGGAGCTGACCTACATCACCTCGATGTACGTCATGCACGCGATCATGTCCCGGGCCCTGCGCACCGAGTTCGACGACCGCCCCGAGCCGGTCGTGGAGGTCGCCGCTCCCGAGGGCGCCGCCGCACGCGACATCGGCGCCGACATCGCGGGGGGCCAGAGGTGAGGCTGGCTCCGGTCGAGCTCGTCGAGGTCTCCCCGCGCGACGGGCTGCAGGACCACCCCGGCTTCCTGCCGACGGCGGACAAGGTCGAGCTGGTCCGCCGCGTCGTCGCCGCCGGGGTCCGGCGCGTCGAGGTCACCGGCTTCGCCCACCCGGACCGGGTGCCCGCCCTGTCCGACGCGGAGGCGGTACTGGCCGGCCTCGTGGACGTGCCGGACGATGTTCGGCTGTCGGCGCTCATCCTCAACGAGCGCGGCCTTGACCGGGCACTGGCGTGTCCGGTCAAGGAGGTCACGATGGTGGTGCTTGCGACCGATGCCTTCAGCCTGCGCAACCAGGGGATGACGTCGGCGGACGCGGTCGCGGCCGCGCGGCGCATCATCATCCGGGGCGCCGGGCACGGGGTGGCGGTCGGCGTGACGGTCGCGGCGGCGTTCGGCTGCCCCTACGAGGGACCGGTCGCCCCCGGGCTGGTCCTGGACCGCGTCCGACAACTGGCCGAGGCCGGCCCGTGCGAGCTCGTGCTGGCCGACACGATCGGGGCGGGCAACCCGCACGAGGTCGCCGAGCTCGTCGCTGCCGTCGTCGACGCCACCGGACTGCCGGTGCGCGGTCACTTCCACAACACCCACGGCCGCGCACTGGAGAACGCCCTGGCGGCGCTCGATGCCGGTGCGAGCGCCCTGGACGGCAGCCTGTCCGGACTGGGTGGCTGCCCGTCGGCGCCGGGGTCCGCGGACCGCGGCAACCTCGCCAGCGAGACCTTCGCAGCCGCCCTGGTGCAGCGCTCCCTGCCCGGACCCGACCCGGCCGCGCTGTCCGAGACAGCCCAGTGGCTGCGCACCCGGCTGGCCGCCGCCGCGCCGGATGCCCTCGCTGCTGTGGGGCGAGGGTGAGCCCGCGCCGGCAGACCTCCACAGTGCTGCGCCGCTACCTACCCCTCGGGGTGGCGGTTGCGGTCCAGCTACTGCTGATCGGCCTGCTGCCGTCCACGGCTGGGCCGACAGCGACGGTGAGCAGCGGCTCCACCGACTTCGTCAGCCCCTACGCGAGCAGCACCCCCGGCCCAGGCGGCGGCCCGGCGTCCTCGGCCCCTGCCGTCGGCGCAACCGGGGTTCCCGCAGCCTCGGGCGCGACCGCCAGGACCAGCGCCCCGCAAGCCAGCGCCGCCGCCGGCACCGCTGCTGCGGCGGTCGCCGACACGAAGCACTGCGTCGGCGGGCGACAGTTCGACCCGGCGATCGACTACTTCGCGCCGCCGTGCGTGGCGACCGTCGGCCGCAACACGACCGGTGCGACGTACTCCGGAGTGACCAGCAGGACCATCAAGATCGTCAACTACTACCCGCAGGGCAACGCCGCGGTCGACGCCAGCGTGAAGCTGCAGGGGCTCTACGTGTCGATCGCCCAACAGCGCCAGTGGGACGCGGCCGCGCAGGACTTCATCAACAGCCACTACGAGCTGTACGGCCGCAAGCTCTCCATCGAGACGGTGCAGGGGACCTGTGGCGTGTTCCCCCCCGACACCGCCTGCCTGCGGAACGAGATGCACGCCATCGTGGCGGCGAAGCACCCCTTCATGTTCCGCTGGATCACCCCGCTCACGAGTGCTCCCTTCGACGAGCTCTCCTCGATGGGCGTGCTCAACGTCGGCGGCCTGATGTTCACGGACTCCTTCTCCAAGGCGCGCCGCCCGTACCACTGGGACGTGCACGAGAGCGGCACCAAGGTGGCTGACGCCTTCGGTCAGCTCTGGTGCAACCAGCTGCGCTCGAGCCCGGCCGCGTACTCGCCGGCGCCCAGCAAGGTCGGCAACGTCAACGGCTCCGCGAGGGTGCTCGGCATCATCGGCACCAACGACCCTGAGAACATCCTGATGCGGCAAGAGGTCGACCGGGTCCTGCACAGCTGCGGGTCGGCTGTCGCCCACACCTACGACGCCAGCAACGACATCTCGACCGCCGCCGCGCAGAAGTCGGCCGCCATCGCCGCGATGCGCCAGTCGCCCTCGGCGACAACCGTGCTCTGCCTGTGCAACCCGGTCGGCGCCTCCTACGTCTACCAGGAGGAGCAGCAGGACTCCTACTACCCCGAGAACGTCATCGCCGGCACCGTCTACATCGACAACGACGACAGTGGCCAGAGCTTCATGACGGGCACCTCCTGCCCGAACGGCAACGGGTGCGAGTTCCGCACGGCGGTCGGCCTGTCGAGCACCGAGCCGCGCGAGCCGGTCGGGCACGACGTCGGGACCCGCGTGTGGCACGCCGCTGGTCGCACCGGCGCCGCGCCGTTCCCGGGGGTTTCGCTGGACTGGGACTACTACGGCCTGATGGCGACCTTGCTGCAGGGCGCCGGACCGTCCCTGACCCCGGCCCACGTGGAACAGGGCGCGTTCGCGACCCCGGCACGCGGGGGCGGCAGCACCGGGCACGCGCTGCGTGGCTTCTCGCCGGGCAGCTACGCCTGGAACCAGGACATGGTGCGGGTCTACTGGGACCCCACCCGGACCTCGCGGTTCAACGGCAAGCCGGGCACGTTCGTCGCTGTCGGCGGCCGGCTCACCTTGGGCCACTACCCGACCGGTCCGCCCCCGTTCCCGGCCAACCGATGAGCGGGCTGCTGGGCCGGATCCCGCGACTTCCCCTGTACGTCGTCGGACTGGCCGCTCTGCTCCAGGTGACGCTCGCGCCACCGGTCGAGCTGATCGCCCCCGGCCTGGCCAACGGCTCGCTGTACGGCCTCACCGCCGTCGGTCTGCTGCTCATCTACCGCAACAACCGCATCGTCAACTTTGCCGCAGCCGGCCTGGGCGCGGTGCCCGGGGTGCTCGCAGCTCTGCTCACCTCCGGACACGGGCTGCCGTTCTTCGTCGCCCTGCTGCTGGCTCTCGTCGGCGGGGCCGTCCTCGGTGGCGCCTCCGACGTGCTCGTCATCCGACGCTTCTCGAAGGCGCCCCGGCTCATCCTCACCGTGGTCACGCTGGGTCTGGTGCAGGTCCTGGCGTTCTTCGCGATCTACGTGCCCATCTGGCTCGGCAGCAGCGCCCACCAGTCCTCGACGGTGTCCACGCCGTTCGACTCGCTGTCGCTGACGTTCCATGACCGAACCGTCCTGCGAGGGCAGCAGGTGTTCGCGGTGGCACTGGTCGCCCTGCTGACCGTGGGGCTGTCGGTCGGTCTGCGCCGCACGCGCGTCGGCGTGGGACTGCGCGCAGCTGCCGAAAACCCCGACCGTGCAGCCCTTCTCGGCGTGCCGGTGCAGCTGATCGGGACCATCGCGTGGTCGGTGGCCGGGCTCTTCGCGGGCGTCACCATCTTCCTCCGGGCGACGCTCATCGGCATCCCCTACGACGGTTCGCTGGGCTACTCCGTCCTGCTGTACGCGTTAGCGGCCGCCGTCGTCGCCCGGATGGAGAACGTCGGCGTGGCCCTGCTGGCCGGGATGGGCATCGGCGTTTTGGAGCAGGCATCGGTGGCCCGGACCGGTTCGCCCGACCTCACCAGCGCCATCATGCTGCTCGTCATCCTGACCGCCCTGCTCTTCCAGCGCGGGACCTCCTCCCGCGCGGCCGACGCGGCTACCTCCTCCCTCGGCATCGCCGGCAAATTCCGGCCGGTACCTCCCGAGCTGCGGTCCCTGCCCGAGGTCCGTGCGGCCCGCGTCGTGCTGTCGGCCGGCGTCCTCGGCGCGGCGGTCGCCGCTCCTTTCGTCGTCGGTGAGGGCGGCATCGGATCGCTCACGCTGCTGCCCATCTTCGGCATGGTGGCCGTGTCGCTGGTGGTGCTGACCGGCTGGGCCGGCCAGATCAGCCTCGGCCACATGGCTCTGGTCGGCGTCGGGGCGGCCGTCTCCGGAGGGATCGCCGCCGATCACGACGTCGACTTCTTCGTGGCGCTGTTCGTCGGCGCACTGGCCGGTGCGCTGGTGGCGCTGCTCATCGGGCTGCCCGCGGTGCGGGTGCAGGGCCTCTACCTGGCGGTGACCACGCTGTCGTTCGCCGGGGCCGCGCAGTACTGGCTCCTGAAGAAGGGCTACCCGGTCGCCGACGCGATCCTGCCCTCCGGGGCCGACCCGCGGGTGCGCCGGCCGGTGCTGTGGCAGCGGATCGACCTCGCCGACGACCGCGCCTTCTACGGACTGTGCTGCGTCCTGCTCGCCGCCGTGATGCTGCTGGCGGCGAGCTTCCGGCGGAGCCGGTCCGGAAGGGTCTTCCTTGCGGTCCGGGACAACGCTCGGGCCGCACCCGCCTACGCCGTCGACGTGACCCGTACCCGCCTGGTGGCCTTCGCCCTGTCGGGCGCGATCGCTGCAGCAGCAGGCGTTCTGCTGATCTACCAGCAGAAGGTGTTCGACGCAGACACCTACGGCCTCGCGCCCAGCGTCGAGATCTTCGTCGCCGCCGTGATCGGCGGGCTGTCGTCCCTGCCGGGGGCGGTCCTCGGAGCGGTCCTGGTCTTCGGCGTCAAGTACTTCGGCGAGAAGTACGTCCCGCACGCCTCCTTGCTCGTGACCGGCCCCGGACTGCTGCTGGTGCTCTACGTCTTCCCGGGCGGCCTGAGCCAGTTGCTGTTCGGACTACGGGACCGTGCCCTTCGGGCCGTGGCCACCCGGCGCGGTCTTGTCGTTCCGTCGCTGCTCTCGCAGCGGCTCGAACCCGTCGCTGCCAACGACCCCGACCTCGCTACCTCGCGGGAGCTCCAGGAAGTCGTCCTGTGACCGTGCTGCTGGAGTGCCGCGCCGTCGAGGTGGCCTACGGGTCGGTGCAGATTCTGTTCGGCATCGATCTCGAGGTCGAGCGGGGCGAGATCGTTGCGCTGCTGGGGACCAACGGCGCCGGCAAGTCGACGCTGCTCAAGGCCGTCTCCGGTCTGGTGTCCCCGATGGGCGGCTCGATCACCCTCGATGGCCAGGACATCTCGCGCGCCAAGGCCGTCGCGATCGCCAAGCTGGGCGTCGTCCACGTCCCGGGCGGCAAAGCCACTTTCCCGACGCTGACCGTCGCCGAGCACTTCACCGTCGGTGCCTGGTTGCTCAGCAGCGACGACCGGCGCGAGGTCGCGGGACGCGTCGCGCACGTCCTGGACCGCTTCCCCAGGCTCAAGGAGCGGTGGGACAGCCTCGGGGGGAACCTCTCCGGCGGCGAGCAGCAGCAGCTCGCCCTGGCGATGGCCTTCGTGGCGCGGCCGACGCTGCTCGTCATCGACGAGCTCTCGCTGGGCCTCGCCCCGGCGATCGTCGCCCAGCTGCTGGAGATGGTGCGCGAGATCCACGCGCTGGGCTGCACCATCATCATCGTCGAGCAGAGCCTCAACGTCGCGCTGACCCTGGCCGAGCGGGCGTACTTCCTGGAGAAGGGGGAGGTCCGCTTCTCCGGCCGGACTGCGGACCTGATGGAGCGCGGCGACATCCTCAGGTCGGTCTTCCTGGCCGGAGCCAGCGAGCAGCCGCGTCCGGCCGCCACGACGAGGGACCGGGACGTGCCCGCCGCGGTCGAGCGGCAGCGTACGGACGAGCCGGTGCTGGAGGTGCGCCACCTGGCCAGGAGCTTCGGTGGGATCCGGGCGGTCAACGACGTGTCCTTCACCCTGCACCGCAACGAGATCCTCGGACTCATCGGCCCGAACGGCGCCGGCAAGACGACCATCTTCGACCTCGTCTCCGGGATCGTGGCACCGGATGCCGGGCAGCTGCTGCTCGAGGGCGTCGACGTCACCAGCTGGTCGGCGCAGCGCCGGGCGGCGGCGGGCCTGGGCCGCTCGTTCCAGGACGCGAAGATCTTCCCGGGGATGACGGTCTCGGAGAACATCGCTCTCGCCCTCGAGCGCCACCTCGAGCACCGCGACCACCTCGCTGCCGCGCTGGCCCTGCCGGCGGTCGCTCGGATGGAGGACGACATCGCCTACACGGTGGGCGATCTCCTCGAAATGGTGAACCTCGGGGCCTACCGCAACACGTTCGTGTCGGAGCTGTCGACCGGCACCCGACGGATCGTCGACCTGGCCATGTCGATCGCCCACGACCCGACCGTCCTGCTGCTCGACGAGCCCTCATCGGGGGTCGCGCAGCGCGAGACCGAAGCCCTTGGACCGATGCTGCGCCGGATCCAGGCCGAGACCGGTTGCGCCCTGCTCGTCATCGAGCACGACATGCCGCTGCTCAGCACGCTGTGCGACGAGCTGCTGGCCCTCGACCTGGGAGCGGTCGTCACCCAGGGAACCCCCTCCGACGTGCTGAGGGACCCGCGGGTCGTCAACGCCTACCTCGGCGGGGACCTCGCAGCGATCAACCGGTCCGGTGCAGTGACCCGCAAGCCGGCCCGTCGGCGCCAGGCCGCGGGGGCCCGGACATGAGGGCCGCCGGAGTGGCCGCCGGAGTGTCCGTCGCGCTGGCCCTCGCGCTGCCCCCCGCCTCAGCGGCCGCGGCGCAGCCCGCGCCGGTCGCTGTCGAGGGCTGGTGGCAGACCTCGGTGGCGGGCCTTCCCGGCCCGACCAACCCGCTCGTCCCGGCCGGCGGTCTCGACGTCGGCCAGGGACTGCTCGGGCCGACGGCTGTGTCCGCCCTCCGGGTTCCGGCCGCCGCGGGCGACAGTGTGCTGGTGACCCTCGCGCTGGCCGGGACGGCGACGTCCCCGACGGTCGCGGTGCGGGCTTGCCCGACGACGACCCCCTGGACTCCGGTGGCGGGCGGGGACCTGACCGCCGCCCCCACGGTCGACTGCACCACCTCGGTCGTGGGCACGGTCATCGACGGGACGGTCACCTGGTCCTTCGGGCCGAGCTTCCTCCGGGACGGGTTCCTCGACGTCGGGCTGGTGCCGGCCGAGGGCGCGCAGCCGTTCTCCGCCCCGTTTGCCCCGCCTGGGCCGACTGCCGTGGCCGTGTCCCACCCGCCCCCGCCGCCCCCGTCAGCCCAGACCGTACCGACCGCTTCGCCTCAGGAGCCGCCTACCTATGTCGCGGTGCAGCCCCCGACGACACCCCTGTCGGCACCCCTGTCGGCACCCCTGCCCGTCGCCCCTGCGCCGCCGGTCGTCGCGGCCCCGTCGGCGGCTCCCTCCGCCGCAGCGCACCCCGTCGTCGCCGGCTCGGCCGGCCACTCCGAGGGACCTCTCCCGCGTGGTGTGGCGTGGACGCTGCTGGCCGCCCTAGTGTTGGCGACGGCCGTCACGGCGCTCCGGCAACGTGCGATCGATTCCGACGAGGCGCCCGTACGGGGGGTCGGTCGCTTCGCCCGGCCGCACCCCGAGCCGGCTCCGCGACTGTAGAGGAAGACCCATGTGCGCACAGCCGGCCGCGGACGGCCTTGCAC
Source organism: Mycobacteriales bacterium (assembly GCA_046590985.1). Lineage (GTDB taxonomy): Bacteria > Actinomycetota > Actinomycetes > Mycobacteriales > SCTD01 > RYN-111. Next base: position 53,340 of record JBKJVH010000205.1, read on the forward strand.
CTGCCACCGGTCACGGGGGGGCGTACGAGCAGATCCGTGAGGCCATCGTCGAGGGCCGCTACGCCCCGGGACAGCGGCTGGTCGAGCAGCGGCTGGCCGGCGACCTGGTGCTGTCCCGGACCCCGGTGCGCGAGGCGCTGCTGCGGCTCGAGGCTGAGGGCCTGGTGGTGTCGGAGAAGCACCGCGGTGCCATCGTCCGGCCGGTCACCGCGCAGGAGGTGGAGGACCTGTACGCCCTCCGGACCCGGCTGGAGTCGCTCGCAGCAGAGTGCGCCGCGCGTCGGCGGACGGCCTCCGACATCATCGAGCTCGACGCGGCCGTCCTGGCCTTCGACGAGGCCATTCCGGCCGCCGTGACGGCGGGCGGGACGTTGGATCCTCAGGGGACCCGTGAGCTGACCCGCGCCAACGGGCGCTTCCACGACGGCGTCCTCGCGGCAGCCCGGAGCGACCGGCTCACGCGCGTGCTGGCGGGCTCGGTCGATGTGCCGCTGGTTTTCCAGTCGCTGCGCCGGTTCGACCGCCCGCGCCTGGAGCGGTCGGCACTGTTCCACGGGCTCATCCGTGACGCGATCGTCGCGCAGGAGCCGGACCGGGCCGGCCGGCTCATGACCGAGCACGTCCTGCAGGGCCGGGACGCGCTCCTGGTCGGGCTGGGCGGCGAGGCCGGTGCTGCCTTGGTGTTCGACGGCTCCGCCGGGACCTAGCTGGTCGTGGCGGAACCGGCGCGGGCCGGCTCGTGGGAGACATCCGCCGGTCCGAAGACGCGGGTCCAGGCAGCGAACTCCAGCAGGATGCCGTCGGGGTCGGTGAAGTAGATCGAGCGCACGAAGACACCAGGGTGCACGGTGTCGGTGATGCCCCACTCGCTGTCGTCATGGTTGGCGACCTCCGTGCAGTCCACGCCCGCCTCGCGCAGTCGGTCGCGGTAGGAGTCGATCAGCTCCGGCGGCACAGCGAAGGCGACGTGGTTCATCGACGCGACCGCGCTGGTCAGCTCTCCCTGATCCGGGCGCCCAGCGGGGTGCGAGATGCCGGGCACGCCGTCGGGAGCCTGGGGGAACCAGAAGAACGCGAGGCAGTCGCCGCCGCCGCAGTCGAAGAAGAAGTGCTGGCCCAGCCCGACCGGGAGCTCGATGGTCTTCACCAGAGGCATGCCGAGCACGCCGCTGTAGAAGTCCACGGTGCGCTGCATGTCGCGACAGACCAGCGCCAGGTGGTTGATCCCCCGGAGCTCAAAGGGACGGGGTGAGGTGGTCATCGGTTCCTTCTCGTATGCCCGGTCATTGTGTGCAATATTGTCCTCTGTTGCGCAGGGTATGCCCGTTATAGGCACGAGTCCAGCGCAACTGCATACAATCCCTGCCGGCTTCCTGTCTCCCCGCAAAGGACAGCATGACGATCCTCCAGAGCGCTGAGGCGCTCAGCACCGACTGGCTCGGCGAGGTCCTCGGCGCCCCGGTCACCGCCTTCACCGTCGCTCCGCTCGGGTTCGGGCAGATGGGCGACTCCTTCCGGGTCGGGCTGACCTACGCCGAGGACGCCGGCGGGCCCGAGACCGTGGTGCTCAAGGTGGCCGCGGCCGACGAGACCAGCCGCGCGACCGGCCAGGCACTGCGGATCTTCGAGGTCGAGGTGCGGTTCTACCGCGAGCTTCTCGCGCTGGTCGAAGCCTCCGTACCCGCCTGCCTGTTCGGGGAGGTGGACGTGGAGACCGGCTGGTTCACCCTGCTGCTGCAGGACATGGCTCCGGCGGTGCAGGGGGACCAGTTGCTGGGCTGCACGCCCGCCCAGGCCGAGCTGGCCCTGGTCGAGCTGGCCCGCGTGCACGCATCGGGGTGGCAGCGGCCCGAGCTCGCCGCGGTGAGCTGGCTGAACCGGACGACGCCCGAGTCGACGACCTTCACCGCGGCCCTGATCAGCGGGCTGTTCCCGGGATTCCTCGAGCGGTATGCCGACCAGCTGACCGCCAGGCAGGCCGAGATCTGCACGCGGCTGATCGACCGGCTCGAGGCCTACCTCGCGGACCGCAGCGGGCCGATGGCCCTGGTGCCCGGCGACTACCGGCTGGACAACCTGCTGTTCGAGGGCGCCGAGGCGGTAACCGTCATCGACTGGCAGACCGCCACGTGGGCTCCTGCCATGGTCGACACCTCGTACTTCCTGGCCTGCGCGCTGGCCGACCCGGCGGAACGCGCCACCCTGGAGCATGGGCTGGTCCGCCGCTACCACGACGAGCTGGTGGCCGGGGGAGTCACGGACTACGGCTGGGAGGCCTGCTGGCGGGACTACCGCCGGCTGTCGTTCGGCACCCTCGTCATGGCGATCGCCTCGTCCATGCTGGTGGAGCGCACCGAGCGTGGCGACCGGATGTTCCTGTGCAGCGTCGAGCGCGCCTGCGCACAGGTCGATCACCTCGACGCCCTGGAGCTGCTGCCGTGATCGCCGACGAGGGCCTGCACGAGCCCGGGCCGGAGCCGTTCTGGAACGAGTCGTGGTACTTCGACTTCGCCGAGGCGGACGGCTCCTTCGGGGGGTACGTCAGGATCGGCCTGAGCCCCAACCGCACGACCTGCTGGTACCTGCTCTGCCTGGTGGGCAAGGACGCTGCGACCGTCCGGATCGACGACAAGCAGCTACCACTGGGTGGGCTGGCCGTCGTCACCGATGACTACCGGTTCGACCACGAGCCGGTCGGCACCGATGGGACCTGGCGCATCCACGGGGCGGGCAGGGCCGAGAGCGCCGACCCGGTCGACCTGCTGGCCGGCAGGATCGGCACACCCGTCGACATCGCTGTCGACCTCACGTGGACCGTGGACGGGCTGCCGTTCAGCTACGACGTCACAACCAGGTACGAGATCCCCTGCCTGGTCTCGGGCGAGGTGACGGTCGACGGCGTCCGGCACGTCGTGAGGGGCGTCGAGGGCCAGCGCGATCACTCGTGGGGGGTGCGCGACTGGAAGCAGGCGGGCTGGTGCTGGACCGCCGCCCGGCTCGGCGACGGCACCCGGCTGCACGTCACCGACGTCTGCTTCCCGACCTTCCGCTACACCACGGGCTACCTGCAGGACGGCTCCCTCGAAACGGTGACCGACGTCGCCCGCGAGGACGTGTTCGCGGCGAACGGCCTGCCGGTGAGTTCTCGGCTGGTGCTCGCGCCGTCCGGGCTGGTGGTCACGGCCACCGCCCTCGCGCACGGCCCAACGCTGCTGCACGACGAGGCCGCCGGGACCTGGCCCTTTCACCGTGCCCTCGCCGAGTTCACCAGCGACCGCGGCACCGGCGTGGGCTGGATCGAGTGGAACCGCAACGACCAGGCGGTCCCGCCCGGTTGAGCCGGGCCGCACTCTCCTCAGAGCCGCCGCTCGGAAACGGACAACAGGCCGAAGGCTCTTCCCCCACTTCGGGATCGAGCCACCGCCGAGGCTCCGCGTGATGGCCGCAACCGGATTGTTCTCGTGGGCTGATGTCTAGGCGACCTGGACGAATGCACCGCCGCCCCAGCCCGTCGTGCCGACGACGCAGTTGCTGGTGAGGCACCGGTAGTCACCCGTGTGCTCGTAGCCCGCGATGCGAGTCCCGAGCAGGGTGCCGTTCGAGAGCTGCCAGGTCACCGTCGTGCTGGTCGAGTAGCCCAAGCCGGGGTACAGGTAGAAGGTGTAGCCGGCGTCGTAGATCGAGTTGGCTGCTGCGCCGATCCAGCCGCAGCGGGTGACAGCGTTGTCGAGCACCCAGCGTGGACCGCTGCTGGTGCGCTCGATGCGGTAGAGCCGATGCGTGAGGCAGACGTACTGAGCCGAGCCGGCGTATGCCGGGACCTCATAAGCGGTGCGCGGCGCGAAGGTGAGGGTGTTGTTGTTGCTGTTGGCCTGCATGACCGGGACGGTCACGTAGCCGGTGCGCCCTGAGGCGTAGTCGGTGTAGGCAGCCGCTGGCCCGGCCAGCGCGGTCAGGCCGAGCAGCCCGACGAGCAGCAGGGTCGCCACCCGTGCAGTGAGCCGGTGCCGAGGCGCGGTCGAGGCGGACGTGTTGATGGGCTGGGCGGGCGTGCCCTGTGCGGTCATGGCGAGTCTTCCCGCTTGTGGTCGGGGACTCGTTCCCCGCCTGCGAGCGAGCCTGATGCCCAGGGGACCTCGCGTCCGTCAGCGTCCTAACGCTCCCGTTGTTCGCGAGCGCACCATGACGGCCAGGGCATAGAGGGCCGTCGGCCGCGTCCTCGGACGTTCGGATCAACCTGGGCAGGGCGCCTCTGGCGACGCGGAGAACAGCGAGAGCGGGCCCCCTCGGGGACCCGCTCTCGTCGTACGTCGATGGGGCTCAGCCGCTGTAGCAGTAGCCGTAGCGCCCCACCGACGAGTAGTAGGTCTCGTTGTTACTGAGGCTGGTCCCGGCCCTGCCGTCCAGCCAGTGCGCCACCGGGTAGTTGACGTAGGCGCTGCCATAAGGCGCGCCGTTGTAGTACCACTGGAAGGTGTCGTAGACCCGGTAGAAGTACCCGGCCGGCAGGTTCGAGAACGTGTAGGACCCGATGTCCCAGCTCTGGTCGCTCTGCACCATCGCCGGCCCGGGGAGGTAGCGCTGCCAGCCCGACGTCGAGTAGTAGAACAGCGTCGGGGCCCACACGACCGCCCAGCCGGTCTGGGTGCGCAGGTTCGGGGCGTACGCCGTCACCGCGCGATGTTGGCAGCCGGCGTCCAGCGTGGTCGTGGAGTACGACGCCTCAGCGGTCCCGCCTCCGAGCACTGCCGACATCGCTGCCGTGGCGACGGCGGTGGCCAGCAGCCGGCGCCACGGCCGGGTCTGCGCGGAACGTCCCGAAGCGTCTTCGTGTGCGTCGGTCTGCGTCATGGTGGGCTCCTCGGCTCGGGTCGCCAGCTGCGACAGAACGCAGGTTGAACCCAGCCACTTCAGAACCGCTTCAGCGGTCGGCCGAGGTCACGTGACCCGCTAAGGCGAGCGCTCGGTCGAACATGTCAGCCGAGCATGGTGCCGGAAGGACGGGGAGGTCGTCGGCCCCGAGCCGGTGCGCCATGTCGCGGAGGTACGGCGGTAGGGCGGCAGCTCCCTCGCTGGTCCGCCGAGCGACCGCGTCGGCCTGTCCGAGCAGCAGCAGTGCCTCCTCGCGGCGCCCCGTGAGTCCCGCCGCGAGCGCGATGCCTGCCGCCACCTCCACGCCCCACAGCTGGTCGCTTCGGCCGCCGGATCCAGCGAGCGCGGCGGCGAGCAGGGGAGCCGCCACCTTGGCGTCGCCGGCTTGTAGCAGGGCCTCGCCGAGGGTGCGCTGCGCGTCGGCCATGAGCACCGAGGGCCCGAGGCGTACCGCGACCGAGATCGCCTCGCGCGAGGACAGCTGAGCGCCCGCCGCGTCGCCGGCGTACAGCTGCGCGAGGGCGAGGTCGCAGAGGGCCTGTGCCGCCTCTGCGTCGTCGCGCGCGAGGCGCACCTGGAGCGTGCTGTGCTTGACCGCCGCCGCGTAGTCCCCGCGCGTCTGCGCTGCCCAGGCCGCGGCGCTATGTGCGATCAGCTGCATGGCAGGGGAGTCTGCGGCAGCGATGGCCGCATCGCCATGGCGGCGGGCCTCCTCATGTCGCGCGGGGTCGCTGATCGCCTCATCGGCGGCCAGCACGCACAGCCAGCTCTCGGCATAGCCGCGGTACGTGCCGTCGCCCGCGGGCAGATCGGCTACCGCGGCCAAGAGAGCCGGCGCGCGCGGATCACCGCAGTTGTACGCGGCGCCCCCTGCGATGATCGACAGCCGCGCTTTGGCCTCGCCGTGCAGACCGGAAGCGAGCAGGTCGATGGCGAGAGACAACAGCTCGTCCTGGCGGCCGAGTACGGCGAAGGCTCGGCGTTGTGTGAGAAGGATCGTCGCGGCTTCGTCCTGACGATGCGTGTCGACCAGTCGGGCCAGCACCTGCCTCGTCAGAGGGAGGTCGGCTGCCACTGCGGCGAGCCTGGCGGCGTCGGGCTGGCGTAGCGGGTCATGCTCGCGCTCGCGCTCAAGCCACAGGGCGGCGAGCGCGTCCAGCGCTGTGCCGTCGCTGTCAGCAGTGGTCTGGCGCAGCCGGCGGGCGGTGGCGCGCACCGTTGTGAGCATGTCGAACCGGCGGCCGGCCTCGGTTTCCAGCGGACGCAGGAGTGCGACGTGAACCAACGCGTCGATCGATGCGCCACCGGAGCCGTCGCCGAGCGCAGTGGCGACGGCGCGGTCGAAAGCACCTTCACAGATCGAGAGCTGGGCGAAGAGCTGTCGGTCGGGCTCGCTCAACAGCCGCACACTCCACTCCACCGCTGCCGCCAGCGACGAGTGTCGACCGGCTTCGGACACGGCGACGTCGACGGTCGAGTCGCTCCTGTCGATGAGCTGCTCGACGAGCTCGAGCGGGTTGTGTGAGCGGGAGCGCGCACCGGCCAGCTCAATCGCCAGTGGCAGGCCGTCCAGAGCTCGCCCCAGTCGCACGATGCTGTCGCGGTGCGATGAGACGTCGAGCAGCGCGTCCGCGGACCGAGCCCGCTCGGTGAACAACGCCACGACGTCGTCGTCGTGCATCGGAGGCACCGGCACCGTGACTTCGCCGGGAACGAGAAGCGGAGAGCGGCTGGTCGCCAAGAGCTGGAGACCTTCGTTCCCCTCGAGCAAGGTGCGCAGCCTCGCGCCGATGCCAGGCAGCTGTTCGAGGTTGTCGAGTACGAGCAACGACTTGTCGTCGAGTGCGGCGCGCACGCGCGCAGCGGCGTCGTCAGTGTCAGCGAGCTCCGCCAGCGGGATCCACCGGACGGGAAGGCGGGCGGCGACGTGGTTCGCTACCTCGAGCGCGAGCCGCGTCTTGCCGATACCACCAGGCCCAGTAAGAACCGTCAGTCGCTGTCCGGCCGTCACCGCCGCCACCACCTCGTCCAGGAGGTGCTCCTGACCGATGCGTCGCGTCAGTGGCACGGGCAGCTGCGACGACGCGGCCGACACCGGCGGGGTGGCCAGCAGGCTCGGGTCCTGCGCCAGCACCGCACGTTCGAGTTCTCCCAGCGCAGGTCCGGGGTCGACGCCGAGCTCATCGAGTAGTCGACGCTTCGCCTCGGTGATGCGCGTCAGCGCGTCGGCCTGGCGACCGCAGCGGTAGAGGGCGAGAGCCAGCTGCGCCCAGAAGCGCTCGATGTGGGGGTGCATCCGGACCAGCCCGGTCAGCTCGGGGACGAGCCGGTCGGACTGACCTCGAGCCAGGTCTGCATCGAGCCGCTGCTGCAGTGTCGCGAGGTGGTGCTGGTCCAGCTCGACGATCCAATCCGCGGCAAAGGGCTGATCGGCGAGGTCACTCAGTGCCGGGCCTCGCCATTGCGCGAGGGCCTCGCCGAGCGCCGCCGCCGCGGCCTCGGGACGGCCCTTGTCCAGGGCAACCCGCCCGGCTTCGGCCTCGCGCAGATAGCGGCCGATATCGATGTCCTCCGGCCCGGCGATCAACTCGTACGCCTCGCGGTGTCCGACGATCCGGCTTGGCTGACCGGGTTCCCTCGCCGGCTCCAGGACGTGCCGCCAGGTGGACATGTACACCTGCAGGTTCTGCCGGTAGCGCGGCGGGACTTGCTCTCCCCAGATGCCTTCAGCGAGCCGATCCACGCTCACGGGCCGATTCGGCTCCCGGCAGAGCTGTGCGAGCACCCCGCGTTGCTTCACGCCGCCGGTGCGTACCGGCCCCGAGCCGGCATCGACCTGCATGACGCCGAGCAGCGCAACGCGCACGGCGCCCTCCCCGGTCGGGGCTGCTGGTGGGACGTGCGACCCCGCGAGGACCGAATGTACGCCGACCCGACCGGCTGCGCCTCGACAACGAAAAGGGTGGACCCCATCGGGGTCCAGCCTCTTCATCCGATGCGGTGCAGCCCGCCCTAGATGTCGGACAAGTAGCACGCGAGGGAGTCAGCGAGCGTGAATCCGGCCGCTACTCCCTCTGACCCGCGGCGATGACTCTCGTTGCTTGTTGTCGTTGGGGGTCGCTCATCGTTGTGTGATGGGACGTGAACGCTAGCTGCGCTCCAACCTGTCGAGGCGCTCGTTCACCCGTTGCAGCTCTGCGAGCACCTGTTCGAGCGGTGCGGCGGACTGCGCTTCTAAGTCGAATGCCTTACGGCGAGGGCCGCGAAGAGCGGCGATCTGCCGCTCGGCGAGCGTCGTCGCTCGGACGTCGTACGGCACCTCAGCTTGCGTTGGATCGAGCCGTGGCGATCACACGGCCTTCGCCTCGACGCATCTGCCCGAGTGACTCGCGGAGGTCGTCACGCTCGAGCCGGCTCGCGTCCACCAGGCGGCGGTAGACCTCGTCCAGCAAGCCCTTTGTCCTTCCCGCCGCACGGAGGTCCTCGATGAGGTGAAGCACCAGGTGGACGCGTGCGACCTCGAGCAGCAAACGGGGCGACGAGGTCTCCGCGGCCTGCAGCACGCCCTCCTCGACCCACGTGCGAATGGTCTTCTCCGACATGCCGAGGAGCTCCGCCGCGACGCGGGGTCGAAGCGGTGCGGCAGAAGACAGGTCCCGCTCGACGAGCGCGAGCAGCCGTTGCCGGCGCTCGTCTTGCTCAGGCAGTGAGCGGGCAACGGACTCAAGCGTCTCGACTCGCTCCATGAGCTCAACGGCTTGGGTGGTCTCGAGCGCGACAGCTGTCATGGGTCCTCCTTGTGGGTTCTGAGAATAGCATCGATTTTCGGAAGTGAGCGACGGAGTCGCTACACGCGGGACGTCCCGGATCGAGTCCCGGAGTCCGCCAGGCGTTCGGCCCGCCTCAGCCGCTTGGCACACCGTGATCGGGTGGGAACTTAACAGCCGTCGCGCGCGGCCCCGCGCGATGTTGAAGTCGAACCAGGGGTCGCTGCCGTCGCGAAACTCTGCCGCCAGCCGCTGGAGGGCGCAACTCCGAAGGTCGGCGGGAAGGCGGTCGAGAGCCGGGACGGCGTCGGCTGAAAGGGTCGACAGGTACGCGAGGTCGATGCGCCTGGTCTCCTCGTAGCGGGTCACGTTGTGGCTCGCAATGTAGGCGTCAGGATTGACGGTGGCCAGAAGAAGCAACGCTCCCGCGGCCAGAGCGACGACAGCGCGGGGCAACCAAGTGTTGGTCAGTCGAACCCCAGCCGCCAACAGCAAGATGAAGGTGGCACCGAGCGCGAGTTCGACCGCGTCGACGAAAATCCGCAGTCGGGTGAACCCGTACTCCTGCTCGTAGAGCGACATGCGGTGGATGGCCGACACCACGACCACCAACGCGAGCACGCAGAGCAAGGCCAGTAGCAGCCGCACGATGAGAAGGTCGGACGGAGTCGCACGAGGTGCCGTCCGAACCGCGATGGCAATGACGACCAGGGTCAGTACGGTGACGACAAGCAACTGCCAGAAGCCCTGACGTGCGTACTCGGCGTAGGTAAGCCCCTCGGTTGCCAGGACGTGCGCTCGCCCGCCGAAGAGGACGGTGAGCTGGACAAGGACGAAACTGAGGAAGAGCAGGTCCAGCACGACGAGCGGTGCAGCCCATTCCCACCGTCGGACGGGACGCCCCGGCGGTGGTGCGAGGGCGTCGGTGCAGGGAGGCTCGTGAGCCAGGAAGGCTGCGAGGATCGCGGCGGTTGTGACCGCGCCGAGCACGAGGAACCGCTGCACGAACTTCGGGACGTTCACGGCGGGCACGGCACGGTCCAGGAGAGCAGCGTAGGCAGGGTCAGCGGTGGCGAACAGCGCACCGAAGAGCGCCACAAGTGCGGCCGTGACGGCCACGACGAGCCAGACCCGCCGGGACCGGAGGCCAGGAAGCCGAATCTGGGCGAGGGTTCGCTGGACCCACCTGATCGCCCGGGGCGTTGCCAGGCCACCTGCGAGCGCGCCGATGGCCAGGCCAGTCCAGGTTCGCCCACCGACCAGGGCGAGAGTGCCAACGACGCACGCGCCGAGCAGGCAAAGGACGAGCAACCAGGGTGCGCTCCGCATGACCGCTACGCCGAGGAGGGCGACCGTAAGGGCGACTGCCCCAACCTGCGGACGGGTAATGCGGCTCGTGCGGCCGCCGAGTGCGACGGCCAAGATGCCAACCCCGGCAAGGAGGTTCGCCGATCCCGCGAGCTGGGGGCTGAGGGTCAGCGCGGCCAGGACGCCGACCGACAGTGCAGAGGCCAGGACCGCAGGACTTGCTGCGGTGTTCGGTTCGGACGGCCAGAGGCGAGACGGTCGCAGGGCAGCGACGGGCGGCGCAAAGGGATCTGCAGACACGGTTCCTCCTGAAGATGAGCAGGCAAAGTCGCGGCGCCGCGCGTGCGGTGCCGTGCGTGGAGTGACTGGAACTAGGCGGGTGGAAGCGCTACTTGGATGCGACAGCCGGGTGGCCCGCCGAGGACGGTGATGCTGCCGCCGTGCAGCTCGACGGCCCAGCGTGCGATGGCGAGTCCGAGTCCGGTTCCTCCGTCGTCGGAGCCGCCTCGCGTAAATCGCTCGAACACCAGGGAGCGGTTTGCCTCCGCGATCCCTGGTCCCTGGTCCGCGACCTCGAGCAAGAGGCCCCCTTGGGGTCCGAGTTGGCGGGCGTGCACCACGATGCCGCCGCCTCGGGGACTGTGGCGTGCGGCGTTGTCGAGCAGATTCGCGACGACTTGGTGCAGCCGGGCCGGGTCGGCATCCGCGGTCAGCTCTGGTGGTGAAACCTCGAGACGGACGTCGTCGAGGCCCGTCTGGTCCACGACGTCGACGAGGAAGCGCTGCACGGCAAAGACCTCCCGGGACAGGGGGAGTGCACCTCCATCCAGCCGGGACAGGTCAAGGAGCTCCGCGACCAGGTTGCCGAGCCGCTGGGTCTGGTTGAGCGCGGTGCGCATCGTCGCCTCGTCGGGTGGGGTGACCCCGTCCACGACGTTCTCGAGCACCGCCTGCAGGGCGGCGATCGGGGTGCGAAGCTCGTGGGAGACGTTGGCGATCAGCTCCCGTCGGTAGCGGTCGGCAGCTGCGAGATCCGTGGCCATCAGGTTGAAGGCGACGGCGAGCTCGCCGACCTCGTCGCGTGAGGTCGCTCGTACTTGGCGGTCGTAGTCACCGCCGGCCATGGCTCGCGCGGCGGCTGTCATCTCCCGCAGTGGCGACGTCATCCCGTGCGCGAGAAGCTGCGTGACGAGCAGGGCGACGACGAGCGCGGTGAGCAGGGCGTAGCGGAACGGCCAGCTCGAGCCGGCCCAGAACGCCAGGCTGCTTGCCACGAGCGACATGCCGACCAGGAGCGCAACCTTGAGCTTGAAGGACCGCATCGGGTCTAGCGGGCGTGGCATCCGGTCAAGCAGCCCCTTCATCGTGGGACCTCCAAGGCGTATCCGACGCCGTGCACCGTACGGATCAGATCGCTGCCGAGCTTTCGGCGCAGCGCCTTGATATGGCTGTCGACGGTGCGGCTTCCGGCGTCGTCGCCCCACCCCCATAGCTCTGCCAGCAGAGCCTCGCGTCCGACGGCGACCCGGGGCCGGGCGGCGAGGTAGGCCAGCAGGTCGAATTCTGTGCGCGTCAGGTGTACCTCTTCGTTGCCACGTCGGACCCGGCGCTCGTCAAGGTCCAGCTGTACCTCGCCAAGGATGACTACCGTCGGAGCCGAACCGTTCAGCTCGGCGGCGCGGTCGGTGCGCCGCAGCAGCGCATGCACCCGCGCGACCAGCTCGCGCAGACTGAAAGGCTTGGTCAGGTAGTCGTCAGCGCCGACGCCCAACCCCACGAGCATGTCGGTCTCTTCGGCGCGGGCCGTCAGCATCAGCACTGGAACCGGGCGATCGGCCTGGATGCGCCGGCACACCTCCAGCCCATCAAAGCCAGGCAGCATCACGTCCAAGACGACGAGATCTGGGCGACCGTTCCGGAAGGCGGTGACCGCGGCTGGACCGTCGGACGCCATCTGTACCTCGAAGCCCTCAGCCCGCAGCCGAACAGCAACAGAGTCAGCGATCGTCGGGTCGTCGTCGACCACGAGCACCCGGCGCTGACTCATGCTGGCGACACTATTGGTCGGGTGTGGCGGCAAGTCGCAGGACTTGTGAAGGACTCGTGGAGATTCCCGCTTGTGGCGGCCTCAGGTCTCGTCCCGGCCGGGGTGGACCGCTTCGAGGTAGCGCCAGGTCACGCGACGCTGGATCAGCCCTGTGAACGGGCTGCCGAGCCGGGCGAACCACCGTGCCGGCCGCGAGAAGGCTGTCACCACGAACTCGCCGATGCCGTCCTCGTCGATCGACACGATGAAGCTCTCCTCCCCGCACTCCGGATGACCCGAGAGCGTGCCGTACGCGAAGCCCGCTCCGGCTCTTCCACGACATAGACCACCTGGCAAGGCGCCGACGTGTGAAACGGCCCGAGCCTCAGCCCGATGCTGTTCACGCTGCCGGCTTCAACCCGAGAACCCGGTACGACGGTCAGCCCCGACCCGCGCTGAACGCCCCAGGTCATCACGGTCTCGGCGCACAGCTCGAACAATTCACGTCCATGCCCGACAACCCGGGCCGCGTGGAGGTGTTGGTAGCCGTCAGGCAATTCGGTGGCTGTCGCACCAACTTCGGGGTAGCTGAAGGTCGTGCTTCGGAGTGCCATGGGACGTCACCCTGCCAGACAGGGCTCGCGTTGATTGCGAACCCTGACGGCGACCCTTCTCCGAAGGATCACAGATCAACGCGGCGGATCCCTGACGCCGAGACTGCGTACAGGAACGGGCCAAGCTCTCGGCATCGCGCAGCGATGGGGTCAATCGCGGCCAGGAACTGCTCGGCCATGGCGGCCGCCCGCAAGTTGCCGTTGGTGAGGCAGAAGGCCTGGACTCCGAACGTGATGACTGCCACGCGCTCTGCAGGTCGGTACCGAATGCGCTCGTCCTTCATGAGAACCGGCCAACCATTCCTGCCAGCGTGAGCCAGCCACTCGGTGTCGACGACGTCCTCGTCGGCTGGGATGCCGTACTCCTCGGCGAGTGTGCGTACCCGAAGGCCGGCGGCTCGCAGCAGCGTCGGGACCTGCACGCGACCGAGGCTTCGGTCGAGGAACAGCTCGGGGAGCCCTTCCGGGTGCCCCGATGGCACGTCAGGCCGCGACGCGAGTTGCGATCCGCACAGCGTCCTCGAGCTGCACTGGCGGAATGCCGTACTCCTCGGCGACTGCGTCGAGAGGCTCGCCTGCCCGGAACAGCGAGAGCGCGTCCTCGATCCGGGCTCCACCGCGGGCAAAGATCGGCTGACCGAAACCACGCGTCGGGTCGACGATGACGTCGGCCGTCGCGTAGGCCGGAAGGTGGATGAGGCGCGCGTAGCCGTCGTCACCGAACACGAGCCGTCGCAGGTAGCCCTCCACCACCTCGTTGAAGACGCCCTGGTTGTTGCGGACGACGACGAGGTCGCGCGCGGCCTTCGCGGCGGTCGGGTCGTCGCCGCGCTCTGCGTAGTCGTAGAGCACCTCGGCGCCGTCGGTGTAGAGGCGCTTCGAGGCCAGGGCGTGCGAGAGCCCGAGCTCCTGTTCCAATCGAATCAGAGCCGGTCGGATGCGCTGCAGGGGGACGCCGGTGCTCCGTATCGCGGTGAGCACGAGGCCCTCCGCTAGCCCCACGAACGGGATCACAGGACCGCGGCCACTCGATCGGGGAAGGGCCGTAAGGACCGCTTCTCCGACCACCTCGCGCCGTCCTGGCGCGTGCATGCGGTAGCCGTGGGTCCAGGTTGCGAGGGTGGACGTCGGCACGTCCAGGTACCGCGCCGCTTCGGTGACGGTGTAGAGCGGCGTCTTGAAGCGGTCGGGCACACCCGCTACGGATCTGGTCACGGTGGCTCCTCTCGCTCGCTCGTCGACCTCATCATCTTGTCGCATCGGTCCGACATGGACTCGCAGGCAGAGCCGTGCCGTAGCCCCCGAACGCCAGCGGCCGCCCCCCGAAGGGGACGGCCGCCGCTCGATCTCTCACGCAACAGGGACGCAACGAGCCGCTCTTGAAGACGCAAACCCGAAGGTCAGCGCCGTGCGCCCTAGATGTCGTAGTAAAGCGCGAACTCGTACGGGTGCGGACGCAGGCGCAGCGCGTCGATCTCGACCGTGCGCTTGTACTCGATCCAGGTCGAGATGAGGTCCTCGGTGAAGACGCCACCCTCGAGCAGGTAGTCGTGGTCAGCCTCGAGGGCGTCCAGCACCTCGCCGAGGGACCCGGGCACCTGCGCGACGTTCGCGAGCTCGTCCGGCGGCAGCTCGTACAGGTCCTTGTCGACCGGGACGGGCGGCTCGATCTTGTTCTTGATCCCGTCGAGGCCGGCCATCAGCATCGCGGAGAACGCCAGGTACGGGTTCGACGACGGGTCGGGGCAGCGGAACTCCAGGCGCTTGGCCTTGGGGTTCGAACCGGTGATCGGGATGCGGATGCAGGCGGAGCGGTT
>JBKJVH010000141.1:0-6618 GCA_046590985.1 Mycobacteriales bacterium
TCCGCCAGAGCATCGGCCGGGTCGTCCCAGGGTGTGCGGACTACGAGGCGAAGGTCCACCAGGACGGTGGCTTCGTGCTTCCCAACGCCCCGCGCGACAGCCGCACGTTCACCACCCCAGACGGCAAGGCGCACTTCACGGTCAACCCGCTCGAGGTGCTGGCGGTGCCGGAGGGGCACCTGATCCTGCAGACGGTGCGGTCGCACGACCAGTACAACACCACGATCTATGGCCTGGACGACCACTACCGCGGCATCAAGAACGGTCGGCGGGTGGTGTTCGTGCACCCGCAGGACGTGCTGTCGCTGGGCTTCCGGGACGGTGACGTGGTCGACCTGGTGAGCACCTGGGACGACGGTGAGCGCCGGGCGCCCGGGTTCCGGCTGGTGGCCTACCCGACGGCCCGTGGTTGTGCGGCCGCGTACTTCCCCGAGACCAACGTGCTGGTGCCGCTCGACAGCACCGCGGACGTCAGCGGCACCCCGACGAGCAAGTCGCTCATCGTCCGCCTGGTACGGCCCTGACGGCGCGTTCGCGCACCCGCGCGAGGTCCTCCGGGGTGTCGCAGTCGGTCCACGGCTCGCCGTCGCACACCACCGGCTGAGCGCGTAGCCCCCGCAGCAGGGCGCCCATGCGGTCCGCGCCCAGGTCCGCGCTCCGCAGCGCGTCGGTGCGCCAGGCCGAGCACAGGAACTGCGCCCGGCCGTCCCCGTCCACCAGCATCGCCCCGTCGTCGGTGACCGCGGCGACCAGCGCGGCGACCACCTCGGGGGTGAGGAGCGGCAGGTCGCCGGCCAGCAGCAGCACGACCGGCGCGGTGACCAGGGCCAACCCGGCGGCGACGGCCGCGACCGGACCCGTCCCGACCTCGGCCTCTCGGGTCCACTGCACCGGTCGGCAGGTTGACCGCTCCGGCCCGACGACGATGGTCGCGGACGCGGAAGCGCACGCGAGCAGGACGCGATCCAGCAGCGAGACCCCCGCCACCAGCTCAGCGACCTTGTCCGCCCCGAGCAGCCGACGTGCCGAGCCGCCCGCGAGCACCACCGCGTCGTGCACGACCTAGCTTCCGCCGGAGGTGGCGACCGGAGGCGGTGTGTTGTTCGTCGGGGTGTTGGCCTGCGAGCTGGCCGTCGCCTGAGCGGCGGCTGCCCGACGTGCCGCGGCTTGGTCGGCAGCGGCCTGCGCCGCCGCCTCGGCCGCCGCCCTGTCGGCGGCGGCCCTGGCGGCCGTGGTCTTGACGGTCAACCGGGCTCGGGCGGCCGCTTGGGCGGCGGCCTTGGCGGTCGCTGCCGCCCTGAGCTGGGCCTGCAGCGCCTGCTCCTTCGCGACCGCGGCGGCGCGCACCCGCTCGGCCTGGGTCTGCTGTGCGGCGAGGGCCGTGGCGCGGGCCTGGGCCGCTGCCGCAGCCGCGGCCTGCTCCTCAGCGGCGCTGGGCGGCAGGTTGACGAGCATGAGGCCGACACCGGCCGTTGCCGTCGCTGCCGTGATCGCGGTCCACGACCGGACTACCCGACCCCCGCGCTCACGCAGGCGCACGTCGTGTCGGTGTTCCACAGCGCTTCCCCACTCGATGAGGTGGTCATCTTCTCACGACCACTATCGCTCCGGGTGTCGAAAGGGTCACGCCGGCAGGTCTGCGGGGCCCGACGGCGAAACCAGAGGGCAACACAGTCGAGTCCCTGAGGTGCCCAGCGTGAACCGTCGTCTTGTCGCAGCCGTCAGCGTCCTGGTCGTGAGTGTGCCCGTCAGCGCCACCGCTTTGGCGACCAACCAGGTGGCGTCGAGCCAGACCGACGTGCGAGGCCTTCAGGTGCGGTTGACCGACTCGGCTGTCCACCTCAGCTGGCCCGCGACCGCAGGTCGGGTGCTGGTGCTCCGCGATGGACGGCGGATCGCTCAGCTCTCCGGCGTCACGACGTACGACGACAGCCTGGCGGAGCCAGGGACGCACAGCTATCGGGTGGGCGTGGCGGGGGCGCACCTGGCGAGGGCCGTGACGGCGACCACCCGTGAGTACCTCGTCGGCGCCGCGACCCGTGACATCACGCCGACGGGAACGGTGAACCTCGGAGGCTTCGGGCTCGGCGACGGTTCGGTGGTCCCGGATGCCGTGGTGGGTCGAGGTGGGCGCGACAAGGCCAAGGGTGAGCGGATCAAGGTCCGGGCGACGGTCGTCGACGACGGCCGCAACGCCGTGGCGATCGCCGACATCGAAGCCCAGGGCTGGTTCGCTGCCTACGAGGACGGCAAGACCGGCTTGTCCGACATGGCCGCGACCGTGGCCAAGCACGTGAGAAGGCTGCCGGCCAGCCACATCGTGATCGCGTCCGACCACAGCCACAGCGCGCCGGACACCATCGGGGCCTGGGGCGGACCGAGCCGCGGCTACCTCGACTTCGTGAAGTCCCAGGTCGTGGCCGCCATCGAGGCGGCCTATGCGAACCGGGTCTACGCCTCGCTGAGAGCCGGCCATTCCGACGCCGGCGACCTGGTCTACAACCAGGCGTGCACGGAGGCCGTGAACCAGTCGAAGCAGCCCACGTACCCCGGTCCGGACGTGTGCGCGACGCCCGGGAAGGACGGGATGGTGCGGGTCCTGCAGGCGACGACACCGTCCGGCAAGCACCCGCTGACCTACATGGTGTTCGCCGCGCACGCCACCGCAGGCGGTGGCGACGGGATCCACGGCGACTGGCCGCAGTTCCTGTCCGAGGCGCTGTCCAAGCGGTACGGCGGAGTGGGGCTGGCCATGGTCGGTGCGCTGGGCGGTACGCAGCCCTGCCGTACCGCGTGTGCCTTCACCAAGCCCAGCAACCCTGGGTACGGCGTGAAGGACCGCAAGACCGCCCTGGTCCTCAACTACGGCGCCCACGTGGCCAACGCGCTCCTACGCGCCACCCCGGTGCACGGCCCCGTCGCCGCCTCCCAGGGCTACATCCGCGAGCCGATCGTCGGGCCTGCGGTGACCGGCCTCTTCGTCGCGGGCAAGGCCATCGGGGCGCAGCTGCTGCGTAGCCACGAGCCGCCGTGGGTCAACGCCGAGACCATCCGTACCGTCGTCGGCGCACTGCGGATCGGCAGCGTCGTGATCGCGGCAACCCCAGGCGAGGGCTTCCCCGCCATCCGGCAGGGCGTGCAGGACGCCGTGGGTTCGCAAGCACAGGAGGTCATCACGCTCGGCCTGGCGAACGACCAGCTGGGGTACCTGATCTCGCCGGTCTCCTACGTGCCGGTCATCGCGGCCGAGGTGCCGGTCAACGACAACATCATCTTCAACGTGTCGCCGACCATCGGGGACCATGTGGAGTGCGCCGACATCGCCTTGGTCGCCCGGCTCGGGCTGAAGGTCGTGACGCCGCTGATGTGCGCGCCCTACACGGTCGAGGACGGCGCGGGCGACCCGCTCGGGACCGTACCGGTCGGGGGCATCACGCTGCCCTGACTCACCGGGTCCTGATCTCCGCCGCGAGGGCGCGGCCCAGCAGCCCGTAGCCCAGGTCGCTCGGGTGGTAGCGGTCCTTCGACAGCACAGCCGGGTCGGTGCTCTGGCTGAACCAGAGCTGGCTCACGTACTGCAGTCCCAGGTCGCCGGCGACGGCTGCGAGCGTGGCGTCCATGTCGCGATAGCGGCTGAGGGGGATCCCCGGCGGCGCGTAGCCACCCACGACGATGATCCGCGCTCGGGGCTGCCGGGACCGGACGTAGGTCAACGTCGTGGCCGCGGCACTCCGCAACGTTCCCAGCGAGCCGAACCAGGCGTCGTTCGTACCGCCCTCGACGACGACGACGGCATACCGACCCGACAGGTAGTGGTCGCGGCGCAGCCGGTCGAGGTAGCGACGGCCGTGCCGCCCACCGGTGGTGTAGCCGGTACCGCCGAAGGCGTCGACGACCGGGCGCCACCCCAGCAGGTCCGCGGTAGTGCGCGGCTCGACGGGACGGCGCGGCAGGGCCCCGGTGCCCCCGATGAGGCTGTCGCCGAAGAAGAGCACCGCCGGCCCGGTCTGCCGTGGCGGCCCGGCCGAGCCGGTGGTCGCGAAGATGCCGGCGCCCACGACCAGGGCAGCGAGCAGCTGCCCCGTGCGACGCCGCCCCCTGGTCACGAGCAGAGTGTGACTCAGGGTGGGCCAGCAGGTCGAGTTTCGCCCGAGTACTGGCCTCCGCGACACCTTTCGATGTCCACCGGGAAAGCCGTCTTGTCACTTAGGGTCAGGGACGTGGAAAGCATTGTCTCGGAGCTCGCGCCCGACCCGGCGACCTTCACGCAGCACCTTGCCCTGGTGCAGGCGTTCGTCCGCGCGCAGCCCGGCGCGCACGCGGCCCTCATGGACGCCGTCCACGACGATCCGGAGACGCTCACCATGTCGATCGTGGCGCTCGGTGCTGTGCTGCTCGACATCGCCGCCGGGGCCTTCAAGATGTCGCCGGACGACATGCTCGACAAGGTCGCCCTGGGGGTCGCCGCCATTGCCTCGGAGGAGCCGGTCCAGCCCGCGCTCTAACCTGCGCAGGTGACCACGCTGGCAGCTGTGACGGCTGCGCTCGACGCGCTCTACCCGCCCTCCCTGGCGGAGTCCTGGGACGCGGTCGGGCTGGTGGTCGGTGACCCGGCCGCGCACGTGTCGCGGGTGCTGATGGCGGTCGACCCGGTGCAGCCGGTCGTCGACGAGGCCCTCGCCGGCGGCTTCGACCTGCTCGTGACCCACCACCCGCTCTACCTTCGGGGCACCACCTCGGTGGCGGCCGACCACCCCAAGGGCCGCGTCGTGCATGACCTGGTCCGCGGCGGCTGTGCGTTGTTCGTCGCCCACACCAACGCCGACCGGGCCAAGGGTGGCGTCAACGACGCGCTGGCGGCGCTCTTCGACCTGCGGGACACCACGCCGCTGGAGCCGGTGCCGGACCAGCTCGACAAGCTCGTGGTGTTCGTACCGGCCGAGGCGGCAGACCGCGTGCGCCTCGCGGTGACCGCAGCGGGAGCAGGGGCCTTGGGCCGTTATGACTCGTGCACCTGGTCGGTGACCGGTACGGGCACCTTCCGCCCGCTGGAAGGGGCGACGCCTGCCGTGGGGCGCGTCGGCACGTTCGAAGAGGTCCAGGAGGTCCGCCTGGAGACGGTGCTGCCGCGGGAGCGCAGGCGTTCGGTCATCTCCGCGCTCCTGCAGGCCCATCCGTACGAGACCCCAGCCTATGACCTGATCCCGCTCGCAGACATGCCCTCCGGGGTGGGGCTCGGTCGGGTCGGGGAGCTGCCCAGTGCGTTGCCGCTTGCCGAGCTCGTGCGGCTGGCCGCTGAGGTGCTGCCGCCGACCCTCGGCGGGGTCCGCGGCTCCGGCGACCCGAGGTTGGTCGTGTCCCGGCTGGCGGTGTGCGGGGGTGCCGGCGACTCCGCCCTCGGGTCGGCGCTGGCGTCCGGTGCGCAGGCCTACCTCACGGCTGATCTCCGGCACCATCCGGCGTCCGAGGCGGGCCTCGCGCTGCTTGACGCGGCCCACTGGGCAACGGAGTGGCCGTGGCTCTCGGCAGCGGCTGCCGCGCTGACTAGGGTCGTAGGGGTCGAGGCTGTCGTCTCGACGCTGAACACCGATCCCTGGACCACCGCCACCACCACTGCCACGAGGAGCCCGCAAGCGTGAAGGCCGATCCCTTCGTCCAGCTCCGACTGCTCGACCTGCAGGCCCTCGACACCGGCCTGGACCAGCTCGCCCACCGGCGCAGCCACCTGCCCGAGATGGCCGAGATCGGCCGGCTCGACGGGCTCGTCGCTGCCCGCCGCGACGACGTCGTGATGGCGGAGACGACGGTGAGCGACCTGCAGCGCGAGCTCGACAAGGCCGAGGCCGACATCGAGCAGGTACGGCTCCGCAAGTCCCGCGACGAGCAGCGCCTGGCTTCCGGAGCGATCACAGCGCCCAAGCAGCTCCAGGAGCTCGAGCACGAGGTCGGCACCCTCGCCCGCCGGCAGTCCGACCTCGAGGACGCCGAGCTCGAGGTGATGGAGACCATGGAGACGGCGCAGGCGACGCTCGACGCACTGCTGGCCGAGCGGGCCTCCCACGAGCAGGCGCGCGCGGCCCAGGTCGAGGCCCGGGACGCCGCCTGGGTCCAGATCGACACCGACCTGGCCGCGTCCCGCACCGAGCGGGACACCGTCGCCGGCGAGATCCCCGCTGACCTGCTGGCGCTGTACGAGAAGATCCGGGCGGCCGAGGGCGGCATCGGGGTCGGTGCGGTCGCCCGCGGTGCCTGTAGCGCCTGCCGCCTGGACCTCATGCAGAACGAGAAGGCGGAGTACCGCGCTGCCCCCGTCGATGAGGTGCTGCGGCACGAGTGCCGGCGGATCATCGTGCGGACGGCCGAGTCGGGGCTGTGACCCGGGTCCGGGTCGAAGCCGACGGGGGCTCCCGGGGCAATCCTGGACCCGCGGGGTACGGCGCGGTCGTCTTCGACGCAGCCACGGGCGAGGTGCTGGCCGAGCGGGCCGCCGGCATCGGCCGGGCAACCAACAACGTCGCGGAATACCAGGGGCTGATCGCCGGGCTGCACGCCGCGCGGGACCTGGGCGCCGACGAGGTGGACGTGCGGATGGACTCCAAGCTCGTCGTCGAGCAGATG
>JBKJVH010000239.1:0-24749 GCA_046590985.1 Mycobacteriales bacterium
CCGCACTCGAAGTCGATCAGCGGCCAGTGGACCGCGACCTTGGGCAGACCTGGAAGAGCACCGAGGGCTATTTCCTCGATGCTGGGTTGGGTGGCGCCCGTGAGAGCGACGGAATCCCCGTCGCAGGAGAGACCCGCGTTGATCCAGAGAACGTGGACCAGGGTGTCTTCTGCTGCGACGGCTTCTGCGGAGAGCATCATCGGCCTCCCAGCCTGGAACCCACGGTCTGGAGGTTCCTCACGCCGTAGACGGCCAGCGGTGCCGGTCTGTGCGGCGCGCCCTTGTCCTATTACCAACCGGGCGTGATTGTCAAGAAACGCCGCCCATGTGGTGACTCCGTCGGGCAAGGACGATCTTGTCAGGCCTTGTGCCGGGCTATCGGTGAACGTCGCCGCGAACGATGATGTCCACCATGTCCGCCCTCCGCGTCCGGGTGCTCGGTGGGCTCGTCGTCGAGGGCGTCGAGCAGCCGGCCCTGGGGTCACGCAAGCAGCGGCGGCTGCTCGCCCGGCTGGTCGTCGCGCGCGGAGCCGCGCTGTCCGCCGATGCGCTCGCCGACGACCTCTGGCGTGACGCGCAGCCGGCCAACCCCCGAGATCAGCTGTCGGTGCTGGTGAGCCGACTCCGGTCGGTGCTGCCGGACGGCGCCGTCACGCGCCAGGACGCGGGCTATGCCGTCGTGACGGCATGGAGCGATCTGGAGGCACTCTCGGATCTGTCCAGGGAGGCGCAGCGCAGGGCGGGGGAGGACCAGTGGGCCGCTGCTGCGGCAGCGGCACGGTCAGCGCTGGCGCTCGTCAGGGGTCCCCTGCTTCCGGAGCACGGCGACACCGCGTGGGTCAGCCTCGAGCAGCAGTCCGTCGACCGCGAGACCCAGGCAGCGCGCCTTGTCCTGGCCCAGGCAGAGCTCTCCGTGGGAGACCCGCGGTTGGCGGCAGATGTCGCGCGCGCTGCCCTCCAGGCCTCGCCCTACGACGAGGTGGCCCTTCGGCTCCACCTGAACGCGTGCCTGGCCGCCCGTAGCCCGGCGCTCGGGCTGGCGACCTACGCCGCGACGAGAACGCGACTGGCCGACGACCTGGGGGTCGATCCCACCCGGGAGTCAAGGGCGGCCTATGAGCGGCTGCTGAACGCCACCGGGGAGGAACCGATCGAGCCGCTCACCGCGTCCGCTCCGCCGGGGAGGCAGCGCGAGCTGGGACGCGTGATGCGGGCCATTGATCACGCGGCGCACGGCGGCTCGGCCCTGGTTGTGCTGACGGGGGAGCCCGGCATCGGGAAGAGCCGGCTGCTCCTGGCGACGGCACAGGCCACCCGGCACCTGGTGATCCGGGCGACCTGCGACGAGCTGGGAAGGGTGCTGCCGTTGCAGCCGGTCCTGGACGGGTTGGCGGCGGTGCTTCGGCTGCGGACGCCGGCGGAGTTGGCGGTGCTGCTCGGCCACGACACGGGGCTCCTGAGTCCGTTGCTCGGGCTGCAGCTCGCCCCGGGCCGCGGCCCAGGACTTCCTGACGGCGGCACCGGGCAGGTCCTGCTCCAGGCCGCCGTGGTCCGGCTGCTGGAACGGCTGGCGGGGTCAGGCGCGGTCGTGCTCCTCGTCGAGGACGCCCATCTTGCCGATGCGGCGACGCTCGCGCTCCTTGCCGGGGTGGAGTCGCGTGCGACCCGGGTCGTCGCCGTGCTTGCGGCGCGATCCGGGGTCGGCCCGACCTGGCCCGAGAGGGTGACGATCGAGCTGGGGCCGCTGGATCTCGCGGCCGTCACGGAGGTGGTGGGCAGCCAGCGGGCCGCCGCGCTCCACCGGCGCAGCGGCGGTCACCCGCTGCTCCTGAGCGAGTTGGTCGAGCACGGCGACGAGGCGTTGCCCGACACGCTCAGGGCGGTGTTCGCTGCCGCGGCGGCCTCCGCCGGACGGGCCGGTGCGACGCTGATGGCGGCGAGCATCGTCGGCCCGGAGCTCGACCTGGATGTCCTCGCCCAGGTCCTGCGCCGTCCCGCGGTCGAACTGTTGGATGATCTCGAGGTGGGCGTCCGGCGCCGGCTCCTCGTCGAGCAGACGAGTGGCTTCGCCTTCCGGCACGGTCTCGTGCGCGAGGCGCTCGCGGCGGCTGTGGGCCCCACCCGTGCCGCCCTGCTCCATCGCGAGACAGCCCGCGCCTTGGCGGGACGGCCGGGCGCCGACCCACTGGTCCTGGCCGATCACGCCAGGGCCGGCGGCCTCCCTCAGATCGCCGCCGACGCGTGGGCCGAGGCAGCAGCCATCGCAGCGAATCGGCATGCCCACGACGAGTCGCTCAGGCTCGCGGAGTCAGCGCTGCTGGCGCAGCCGGACCACGTCGGGGGCACCCTGCTGCGGGCCCGTGCCCTGCTCGCGCTCGGGAGCTATCCGGCGGCCGCGGTGGCTGCCGCCGCGGCGGTCCAGCTCGGCGCCGGGGGAGCCGCGCAGCAGGTCGGTGCACTGGCGGCGCACTACCAACGCGACTGGGCCACCGCGACCGAGCTCGCCGACACTGCCGCCGGACAGGCCGAGGACGAGACCGCCCGCGCCCTGGCCCTGACGATCGGTGCCCACGTCCGACACGCGGCCGGCGACGTTCCCGGCGCCGAGCGCCGGTTCGCGGCTGCTGGGGATGGCGTCACACAGGCTGGCCACACCTCGACAGGGTGGCTCGCGCTGCTGCGACACCACCAGGGGCGAAGTGACGAGACAGTTGCCCTCACGGAGCACCGCGACGCGGCTTCCCGCGGGCTGGATCAGCTCGCGATACCCCTGGTCCAGATGTCCCGCGGACTGGCCCTGGCCGCGCTCGCCCGACCCGCACAGGCTCTGGCCTGCTTCGACGCGATGGACGAGGTCGTGGAGCGGCTCGGCCTCGCGCGCTATGCGGGGCGGGCGGACAACTGTCGGGGTCACGTGTACCGCAACCTGGGCCTGTTCGAGCTCGCCGACGAGCGGAACGAGACGGCCCGCGAAGCCGCCGCGAGGGTCGATGTCGACGAGCCGGTGGCGCACGCCCTGCTGGACCTGGCAGAGGGGCGCCTGCGTGCCGGCGACCTGGACGGGGTCGTGTCGCTGCTGGACCAGGCAGCGGAGTACGCCGGCGACGATCGGCGGCACGGCTTCCAGTGGAGGCAGCGACTCAGGGCGGGCTGGCTCCGGGGGCGCGCGGCCCTCGCGGCCGGCGACGTCCAGGAAGCCGGCAACCGGGCGCTCGCCGTCGTGCAGGAGGCGGCGGCTCGGGATGCCGGCCGTTACGACGCCTTCGGTCGGGTGCTCGCACTCCAGGTGCGGGTGGCTGAGGGCAAGCCCCCGACCCCCGAAGAAGCACTGAGAGTGCTCGACGCGCTGTCTGGTGTGGCGGGGATGGAACGGCTGTGGCTCACCGCAGAGGTCGCTGCCCAGGCAAGGGGCGGTGTGCAACGGGCCCTGGTGAGCCGGGCTGAGGAGCTGGGCGACGTGCTCGTCGCCGGCAGCCCGCTGCCCCTGCAGAGCGGCGTGAGAGCCCACGTCCAGTCGCTACTCAGCTGAGGTGCGCCCGCAGCAGCACCAGGCGGCATACCAACGGCGGCTGCTCGGCCACCGCGGTCGTCAGCTCCTCCATCAGCCGACGTCGCTCGACCGGGTGGAGAGCGGCGACGAACGGCGCGGTGTGCGGCAGCCCCAACCGCCAGCCGACCAGGTCGGAGGGGGAGGCGTGGACGGTCACGGACTCCTGTCGCACCTCGGCGTGCGCCAGGCCCGCCCCTTCCGCGGCCGCCAACAAACCGGCCGTCGTGTCGGTCAACCGCGTCGTGGTGTCCTTCAGGTCCACGTACCACCGGGGGGCTTGCCACCCCCGCGCGGCCAGCCCCTGCTGGACGAGTTCCCGGACGGGGTGGCTGTGGCAGCTCGCCCAGGTGCTGGCCAGCAGCCACCCGCCGGGTCGGACGACGCGGGCAGCCTCACGCAGCGCCCGGTCGGGGTGGTGCAGGTGGTTGAGGACGAACCCCAGGACGGCAGCATCGAAGCTGGCTGACCGCACGGGGAGGGCCAGCGCGTCCCCCACCACGGGAGTCACCGGATCCGCGATGGTGCGGAGCATCTCGCGCGACGCGTCGAGCGGGACGACCCGAGCTCCCGAAGCAACCAGCAGCCGGGTTGCGGTCCCCGAACCGGCACCGATGTCCAGCACCCGGCGGCCTTCCCACGTCGGCCCGGTCGCGAGCAGCGCGGCCGCGAGCGCCCCGAAGACCCGATCCGGCCCGGCGCTCCAGGCGACCGCCGCCCCGTCGTAGGCGTCGCGCATGCTTCTCACAGCAGCCCGACTGACTCCTCGACGCGGGCGGCCCACCAGGCCAGCTCCTCAGGCTGGTCGCACTTGTTCCAGACCATCTGCGTAGCAGCGCCGAGCAGGGCCAGCGGCAGCTGGATGTCCCACCAGCCGGCGGTCGAGATGCCCTGCGCCTCGAGGGATCTGCGGTAGCGCTCGATGGTGTCCTCCTTGCTCTCAGGCAGCCGGTCGCAGTTCACGGCGAGATACCAGCCGAGGTCGGCACAGGGCGCGTCGATGCCGGGAAAGGCCCAGTCCACGAGCACCACGCGGCCATCCCGATGGATCCCGAGGTTGCCGCCCTTGAAGTCCCCGTGCACCAGCGCCTGCGGGGTCGCGGCCAGCGCCTCGACCAGCGGTGCCGGGTCCTCGGTCAGCTGCAACAGGATGCGATGTGTCGCCGGAGCCACCACCGACAGCCGATCCCACATGGGGAGCAGCGCACCGGGCACACCGGTCAACGGCCCGCGCCGCGCCTCTTCCCGGGCGAACCCCGGCGCGAAGCTGCTCCATCGACGACCTGCGGGCATCAGAGCGAGCTCGTCCGGCCAGCCCCAGGTGGTCGCATGCAGCTGGGCCATCGCGTCGAGCAACACCGCGTGCTGGTGGCCGGTCAGCGCGTTGCTGTCGCGCAGGAAGGCGTCGGTCACGTCGCGCATGAGGAGCTCGGTCTGCCCCGACTCCGGGTCGTACGCGACGTCCACCAGCGTGGTGTCCAGCACAGCCGGCAGCCGGTCGAACAAGCCGCTCGTGTGCATCCGTACGACCCGAGGGACACCGGTGTCCTGCACCGCCCGCATCACCCAGTCGGTCTCGTACGACAGGCGCTTGATGACGTGGGCTTCCCCGTTGAGGCGAAGCCGCTCGAACGTCGCTGAGGACAACCCTTCGGCGGTGGCCTCAGCGGCCTCCCGGTGGGTGGCCCGAGAGAGGTCGAGTGTCGACGGCACAGCCTGCATCGCGACGGTCACGACTCCTCCCGGGCGGCTTGCAATCCGGCCTCGATGTCGGCCTGCAAGGAAGCCTCCCACCGGCCGCCGCACCACACGTCATGGCGGGTGATGACGCCGCCGTCGACGTCGAGCAGGTGCACCTGGTGGGAAGCCATCGGGTTGCCGTTCTCCGACCAGGCGAGCGTGAGACGGACCACCTCGCCACCGGGCAACGGGGAGCGGACCACCTCGCTCAACCGGCCGGGATCGGCGTACCAGCCGGAGAGCTGCCCGGCGATCGCGGTGGGGCCGTGGGCCTCGAGGCGCCACAGCGGCACCGTGGCGTCGAGGACCGCGCTCGGGGCGTACAGGTCAGTCGGGATGCCGCGCCCTTCGGTCACGGCGTCGAGGAAGCGGGTGACGGGGTCTGTGAGGTCAGGAGTCATGCCCTCAGGGTGGCAACGACCGGTTGCAGTCCCTTTGCAGCGACCGACCGACGTTGCAAGCAGACTGCAGGCCCGGTCGGGTGCAGTCGCTGTCCCTTGACTGCTTGGAGGAGCAGATGACACCGACCGAGACTGAGCTGCAGGACTTCCTGGGGCAGGCCGTGACCGACTTCGGGGCCGCCGCCACCGTCGCGATGGTCCTCATCGGAGACCAGCGCGGGCTCTACGCAGGGCTCGCCGAGGGCGGCGCGCAGACCCCGGAGGAGCTCGCCGCCCGGACCGCCAACCACCCCCGCCTGGTACGGGAGTGGCTCCACAACCAGGCCGCGGCCGGGTACGTGACCGTCGCCGGCACCCGGTTCGCGTTGACGCCCGCGTCGGCCTTCGCGCTGGCCGACCCGGACAGCCCGGTGTTCCTGGGCGGGATGGCCGAGGTGATCAGCGCGGTGTTCCTCGGGCTGGACAAGGTGGCCGACGGCTTCCGTACCGGAAAGGGGGTGGGGTGGGCCGAGCACGACCCCTGCCTGTTCCGCGGCACCGAGCGGTTCTTCAAGCCGGGCTACGCCGCGCACCTGGTGCCGGAGTGGCTGCCGGCGCTGACGGGGGTCGTCGAGAAGCTCACCGCCGGCGCGCGGGTGGCTGATGTGGGCTGCGGGCACGGTGCCTCGACCGAGCTGATGGCGCAAGCCTTCCCGGCGTCCCAGTTCGTCGGGTACGACTACCACTCAGCGTCCATCGACGCGGCCCGGCGCGCGTCCGCCGCCCCGAACGCGAGCTTCGACGTGGCGGCGGCCGCCGAGACTCCTGGCGGCGACTACGACCTGGTGACGACCTTCGACTGCCTGCACGACATGGGCGATCCGGTGGCGGCGGCGCGGCGGCTCCGCAAGGTGATCTGCGCCGACGGCACCTGGCTGCTCGTCGAGCCCTACGCGGGGGATGACCTGGCCGACAACCTGAACCCGGTAGGGCGGCTGTTCTACGGGGTGTCAACCGCGATCTGCACCTCGCACGGGGTCTCTCAGGGCGACAACGAGTGCCTCGGGGCCCAGGCTGGGCTGGCGAGGCTCACGAAGGTGGCTCACGACGCCGGGTTCAGCCGGGTGCGCCTGGCGGCTCAGACCCCGTTCAACCTCATCATCGAGATCCGGCCGTAAGGGCCTGCTGGATCACCTCCCACAGCACGTGGTAGAGCGTCGTCTGCACCTCCTGGACCCGGTGCACGGAGGAGGACGGCACGGCGAACAGGTGCTGCAGGGAGGCCAGCTCCGCCATCCGGCCCCCGCCATAGCCGGCTACGCCCACCGTCACCATCCCGATCCTCGCCGCGTCCTCCAGGGCCGCCAGCACGTTGGCCGACCCGCCGCTGGTGGACAGTGCCAGCGCGATGTCCCCTGGGCGGCCGAAAGCCCTGACCTGCCTGGAGAACACGACGTCGAAGCTGACGTCGTTGGACAGCGCAGTCAGCACCGCCACGTCGTTGGTCAGGCCCAGCGCGGGTAGCGGTCGGGCAGGCGGCACCGGATCCAGGAAGGTGTGTACGGCGTCCTGCGCGTCGGTACTGCTGCCGCCGTTCCCAAAGGCCAGCAGGGTCGCTCCTTCGGCAAACGCGCCGGCCAGTGTCACCCCGCAGGCGGCCAGGGCTTCGGCCTCCTCCTGGCCCACCCGTTGGCGGAGCTCCACGATCTCGACGACCTTCTGCCGTACCGACTCCGCGGCTGCCTGGAGCACCGGCACGGCTGCGGTGCCACCGCCGTACAGGAAGGGGTAGAGGCTCTCGACGCCGGTGTTCTCGGCCGGGGCGTCGGGGGAGTCGAAGAAGACGTGCACCAGTTCCCACAGCAGGTGGTAGGCGGTGACGTGCCCCTCCTTCACGACCAGCGGGTCGGTGGACGGCACGACGATCGTGTGGTCGGCGCCGAGGTCGCCGCCGTCGCCGCCCACCAGGGCAACGGTCAGCAGACCCGCGCGACGTGCGGCCGCGAGGCCGGCGCGGACGTTCCCGCACCGACCGTCGACGGACAGAGCGAGGACGAGGTCGTCCGGGCGGCCGAGGACGCGAACCTGGTGGGCAAACACGTCCTCGAACCCGCTGCGCGACGCGACGCCCATCAGGGTCGCGGCGTCGCTCACGAGCGACAGCGCGGGCAGCGCGCGCTTGCCCACGATCACGGGGTGCACGAACTCGACGGCGATGTGCTGCGCGTCGGTGCTGCCGCTGCCGTTGCCGAACACGAGCAGCCGACCGCCGCGAGTGAACCGGTCGGCCATGTCGCGGCAGGCCAGCGCAAGAGCCTCGGCCTGCTCGCCCAGGTGGGTGACGGGGTCGCGACGCCGCTGGAAGGCCTCGGCGACGAACGCTGCTGACGTCACGGTTGCCTCCTACTCTCGGACCGTAGGTTCTTCCTCTTCTGCTGTCGAGGGGACCGGCCGATAGCCTCCGCTCATGACCGATCCTGACCCTGAGCTCGTCGCCGCCGAGCTGGCCCTGGCCACCGAGATCCGCCGCGTGATCAACCGGCTCGTCCTGGTGCGTCCCGGTCTGGAAGACCTTCAGAACGCCGCCGAGCGGGCCCGCGGCTTCGCCGACCTGCTCGACACGCTGCCGGCGCGGGTGGGCAGCGTCGAGGTGAGCGAGGCCGGGCTCAAGCCGCACGACCACGTGCTTCACAGCCCCTGGTCGGGCACCAGCAACGTGCTCGCGCCGCCGATGGAGCTGTGGGTCGTTCCCGAGACCTCCGAGACGCGTGGCCGGGTCTGCTTCGACGCCGCGTACGAGGGACCACCGGGCCACGCACACGGCGGCTGCGTCGCGGGCGTCTTCGACGAGCTCCTCGGGCGCGCCCAGCTCTCGGCCGGCTTCACCGGCTGGCTGACGGTGACCTACCGGCGGCCGACACCGCTGCGCCGCACCATCGACCTGCGGGCCTGGGTCGACCGGGTCGAGGGGCGCAAACGCTGGATCAAGGGTGTCGCGGAGCTCGACGGCGTGCTGCTGGTGGAGGCCGAGGGGCTGTTCATCGCCCCGCGCGACGGCGCGACCCTGGAGGGCATCACGGCCTCGCTGAACCGCGTCAGGGATGGCGAGAACGACTGAAGCCCCCCGGCTTCTCGGGGGGCTTCAGCAGGTGTTGCATGGTGCGGTTGGGGGGAGTTGAACCCCCACTTCCTTTCGGAAACAACGACCTCAACGTTGCGCGTCTGCCATTCCGCCACAACCGCGTGCGACAGCGATGAACCCTAGCAGGATGCCGGCTCAGGCCGAGGATGGTTAGCCTGCGACGACCCCCAAGGAGAACCCTGTGCCCACCCCCCAGGACGAGGCCGTGGAGATCCTGCGCGACCTCATCCGGTTCGAGAGCGTCAACGACGGCACGGGACAGGGCAAGGGGGAGCGCGAGGCCGCCGAGTACGTCGCCGGCAAGCTCGCCGAGGTCGGCCTGGAGCCGCAGGTCTTCGAGTCCGCGCGGAACCGCACCAGCGTCGTCACGCGCATCGAGGGGGAGGATCGCAGCCGCGGGGCGCTGCTCATCCACGGCCACCTCGACGTGGTGCCCGCGCAGCCCAAGGACTGGACCTACGACCCGTTCGCAGCCGAGGTCGCGGACGGCTGCGTGTGGGGTCGGGGCGCCGTGGACATGCTCGACATGGACGCCATGACCCTGGCTGTGGTGCGGGACCGGCTGCGCACCGGCCGCAAGCCGCCGCGGGACGTGGTGTTGGCCTTCGTCGCCGACGAGGAGGCCGGCGGTGTCTTCGGGGCCCAGTGGTTGGTGGAGAACAAGCCCGAGTTGTTCGAAGGCTGCACCGAGGCGATCAGCGAGGTCGGCGGCTTCAGCCTGAGCGTCAACGACGACCTGCGGCTCTACCTGATCGAGACTGCCCAGAAGGGGATGGCCTGGATGCGGCTGACCGCCGCCGGGACCGCCGGGCACGGCAGCATGGTCAACGATGACAACGCCGTCACCCGGCTCTGCGAGGCGGTCGCCCGGGTCGGTGCGCACCCCTTCCCGATCCACGTCACCAAGACCGTGCGCCGCTTCCTCGACGAGGTCGGCGAGGCCTTCGGCCTGGAACTCGACCCGAACGACATCGAGGGCACCGTCGCCCAGCTCGGGCCGATGGCGCGCATCATCGGGGCGACCCTGCGCAACACCGCGAACCCGACGATGCTCGATGCCGGCTACAAGCACA
Source organism: Mycobacteriales bacterium (assembly GCA_046590985.1). GTDB lineage: Bacteria > Actinomycetota > Actinomycetes > Mycobacteriales > SCTD01 > RYN-111. The sequence continues at coordinate 9,883 of JBKJVH010000239.1, forward strand.
ACGTCATCCCCGGTACGGCCCACGCGATGATCGACGGCCGGTTCCTGCCCGGCTTCGAGAAGGAGTGGGAGGCCGAGATCGACGCCGCCCTCGGTGAGGGCATCACCCGCGAGTACGTCCACTACGACATCGCCCTGGAAACCGAGTTCGAGGGGGCGCTGGTCGAAGCCATGTCGGCTGCGCTGCGAGCCGAGGACCCCGGCGCCCGGGCTGTGCCGTACACGCTCTCGGGGGGGACGGATGCCAAGAGCTTCAGCCGGCTCGGGATGCGGTGCTTCGGGTTCTCGCCGCTGAAGCTGCCCGCTGGGCTGGACTTCTCGGGGATGTTCCACGGCGTCGACGAGCGGGTGCCGCTGGACGCGCTGGCCTTCGGGACGCGGGTGCTGGACCGGTTCCTCGACGCCAGCTGACGTTGGGTATCGGAGCCGGGCAGCGCTGACGCTGCGGATTTCGACGGACTGTCCGTGCCCGAGACCAGGGAGATCGCGCAGCGGCCGTACGCGGTCGAGGTGCTGGCCGTCGATGACCAGGGGATCGACTTCTACCTGCACGAGTTCCCGCGCTAGGGGGTCCGACCGATGAAGCCGAGCAGCTTCGTCTGCACGTCGGCGTCGTCCGGGACCGCGACCTTCGGCCCGTACTGGCCGCTGGCGCGCAGGATCTCGTCCATCGGCCGCATCCCCTCGAGCATCCGGGCGCAGCGCTCGGGGTCCAGGCTCTCGTCCTGACCGGTGGCGCGGGCGAGGTCCCAGGTGTGCAGGAAGACGTCAGCAGTGAAGAACCGCGAGATCGCGTCCGGCAGCGGCACCGTGCCGATATGCGGGTTGACCAGCGCCCTGTCGCTCGAGGTGGGGTCGTCGAGGACGACCTGGACGGCTTGGGACATGGTCCGCCAGGCTTGGACCGGGTCCTCGTCGACGGACGGTCCCTGCGGCAGAGTGATCCCGGTACCGCCTTCGAGGAAGCCAGGGAACCAGGTGACGAGGTGCCCGACGACGTCTCGGGCCGTCCACTCCTTGACCGGTGCGGGTACGTCCCAGTCGGACACGCCCTCGACGAGCTGGCTGAACCGGCCGGCGAGGTCGCGGTACTCCTCGGCGGGGGACTGGGTCATGCGGGTCTCCTACGACGGGAGTGGGGGGAGCGGGTCCGGGCGAAGCCGGCGCCGGACGGTCACCTTACGGCGGCCGTCCGGCCACACCGCATGGTGGGCGAGCTCCCAGTCGCCGTACTCGGCGTGGATGCCCAGGATCTCGTTGGCGTGGCGGCTGGTGACTCCGCGCGGCAGCGTCAGCGCGCGGTACTCGTACTCGGCCACGCTGGCGACCCTAATGCCAACCGAGGGCATTTCGTACTGCCGGGGGCCGGCATTTTCACTGAGGGGCAGTTCGAACGACCAGTGCCTCAGCCTCCCCATCCATGACGGAGAATTCATACGCCATAGGCGATCGCGACCGTGAATCGCTTGAGCTTTCGATTGTCCGCTGTATATTTGAGGTTAGGAACCGAGGCGACGCGGACCGATCGTCCGGTCCCGACTGCCTACTCGGCGGCCAAGCTCGCGGCGTGGGTCGACTCGGCCTACGCCAAGGCCGACAGCCTGCTGTTCACGGTCACGCCGCGGGAGGAGCTCGATGCGATCGGCCGGTTCCAGCAGCTCAAGGACCAGGCCTTTGCCGGTCAGGTGAGGGCGATCGTGGCGGCCTACAACCTCGCGACCGTGTCGGAGCGGGAGTTCGCCCGGGACGAGGGCGAGTTCGCCGGCCGTGCCGTCCGTTGCGTTCAGGTCGGGGTACGCCCCACTCGAGGGCCTTGGAACCGGGGCGCAGCCCGAGCCTCAACGCGCTAGCCCTCCGGCTGGCGCGCGCTGGCACCGACGGCCACGGAGAGGCAGCCTGGTCGCGGCTATCGGCGGACGTCGGGAGCACCGAGCGGCACCTACGCGCTGTCGATCACCCCGGCCGCGGGGGTCCTGCCCCAAGGCAACGCGGCGCGCGCCATCGGGGACGACTGCTCGCCCCACCTGTCGTGCCCAGTGCTGGAAGGGCAGCCGCCACGCTCGGCGTTTCGCTGCCAACCCAGCAGTGGCCGCCGAGGCCCCGGCACCATTGCTGGATGCGCAGGCCACTCGCCGGCGTGTCGGCTGCGCATCCAGCGACCCCGTGGCGGAGTCGGTGTTCCTGCTCGGCTACCTCGTCGTGCTGTGGGCGGCCGCCGGAGTCAGGCTCCCCACGGTTCGGCGCCTCGCCGACGACCTGGGGCTGGCCGTCAACACGGTGGCTCGGGCCGACCGGGAGCTCGAAGCGGCTGGGCTCGTGGAGACCCGCGGCCGGGGCGGGACGGTGGTGACGGCCGGTGGCGATGAGGCGAAGGAACGACTGGTCGCTGCGGCGCAGCAGTACGCCGACCTGGCGCGGAAGATCGGCGTGGGCGCCGAGGAGGCCCTCCGGGCCGTCGGGACTGCGTTCAACCCGGCCGCCAGCTGAGCCGTCGGCAGCCGTCCACACGACCTGGCGCTTACGTCTCCAGGTCGTCGGAGGTCCAGCGCGGCATCAGCTCCGGGTACCCGATCGGCGGCGCCGACACGTCGTCCAAGGCTGCCCGCACCACGTCGGGGAGCGTCACCGACTCCGCGGCCAGGGAGGCCTGCAGCTGGGCGTTCGTGCGGGCCCCCACGATCGGCGCCACGACGCCTGGCCGGTCCCGTACCCAGGCGAGGGCCACCGCCACCGGGGAGACACCGAGGCCGTCGGCGGCCGTGAGCACCGCATCCACGATGGAGCGGGAGCGCTCGTCGAAGTAGGGCTCCACGAACGGCTTGAAGCGCTCGGAGGAGCCGCGGCTGTCACCGGGGACGCCGCTGCGGTACTTGCCGGTGAGGACCCCGCGGCCGAGCGGCGACCAGGGGAGCAGTCCGATGCCCTGGTCCAGGGCCGACGGGACGACCTCGCGCTCGATGCCGCGCTGCAGCAAGGAGTACTCGACCTGGTTCGACACCAGCGGCGCCCGGCCGGGGACGGCGCGCTGCCAGGCAGCACACGCGCCCTGCTGCCAGCCGCTGAAGTTGGAGATTCCCGCATACCGGACGCGACCTGACGAGACGGCCGTGTCGAGAGCGGCCAGCATCTCCTCCCACGGGGTGACGGGGTCCCAGGCGTGGATCTGCCACAGGTCGATCCAGTCGGTCTGCAACCGCTTCAGGGACTGGTCGAGAGCGGTGAGCAGGTGGCCGCGGGAGGTGCCGCGCCCCATCGGCCCCTTGCCGACCACGCCGTAGGCCTTGGACGCGAGGACGACGTCCTCGCGGGGCACGACGTCGCCGAGGAGCCGGCCGACGACCCGCTCGCTCTCGCCGCTCACATAGGTGTTCGCGGTGTCCAGGAACGTGCCGCCGGCATCCCGGTACGACAGCAGCTGGGCAGCCGCGTCGTCCTCGGTGGTGTCACCGCCCCAGGTCATGGTGCCGAGGCCGAGACGGGAGACGATGAGGCCACTACGGCCCAGATGACGCTGCTTCACGGCGCGGACGCTACCGTCCGACCCATGAAACTGGGACTCAACATGGGCTACTGGGGCATGGGCAACGATGCCAACAACCTCGAGCTGGCCAAGGAGGCGGACCGCCTCGGCTTCGACGTGGCCTGGGTGGCGGAGGCGTACGGCTCCGACGCGCCGACGATCCTGTCCTGGGTTGCCGCCCAGACCACGCAGATCGACATCGGCTCGGCCATCTTCCAGATCCCCGGCCGGACCCCCGCGAACTGCGCGATGACCGCCGCCACCTTGGACTCGCTGTCCGGCGGCCGGTTCCGCCTCGGCATCGGCGTCAGCGGCCCGCAGGTCAGTGAGGGCTGGCACGGCGTGCGCTTCGACAAGCCGCTGCAGCGCACCCGCGAGTACATCGAGATCGTCAACCTGGCGCTGTCCCGTCAGAAGGTCCGCTACGACGGTCAGCACTACGTGCTGCCGCTCCCGGACGGCCCGGGCAAGGCCCTGCAGCTCACCGTCCACCCGGTGCGTGAGCACATCCCGACCTACCTCGCGTCGGTCGGCCCGAAGAACCTCGAGCTGACCGGCGAGCTGTTCGACGGCTGGCTTGCGATCTTCTACAGCCCCGAGTACGCCAAGGAGTCGCTCGCCCACATCGAGGCCGGTCGCGCCAAGGTCGGCAAGACCTTGGAGGGCTTCGACGTCGTCCCGTCCATGCCGATCGTGGTCGGTGACGACGCCCGAGCCTGCGCCGACCCGATCCGCTGGTACGCCGCCCTCTACGTCGGCGGGATGGGTTCGCGGGACAAGAACTTCTACAACCAGCTTGCCGTTCGGATGGGCTATGACGAGGCCGCCAAGGAGGTCCAGGACCTCTACCTGGACCGCAAGTACGACGAGGCCGCCGCCGCCGTGCCGTTCGAGTTCCTGGACAGCACCGCGCTGCTGGGGTCCAAGGAGCGGATCGCCGAGAAGATGCAGGCACTCGCCGCCAGCGGGGTGACGACCCTCACCATCAGCCCCGCGAGCGGGGACCTCGAGGTCGGCAAGGCGGCGCTGCGCACGGCCCTCGAGGCCCTGGAGCTCTCGGGCGTCGGCAGCTGAGGCACGCCCTGCTCGGCCTCGTGCAGGGCGTCGCCGAGGTCGTGCCGGTGTCCTCCTCGGCGCAGCTCTCGCTGCTGCCGTGGCTGCTCGGCTGGCCACCGGAGCCGGACCGGACGACCTTCGCGGCCGGGCTGCACGCCGGATCGAGCGTCGGGATCGCGCTGGCGCTGCGGAGGGACCTGGTGGCCCTCGATCGGGCAGCAGCGGGCCGGCTCCTCCTCACCACCGTGCCGGCTGGGATCGCCGGTCTGGCCGCTCAGGACGCGATCGAGGCGAAGCTCGGCCGACCTGGCCCGACCGCCGCCCTGCTCGCCGGCGCCGGCGCCCTGATGTGGCTGGCCGACCGACGACCCGAGGACCGTCCCCTGGCAGGCCGGCACACGACCGCAGCGTCGTTCGCCCAGGTGCTGGCACTTGCCCCCGGCGTCTCCCGGTCTGGAGCCTCGATCACGGCGCTCCGGAGCCTGCGGGCACCGCGTCAGGAGGCCGTCCGCTTCTCGCTGCTGATGTCGCTGCCCGTCACCGCCGGCGCCGGGCTGCTGACCATGGCCCGCGCCCGCAAGGCCCCCGAGGTCGGTCCTGCGCTGGTCGCCGGCCTGGCCTCGTACGGCGCGGCGAAAGCCCTCGAGCGCGCGTCGTACAGGTTGGTCACAGCGGCTGCCCTCTACCGTGCAGGGGTGGCCGCGCTTGTGGCTGTCCGGCTTCGATCGAGCAAGGGGCAAGCGTGAACGTCGGACAGGCCATCGTGCTGGGGGTTGTCGAGGGGCTGACGGAGTTCCTGCCGGTCTCGAGCACCGGGCACCTGCTGATCGCCGAGCACCTGCTCGGGCTCCCGATGAAGACCCAGCAGCAGAAGGACTCACTCATCGGCTTCACCGCCGTCATCCAGACCGGCGCGATCCTGGCCGCGGTGCTGTTCTTCCTCAAGGACATCCTGAGCTTGGCGACCGGTTTCCTCGGAGGCCTCACCTCGAGCGCCAAGCGGGCCGGACACGACTTCCGGTTCGCGCTCGCGGTGGTGGTCGGCTCGCTGCCGATCGCCTTCGTCGGGCTCGCCCTGAAGGACAGCATCAAGAGCATCGACGAGCACCTCCTCAGCGTGGCGATCGGGCTGATCGTGTTCAGCGCGGTGCTGGTGTTCGCCGAGAAGGTCGCGAAGCAGGACCGGGATGAGCAGTCGTTGACGGTGAAGGACGCCTTCCTGATCGGGCTGGCCCAGTGCATCGCCCTGGTGCCAGGGGTCTCCCGCTCCGGGGCGACGATCAGCGCGGGCCTGCTGCGGGGCCTCAACCGGGTTGCGGCGACCCGGTTGAGCTTCCTGCTGGGCATCCCCGCGCTGCTCGGTGCCGGGGCGCTCGGGCTCAAGGACGCGACCGACAACTCGACGGGCGCGACCGCCACCGCCGTCGCGACCGTCGTCTCCTTCGTCGTCGGGTACGCCTCGATCGCCTTCCTGCTCAAGTTCGTCACCACCCACCGGATCTCGGCGTTCGTCCCGTACCGGCTGGCCGTCGGAGCAGCCGTGGTGGTCGCGGTCGCCGTCGGATGACGGGTCTGACGTGCCAGGCCAGCAACGGCACCACCTGCCTCGCCCACACCCGTGCCTACCGCAACGGGGAGCTCGTCGAGGAGGGCTTCGACGTCGCCCTGATCAGCGAACACCTCGAGGTCGAGGGCACGGTGGTGTGGCTCGACATGCTGCGACCGACGCCCGGGGATCTGGAGGTCCTCGTCGAGGAGTTCGGGCTGCACCCGCTCGCCGTCGAGGACGCCGTGCACGAGCACCAGCGCGCCAAGATCGACACGTACGACGACCACCTGTTCCTGGCGTCGTACGTCGCCCGTTTCAGTGAGGACGCCGAGCTCGACGTGCACGAGATCGGCGCCTTCATCACCCCGACGGCCCTGATCACCATCCGCAAGAGCGAGGACCTGGACGTCGCGCCGCTGATCGAGCGCTGGGACGCCGGCAAGAAGCTCGCCGGCTCCGGTGTCGGCTACCTGGTGCACGGCCTGCTCGACCTGGTCGTGGACGGGCACTTCGAGGCTGTCCAGGTGCTGGACGAGCACCTCGACGCCCTCGAAGACGTGCTGTTCGACGAGGCGCCCCACTCTCGCGAGCTGCAGCGCCGGAGCTTCGAGGTGCGCAAGTCCCTCGTCTTGCTCCGCCGCGTCGTGCTCCCGATGCGCGAGGTCCTCAACTCCTTGCTGCGCAGGGATTTTGACGTCGTCGACGAGCAGATGCAGCCCTACTTCCAGGACGTGTACGACCACGTCCTCCGGGCGGGGGAGTGGACCGAGTCCCTGCGCGACCTGGTGTCCACCATCTTGGAGACGAACCTCACGCTGCAGGGCAACCGGCTCAACGAGGTGATGCGCAACCTCACGTCCTGGGCGGCCATCCTCGCGGTCACCACGGCGATCACCGGCTTCTACGGCCAGAACGTGCCCTACCCAGGGTTCGGCAAGGAGTGGGGCTTCGTCTCGTCCGTCGTGCTGCTGTTCGGGATCTCGGGAGGGCTCTACCTGTTCTTCAAGCGCCGCGGCTGGCTGTGAGGCGGGGCGAGTCCCGGATCCCGTCGGCTCTGGCCGTCGCGGGGGCGCTGGCGGCGCAGACCCTGCTCAGCGACCAGCTCGTGCCGGGCCCGCGGCTGCTCGTACCCGGTCTGGAGGCGCTCCTGCTGCTCGGCCTGCTGGCGGCGGACCCCAGTCGGCTGACGGAGGAGTCCAAGGACCTGCGGCTGGTGTCGATCGCGTTCATCGCCCTGCTGGGGTTCGCGAACGGGTACGCGCTGGTGACGCTGGTGGACCGGCTGATCAGCGGCGGCGGCAACGGCCGGGAGCTCCTGGCGGCTGCCTCCGGGGTCTGGCTGACCAACCTGGTCGTCTTCGGGCTGGCGTACTGGGAGCTGGACCGCGGCGGACCTCTCGGCCGGGCCGGGGCGAGGCCGGCACCGGAGCATCCCGACCTGTGGTTCCCGCAGGACGGCGACGCCAAGGACGCCGCCCGGCACGACTGGCAGCCGGTGTTCGTGGACTACCTCTACGTCTCGCTGACCGCCGCGACCGCCTTCAGCCCGACCGACACGATGCCGCTCAGCCCGCGCGCGAAGCTGCTGATGGGGCTGCAGTCGCTGGTGTCCTTGCTCACCGTCGGGCTTGTCGCGGCCCGTGCAGTGAACATCCTCGGCTGAGCCGGGTTAGGGTCGGGCATGACCACGGTGGTGCTCGTCCGACACGGCCTCACGCACCTGACCGGCCCGGTCCTCGCGGGCTGGACGCCCGGGCTGCACCTGGACGAGCGCGGCCAGAAGCAGGCCGTCGCGGTGGCCGAACGGCTCAAGCCGGTCACGTTCGACGCCATCATCAGCAGCCCACTGGACCGGTGCCTGGACACCGCGGCGGCGATCGCGGACGGCCGAGACGTCAAGGTCGACGACCGGCTGGGGGAGTGCCGCTACGGCGACTGGACCGGCCGGCCGCTGAAGGAGCTCGCCAAGGACCCGCTGTGGAAGATCGTGCAGAACCACCCCAGCGCCGCGGTCTTCCCGGGACCGGAGGGCGAACCACTCCGCGAGACCCAGAACCGGGCCGTCGCGGCGATCCGCGAGTGGAATGCCACCCTCGGGCCGGACGCCACCTGGCTGGCCTGCTCGCACGGTGACGTGATCAAGGCGATCGTCGCAGATGCCCTCGGCCTGCACCTCGACCAGTTCCAACGGATCGTCATCGACCCCTGCTCGGTGACGATCATCCGGTACACCGACCAACGGCCGTTCGTGGTGCGCGTCAACGACACCGGGGGTGGCGTCGCCGACCTGATCCCGCCGCCGGCGAAGAAGAAGCGCGGTGCAAAGAGCGCCGACGCGGCGGTCGGCGGCGGCGCCGGCCCGGACGCCTAGGCTGCTCCCGTGCCACGTCAGGTGTACGTCTTCGACCCCCCCGAGCGCTTTGTCGCGGGCACTGTGGGCCAGCCCGGTGACCGCACCTTCTACCTCCAGGCCTCGGCAGCCGGCCGGACCGTCAGCGTGGCGCTGGAGAAGGTGCAGGTGCAGGTGCTGGCCGACCGGCTCGAGGAGCTGCTCGACACGGTGCGCCGCACGACGGACGCCGACGTGCCGGCCGTCGCACCGCGCGAGCTCGAGGACACCGCGCCGCTCGACGCTCCCGTTGAGGAGGAGTTCCGCGTCGGCACGATGGGTCTGGCGTGGGAGACCGACGGCGAGCGCCTGGTCGTGGAGGCCCTCGCCCAGCCCACCGACGACGAGCAGGCCGCTGTCGAGCCGCTGAGCGAGTCGGAGGAGGGCCCCGACGTCCTCCGGGTGAGACTGACCGCCGAGATGGCCCGAGCGTTCATCACCCGTGCGCTCCGCGTGGTCGCCGCCGGCCGGCCGCCGTGCCCCCTGTGCAACCTGCCGCTGGATCCGGAGGGGCACATCTGCCCCCGCCAGAACGGCCACCGCCGCTGACCCCCGAGGTGCGCGCGCTGCTCATCGACGGCCAGCTGACGGTCGAGGGCCGGCTGCTGGATGCCAGCAACGCGACGCTCTACTGCACCACGACCCTCGCCGACGTGACCGCCACCTGCGTCTACAAGCCGGTACGCGGCGAGCGCCCGCTCTGGGACTTCCCGGACGGCACGCTGGCCGGCCGCGAGTACGCCACCTTTCTGGTCAGCGAGGCGACCGGCTGGGACCTGGTGCCCCCGACCGTCCTGCGCGACGGACCCTTCGGGCCGGGCATGTGCCAGCTGTGGATCGACGTCGACGAGACCGTCGACCTGCAGGTGCTGGCCCGCAGCAACCACCCGGACCTGCGCCGGATGGCGGTGCTGGACGCTGTCGTGAACAACGCCGACCGCAAGGGCGGCCACCTGCTCCCGACGCCGGACGGACGCGTGTACGGCGTCGACCACGGGGTCTGCTTCTCCCACGACGACAAGCTCCGGACGCTGCTGTGGCAGTGGCGCGGGTACCCGCTCAGTGACGAGGCCGTCGAGGTGCTGTCGTGCCTGCGGGCCGAGCTCGAAGGTGCCCTGGGGGACCAGCTGGCTGAGCTGCTGACCCGCCGCGAGGTGAAGCGCACGATCGCCCGGGTCGACCAGCTGCTGCTCACCGGACAGCACCCAGAGCCGTCGCAGGACTGGCCCGCGATCCCCTGGCCGCCGTTCTAGAGGTTGATGCAGCCCTGGGAACGGCCGAGCCTGCGGAGGCCCGCGAGGTCGCCGGCCTGCAGGTCCCGGAGGGTGCGGCCCAGGACCGGGTACATCAGCTGGGCTGAGCCCGCGTGGTCCAGCCCCATGGTGTGGCCGAGCTCGTGGAGGGTGACGCTCCGCCAGGACAGCGCGCCGGTCGCCGGCAGGTTGTCCGTACGGTCCAGGGCGATGACAGCGCCACGGATCGCCACGACCGCGCCGGTGGCGGTGGTGTGCCCGAACCAGGCGGTACGGGTGACCCCGAGCACCGAGCGCGGCTGACCCCGAAGCAGGTCGCTGTGGGCAGCGTCGGTCCAGCCGATGACGACCGGCGGCCGCTCCCGCGCGCTCCGGGGCAGCGCGGCCGTGGTGGGCACGGTCGAGGTCGTCCCGTCCTGCACCCAGTGGGTGCCGGTGACCTGACCGATCCGGGCGATCGCGGACCTGACTGCCGCCAGCCCTCCTGCCGGCGCGCCGTGCACGTTCAGGCGGTAGTGGATGGCGGCGCACGGGTTCCAGCGGACCGGCTTGCCCGCGATCACGTCGGAGAACCGGTAGGCCGTCGACAGCGCCTGTCCGGTGACCCCGGCGGAGACCGCGTCCGGTGCCGACAGACCCGCCAGCGAGGTTCCCGAAGCCGGGGTCCCGAGGAGGGATCCGGCGAGCAGGAGGAGGGTCAACAAACGCTTCATGGTCACGATATCGGGGCCGCAGAGGGCCCGGTTGCTACCCGGTCGGGCAGTGTCTCCGCGCTCTCGCTACCCGGTCGGGTACCGCGTCCCGACTAGTCTGGCGGCCATGCAGTCCTGGTCCTCAGCGGTCGTCCCTCAGCTCCCCGCACCGGCGTTGCCGGGCATCCTGCAGGTTCACGACACCGCTTCCGGGGGGCTGGTGGCGGTCGAGCCGACGGGCGGCACCGCGAGGCTCTACGTCTGCGGCATCACCCCGTACGACGCGACGCACCTGGGGCACGCAGCGACCTACCTGACCTTCGACACCCTCGTCCGGGTCTGGCAGGACCAGGGCCACGAGGTGCTGTACGTCCAGAACGTCACCGACATCGATGACCCGCTCCTGGAGCGGGCGGCCCGTGACGGCGTCCGCTGGGAGGACGTCGCGCTGCGAGAGACCGAGCTGTTCCGCGGCGACATGGCCGCACTCCGGGTGCTGCCTCCGACGTCCTACATCGGGGCTGTCGAGGCGATGGATGAGGTTGCCGCGCTCGTCGTGCGCCTGCAGGAGCTGGGTGCCGCCTACAGCGTGGACGGGGACCTCTACTTCAGCATCGGGGCGGCCGCGCACTTCGGGTCGGTCGCCGGGTTGGACCTCGCCACGATGCTCGCGCTGTCCGCGGAACGCGGCGGTGACCCCGACCGGCCAGGCAAGAAGGATCCGCTGGACTGCCTGCTGTGGATGCAGCAGCGCCCCGGCGAGCCCGGCTGGCCGTCACCGCTGGGCGTCGGCCGGCCCGGCTGGCACATCGAGTGCACCGCGATCGCCCTCAACCGGCTCGGGTCCACCCTCGACGTCCAGGGCGGCGGCTCGGACCTGGCCTTCCCGCACCACGAGCTGTCGGCCGCCGAGGCGGAGGCCGCGACCGGGGTCTGGCCCTTCGCACGCGCGTACGTGCACAGCGGCATGATCGGGCTCGACGGCGAGAAGATGAGCAAGTCGCTCGGCAACCTGGTCTTCGTCTCCAAGCTGGTGGCGGCCGGCACCGACCCGGGCGCCTTGCGGCTGGCGCTGCTCAGCTCCCACTACCGGGGCGACCGGGAGTGGACCGGCGCGGCCCTCGAGTCCGGGGAGACCCGGCTGGCGGCTTGGCGGGCGGGCGTGGCCCGCTCGTCGGGACCCTCGGGTGCGGCGTTGCTGGCTGCTGTCCGGGCGGCGCTCTACGCCGACCTCGACACCCCGGCGGCGTTGGCGGCGGTCGACGCCTGGTGCACGGCGGACGGGTCCGATGCCGACGCGCCGGGGCTGGTCACTGCCGTCGTCGACGCGCTGCTCGGGGTCGCGCTCTGAGCTCAGTGCCGCAGCCAAGGCAACCGCTGGGAGGGGCGCCGGGGGCTCACGCGTGCAGAACCCCTTACGACTCCCGCGGGCAGGGTGCCACTCGTCAGGATCTCTGCACGCGAGCACCGCACGAGGGTGCGTGCTCAGGTACTCCGGGCTCAACCCCCGACAAACCTGCGCGGCGCTGCACTGGTTCGGGGTCGCGCGCTGAGCTCAGTGGCCGAACAGGCGCCACCGCGGGCGCTTCCACTGGGTGCAGCCGCAGCCGGACTGGGAGCAGTCGGTACCCCGCCGGTGGTGCTCGTGGGCGTCCTTGGGGTGCTGACAGGTGCGACAGGTGACCTTGGCCGGGCCATCCTCGCGACGGTCTGCCGCGGAGCCCGACGGGACAGGCTGAACATCGTTCACGAGGGTCCTTCGGCAGGGGGCGGAGCTGACATGAGGGTTCAGGAGTCCGGGTCCTGGCGGCGCAAGAACCTTTCGAACTCCTTCGCGATGGCTTCGCCGGAGGCCTCCGGGAGATCCTCCTCGGGTTCGCGCTCCTCGAGGGAGGCGATGTACTCCGCGACGTCGGAGTCCTCGGCCGCGAGCTCGTCGACCTGGCGCTCCCAGGCCCGGGCCTCCTCAGGAAGCTCGGTCAGCGGGATGGGCACGTCCAGCAGGTCCTCCACCCGGCGCAGCAGCGCGATGGTCGCCTTCGGGCAGGGCGGCTGCGCGACGTAGTGCGGGACGGCCGCCCAGAAGCTGACCGACGGCAGGCCGGCGCGCTCGCACGCGTCCTGGAGCACGCCAACGATGCCGGTGGGTCCTTCGTACCGGCTGTGCTCCAGGCCGAGCCGGCTCGACAAGCCAGGGTCGGACGACGTCCCCGACACCGGTACGGGACGGGTGTGCGGGCTGTCGGCCAGCAGCGCGCCGAGGGTCACGACCTGCGCCACGCCCAGCGCGTGCGCCACCGCCATCACCTCCTCGCAGAAGCCGCGCCAGCGCATGTTCGGCTCGACACCGCGTACCAGGACCAGGTCGCGCTCGGACGCCGGCAGCCGGCAGACGCTGAACCGGGTCGTCGGCCAGGTGATCCGGCGGGTGGCACCGTCCTCCAGGGCGACCGTCGGACGGTTGACCTGGAAGTCGTAGTAGTCGTCGGGGTCGACGGCAGCCACCTCGACGGCCTCCCACACCTCCGCGAGGTGCTCCACCGCGCTCGTGGCGGCGTCGCCGGCGTCGTTCCAGCCCTCGAAAGCCGCGACCATGACCGGCTGGCGCAGCGGCGCGACGCCCTCCGGCCGGGTCGGCAGCGTGGTCACGAGGCCTTGGCGCCCTTGCCGGTGGTGTGGACGATGAGGACGTCGCAGGATGCCTTGTGCGTGATGTTCGCCGGCACCGAGCCGAGCAGCCGGCCGGCCAGGCTGTTGAGCCCGCGGTTGCCCACGACCAGCAGTCCCACCCCCCGCGCGGTGACGGTCGAGATCAGCGCGTCCACCGGGTCACCCTCGACCGCGAGGGTCTCCACGGAAGTGACGCCGAGCGCCTTGGCGCGGTCGACGGCGTCGCGCAGCACGTCCTCGGCCGGCGCGGAGCCTGAGACCTTGTAGGACTCGTCACCGAGCGCGTCCCGGGCGTCCTGCAGCTCGCGCGGGTTCATCGGGCGGTAGGCCGTCAGCAGCAGCAACGTCGCGCCGGCGTCCCGCGCCACCACCGCGGCCCTGTCCACCGCCCGGAACGACGACTCCGAGCCGTCCGTCCCCACCAGCACCGTCGCGTAGCTGCCACTCGTCACGCTGACCTCCGTCTCGTCGTCTGCTCGGCAACCTACCCCCCACGTAGACTTCTCCTGTGTCTGACGAACCCCTGCGCCCTGACCTGCTGACCGCGCTCCGTGAGCGCGTCGTGGTGGCCGACGGGGCGATGGGCACGATGCTGCAGGCCCACGACCTGCACCTCGACGACTTCCAGGGGCTGGAGGGCTGCAACGAGGTCCTCAACACAACCCGCCCGGACGTCGTCCGCAGCGTGCACGACGCCTACTTCGAGGTCGGCTGTGACGCGGTCGAGACCAACACCTTCGGCTCCAACTGGGCCGCCCTGAACGAGTACGACATCCCGGAGCGCATCCACGAGACGGCGCTGGCCGGCGCTCGGATCGCGCGGGAGGCAGCGGACGCCTGGGCGACCCCTGACCGGCCGCGCTGGGTGATCGGCTCGGTCGGGCCGGGCACCAAGCTCCCGTCGCTCGGGCATGCCCCCTACGCCATGCTGCGCGACGGCTACCAGACGCAGTCGGAGGCGATGCTGGAGGGCGGCGTCGACGCGATCCTGGTCGAGACCTCCCAGGACCTGCTCCAGACGAAGGCCGCGATCGTCGGCGCCCGCCGCGCGATGGATGCCCTCGGCCGGCGCGCTGTCCTGATCGCGCAGGTCACCGTCGAGCTCACCGGCACGATGCTGCTCGGCTCCGAGATCGGCGCCGCGCTGACCGCTTTGGAGCCGCTCGGCATCGACGTGATCGGGATGAATTGCGCCACCGGACCGGCCGAGATGGGGGAGCACCTGCGCTACCTGTCGCAGCACTCCCGGGTCGCCCTGTCGGTGATGCCGAACGCCGGCCTGCCGCAGCTGGGCAAGGACGGGGCGGTCTACCCGCTCGGCCCCGCCGCGTTGGCGGTGGCGCTCTCCGGCTTCGTCGACGAGTACGGCGTGGGTCTGGTCGGGGGCTGCTGCGGCACGACGCCTGAGCACCTGCGGCACGTCGTCGACCGGGTGCGCGGTCGCGCGGTCGCCCCTCGTACGCCCGTCGTCGAGCCGTCCGCGGCCTCGCTGTACTCCGCCGTGCCGTTCCGCCAGGACGCGGGCGTCCTCATGGTCGGCGAGCGGACGAACACCAACGGCAGCAGGGCCTTTCGCGATGCGATGCTGGCCGGCGACTGGGAGAAGGTCGTCGACATCGGCCGCGAGGCCGTGCGTGAGGGCGCGCACATGATCGACCTCTGCGTCGACTACGTCGGACGCGACGGCGCGATCGACATGCGCGAGGCCGCGGCCAAGCTGGCCACGGCGAGCACGCTGC
>JBKJVH010000109.1:0-5987 GCA_046590985.1 Mycobacteriales bacterium
CCGCGGCGGCGACGACACGCTGTTCGCGCTCGCCCCGGGCGCGGTGCTGTTCGGCCGCAAGCGCGGCCGCAAGATCATCAGCATCGTCCCGGTCGAGGCCAAAGCCTCCTAAGACCACAAGCACCACATGTGAGGGCGGGCCGGGGCTTCCGGGCCCGCCCTTCATGCATTCAGCGAGGAGACACCTGTGACCACGTTCGTCGATCGCGTCGTGCTGCACGCCGCTGCCGGCGACGGCGGCCACGGCTGGGCTAGCGTCAAGCGCGAGAAGTTCAAGCCGCTCGGCGGCCCCGACGGTGCCGACGGCGGCAACGGCGGTGACGTCGTGCTGGTCGTGGACCACAACGTCACGACGCTGCTGGACTACCACTTCCACCCGCACCAGAAGGCCACCAGCGGCAAGGCCGGCGCCGGTGACATGCGCAACGGCGCGCAGGGCCACACCCTCGAGCTGCCCGTCCCCAACGGCACCGTGGTGCTCAGCCAGGACGGTGAGGTGCTCGCGGACCTGATCGGCGTCGGGTCCCGCTACGTCATCGCGCAGGGCGGCCGGGGTGGCCTCGGCAACGCGGCGCTGGCCAACCCCAAGCGCAAGGCCCCCGGCTTCGCACTGCTCGGCGAGCCCGGCCAGGCGGCCGACGTCGTGCTGGAGCTCAAGTCGGTCGCGGACGCGGCGCTGGTGGGCTTCCCGTCGGCGGGCAAGAGCAGCCTCATCGCGGCGCTGTCCGCGGCCCGGCCGAAGATCGCCGACTACCCGTTCACCACGCTGGTGCCGAACCTCGGCGTGGTGCAGTCCGCCGGCACCACGTTCACGATCGCGGACGTGCCCGGGCTCATCCCCGGCGCGTCGGAGGGCAAGGGCCTGGGACTGGAGTTCCTCCGGCACGTCGAGCGCTGCTCCGTACTCGTCCATGTGCTGGACTGCGGGACGCTCGACCCGGGCCGTGACCCGCTCAGCGATCTGGACGCCATCGAGCTCGAGCTCGAGCAGTACAAGACGTCGCTGTCGGACCGGCCGCGGATGGTCGTGCTCAACAAGGCCGACCTGCCCGAGGGCCACGACCTCGCCGACATCGTCACCCCTGACCTGCAGGCCCGCGGCTACGAGGTGTTCACGGTCTCCGCGGTGTCCCGGCTGGGTCTGACCGAGCTGACGTACGCGCTGGCGAAGCTCATCAAGGAGCACCGCGCGGCGCAGCCCGTCGAGGTCGCGACCCGCATCATCCTGCGCCCGACGGCGGTCGACGACCTCGGCTTCACGGTGTCGCTGGAGGACGAGGTGTACGTCGTGCGCGGCGTGAAGCCGGAGCGCTGGATCCTGCAGACCGACTTCAACAACGAGGAGGCCACCGGCTACCTCGCGGACCGGCTCGCCCGCCTCGGGGTCGAGAAGGCCCTCGCTGACATGGGCGCCACCCCCGGCGTCGAGGTGCAGATCGGGTCCGTCGTCTTCGACTGGCAGCCCACCCTGCTGGAGGAGTTCGCCTCCGGCATGCGCGGCGTCGACTCCCGCTTCGAGGACCAGTCCCGGCCGCGCGCCGGCCAGCGCCGGATGGAGAAGGACATGCGGCGCGCCGAGCGGCTCGGCGTCCACTTCGAGGTCCCGCCGGACGACGAGTCCTAGGGTTCCAGGCGTGAGATCTGCGATCGCCGACGCCAAGCGGCTCGTCGTCAAGGTCGGCTCGTCCTCGCTCACCACCGCCTCGGGGGGCTTGGACGCGGCCCGGCTGAACGCCCTCGTCGACGCGCTGGCCTTGCGTCCGGGGCTGGTGCTGGTGTCCTCCGGTGCCATCGCCGCCGGGCTCGCACCGCTGGGCCTGGCTCGACGTCCGAAGGACCTCGCCACCCAGCAGGCTGCCGCCTCGGTCGGGCAGGCCGAGCTGGTGCACCAGTACTCCCTGGGCTTCGGACGGCACGGTCGCACCGTCGGGCAGGTGCTGCTGACCGCCGACGACGTGGTCCGTCGCGCGCACTACCGCAACGCCCAGACGACCCTGGAGCGGTTGCTCGCGCTCGGGGTCGTACCGGTCGTGAACGAGAACGACGCGGTCGCCACCGATGAGATCCGGTTCGGGGACAACGACCGGCTCGCTGCGCTCGTCGCCCACCTGGTACGGGCCGACGCGCTCGTCCTGCTGTCGGACGTCGAAGGGCTCTTCGACGGCGACCCGCGGGCGGCAGGCACCGCCCTGATCCCCGAGGTCTCCGCCGGGTTCGACCTCGGCGGGGTGGTCGTGGCGGGGAGCGGATCAGCTGTGGGAACCGGTGGCATGGCGTCCAAGGTCGACGCCGCCCGGGTGGCGACGGCCGCCGGCATCCCCGTCCTGCTCGGGTCGGCCCTGGCAGCGGCGGACCTGCTGAAGGGGGTCGGTGGGACGTGCTTCGCGCCGACGGGCGGGCGTACCTCCGCCCGGTTGCTCTGGCTCGCGCACGCCTCGACGCCCCGCGGCAAGGTGGTGCTGGACGACGGCGCGGTCGCCGCGGTCTGCGAGCGCCGGCTGTCGCTGCTGCCGGCCGGCATCACCTCGGTGGTCGGCGACTTCGTGGCCGGCGACCCTGTCGAGCTGGTGTCGTCGTCCGGCGTGGCGGTCGCCCGAGGGCTGGTGGCCTACGACGCGGCGGAGCTGCCGGCGTTGCTGGGCCGGTCGACGCGCGAGTCAGGGCTGCGTGAGGTCGTCCACCGCGACGACCTGGTCGTCCTGTAGCTCACCGCTGCGTCCTCAAGACTGTTCCGCCGGCTCGGCGTCAGCGTGAGGACACAAGGGGGGAGGGGGTGCGGACACCAGGGGGAGCGGGGGTCACAGGCTGGCGGGGTCGACGTCCTTGGCAGAGCCGTCGGTGAGGCCGGCCCGAGCCTGGGCGACGAGCCGCTGGACGTCCTGCTCGACCTCGACGGGGTCCAGGCCGAGCGTGCGGCCGATGTGGACCGACCAGACCTCAGACCGGAGGTTGGTCTCGAAGTCCAGCTCGGACCGTACGTCCGCGCGGGCGGCCTGCCGGTTCTGCGTGATCATGACGAAGGTCGACAGGAAGATCGCCTCCAGGCTGACGATGAGGGTGAGCAGCCCGAAGGGGAAGGCGTCGAACGCCGCGACTCCGAACGCCCCGATGTTGAGCGTCACCCACAGCGCGAACCAGCCGATGTGGAGGTACACGAACGACAGCGACCCGGCGAAGGACGTCACCGCGTCGGTGACGTCGTCCTGCACCTTGCGCAGGTCGGCCCAGGCGCGTCGCTCGTGCCGGGTATGGACGTGCAGCGGTTCCGCGGACTCGTCGTCGATCGGCGTCATGCTGGCAGCGTGCCAGGTCGTACCCTCTGTCACATGAGTGCCGTGCTGGATGCTGCCCGTCGGGCCAAGGTTGCCGCCGCCGCCCTTGCGCCCCTGACCCGCGCGACCAAGGACGCCGCCCTGCTCGCCATGGCGGACGCCCTCGTCGCGGAGCAGGACCGGATCCTGGCCGCCAACGCGGTGGACGTGGGTGCGGGCCGGGCTGCGGGCACGAGTGAGGCGATGCTCGACCGGCTGGCGCTGACGCCCGCCCGGATCGCGGCGATGGCGGACGGCCTCCGGCACGTCGCGACGCTGCCCGACCCGGTCGGGGAGGTGCTCCGCGGCTCGACCCTCCCCAACGGCCTGGAGCTCCGTCAGGTGCGCGTGCCACTCGGGGTCGTCGGGATCGTGTACGAGGCCCGCCCCAACGTCACTGCCGACGCTGCCGGGCTGTGCGTCAAGAGCGGCAATGCCGTGCTGCTGCGCGGATCTGCCTCCGCGTACGAGTCCAACACGGTCATCGTGGAGGTGTTGTCCAAGGCTGCCGTCGGGCTCCCTCCGAACACCGTCCAGCTCGTGCCGGGTACGGACCGAAGCGCGGTCGAGGAGCTGATGAAGGCCCGCGGGCTGGTCGATGTGCTCATCCCGCGGGGCGGTGCCGGCCTGATTCAGTCGGTCGTGAACGGTTCGTTGGTGCCGGTGATCGAGACCGGGGTGGGCAACTGCACGGTCTACGTCGACGCCTCTGCCGACCTGGAGAAGGCCGTCGCGATCATCATCGACGCGAAGACGACGCGACCGTCGGTGTGCAACGCGGCCGAGACCCTGCTCGTGCACTCCTCGGTGGCCCCGGAGTTCCTCCCCCTGGCTGTGAAAGCCTTACAGGACAAGGGAGTCACGCTGCACGCCGACGCCCGCGCGAGGGCGTTCGACCCGCAGGCGGTTGCCGTGACCGACGAGGACTGGGCGGCGGAGTACCTCTCGCTCGACCTCGCGGTCGGCGTCGTCGACAGCCTTGACGAAGCCGTCGCGCACATCCGCCGCTGGGGGAGCGGCCACACCGAGGCCATCGTCACCCGCGACGTCGACGAGGCCCGCCGGTTCGTGCGCTCGCTCGACTCGGCCGCGGTGATGGTCAACGCCTCGACCCGCTTCACCGACGGCGGTGAGTTCGGCTTCGGGGCCGAGATCGGCATCTCGACGCAGAAGCTGCACGCCCGCGGGCCGATGGGGCTGCCGGAGCTGACGTCCACGACCTACGTGGTCACCGGCGACGGCCACGTCCGCGGGTAGGGCTCCGATGCGTCCGGCGGTTCGGGTCCTGGTCACCGCGTGCGTCGTGCTGACCAGTGCGTGCGGGTCAGGCGGTGCGCCCGCGAAAACCTTGACGCCGACGGCTTCGGCGACCGCAGACTCGAAGGTGGTCGGCCTGCTCGCCGTCGGTCACTCGGGATTGACCGGGTACGCCTCCGACCCGGCACGACCCAAGGCCGACGCAGGGGAGAACTCCTGGGTGACCGGCACCAACCCCGCGGTGGACAGCATCTACGCGCGGATGGTGGCCGCCGAGCCGGACGCCAAGAATCACGTCTACAACGCCGGGATCGACGGTTCGCAGGCGACCGCGCTGGTCCAGGAGATCATCGACGGTCTCAAGGTCGTGCCGCACCCGCAGCTCGTCATCATCCAGACGATCGACAACGACCTCACGTGCGACGGCAACGACGCTGCGAACCTCAAGCCCTTCGGCGCGGCGGTCAAGGCCGCGCTCGATCTGATCTCGCAGAGCTCGCCACAGTCCCAGGTGCTGACGATGACCCAGTTCGGCCGGCCGGCCAACTACACGGCCGCGTACGCCAAGGACCCGGTCGGGAGACAGCTCCTCGCGGGCGATGGGCCCTGCGACACCGTGGATGGCACCGGCCACGTCGTGCCGGCGCACGTGCAGCACCTCACCGGACTCCTCGAGTCCTACGAAGCCGAGCTCGCCCGGGTCTGCGCCACCTCGGCGCAGTGCCACTTCTCGAAGGCCGCCAGCACGTACCTGACGGCGCTGGCCGACTCCGAGGAAGGGAACCACCAGAACGTCCGAGGTCACCGCAGATGGGCGGCGCTCATGTGGCCCGCGGTGGCCCGGATCCTTGGGCTGCCGGCGGGCTGAACGGCAGCGGTACGAAGGGTGGGCGTCGCCACTTCCCTGCGCCCATCCTGACGTCACGGGCTTGACGGAGCGTGCACCGACGCTGCGTTTCGGCACCAGTGCAGGGAAGTGGGGGCTTCAGGAGCGCAGGCGCAGGCCGCGTGGGGTCGGGCGGAAGCCGGCGTGCTCCAGGGCGACCCCGAGGGCGGAGGTCAGCGCCGGTTCACCGTCGGTCTTCTCGACCATCAGCTTGCCCAGCGCCCCGTCCCGGACGGCCAGCGCCAGTGCGTCCGCAGCAGGGCCGACGGCTGAGGCGTCGTCGGTGAAGGACAGCAGGGTCTTGCCGCCGCGTTCGACGTAGAGCACCAGCCGACCATCGACCAGCACGACCAACGCGCCGGCCTTGCGGCCTGGTTTGTGGCCCTCGGTCACCGGCCACCCAAGGGCAGCGCCGAAGGGGTTCGCTGGGTCGGAGGCGGCCAGTACCAGGGCGCGGGCGTCGTCACGGCGCTTGCGCTGGCTGGTGGCGTCACGGGTCGGGGCGTCCCAGCCCCCCGGCACCGGCGTGGTCC
>JBKJVH010000229.1:0-15433 GCA_046590985.1 Mycobacteriales bacterium
CGGCGGCACCGGCCGCGCGCAGCCTGTCGGCGACGAGAGGGCCCACGGCGTCGTCACCGCGATACCGGCTGCCGAGACAGGCGGCTGCCCTGAGCCTCATGCGCGTTCGACTTCGAGCTTGAGAAAGTGCGTGGCGCAGGAGATGCACGGGTCGTAGTTGCGGATGACCTGCTCGCAGCGGTGTCCCAGGTCGTGGTCGCTCAGGTCCAGGTTGGCTTGCACGAACGACGCCAGGTCGGCCTCGATGCTGTCCTGGTTCTGGGCGGTGGGTGGCACGATCCGGGCGTCGAGGATGTCCCCGTTGTCGGCGAGCTGGTAGCGGTGGAACAGCACACCTCGCGGGGCTTCGGTGGCGCCGTACCCGACCCCGGCACGAGCCGGGACCTCGACCGCGGCGACCGCCGACCCGTCCCACTGGTCGATGATCCGCAGCGCCTCCTCGCACGCATAGACCAGCTCGACCGCCCGGACCAGGATCGACCGGAACGGGTTGCGGCACTCCGCACCGAGCCCGACGGAGTCGGCAGCCTGGCGGGCCTGGATCGACAGCCGGTCGCGGTTGAGGGCGTACCGGGCCAGCGGACCCGTCGCGTACAGGCCACCGTCCAGCCGGGCGTGCAGCGCCGTCGAGTGCGCGACCTGGTGCTCGACCACATGCGCGTCGAGCTCGTGGACCGGGAAGGCCAGCCCGGTGCTGGTGACCACCGACCCGGACTCCAGCGGGTAGCCGACCTCCGGTCGCAGCGCGAGGTAGGGGTGCGGCTGCGTGAAGTCGGGGAACTCGAAGCCGGCGCCGAAGCGCACCGTGTCCAGCGCGTCGTCAAGGGCCTGTTGCATCGTGGGTCGAAGCGCGCTGAGCTCCGCGCGGGTCGGCATCCGGTAGAAGCCGCCCAGGCGGACGTTGACGGGATGGATCGCCCTGCCGCCGACGACGGTGAGTAGCTCGTTGCCGGCCTTCTTGAGGCGCAGCCCCTGCTCCACAGCGGGTTTGTGGTCGCGGGCCATCTCGATCGCGCCGTCGTAGCCGAGGAAGTCCGGGGCGTGCAGGAGGTACACGTGCAGTGCGTGGCTCTCGATCCACTCGCCGCAGTACAGCAGCCGTCGGATCGCCGCGATCTCGGCCGGCACGGTCACCCCGCAGGCGGCTTCGATCGCCAGGCAGGCGCTCATCTGGTAGGCCACCGGGCAGATCCCGCAGATCCGGGCGGTGATGTCCGGCGGCTCGGTCCAGGCCCGACCTCTCAGCAGCGCCTCGAAGAAGCGCGGGGGTTCGAAGATCTTGAGCTCGACCTCAGTGACCTGCCCGTCGCGGACCGAGACGTGCAGCGCCCCCTCCCCTTCGACACGGGCGAGGTCCTCGACCTTCATCGTCCAGTCCCGGCCACCCTTATGCATGCCGTTCAGCCTCCTGCCCGAACGCCGGCGACCCGACCTGGAAGGTGCCGTAGAAGCGGGCGATGTCGCGGCGAGGCATCCCGAGATCGACCAGCCGACCCGACAACGAGGAGGTGTTCGGCCGGTCGACCGGCCCGAAGCAGCCGTAGCACCCACGGCTGTACGTAGGGCACAGCGCGCCGCAGCCGGCGCGGGTGACCGGGCCCAGGCACGGGGTCCCGTGCGCGACAGTGACGCACACGTTGCCGCGCAGCTTGCACTGCATGCAGACGCTGTCGTTGCGCAGCCGTGGACGCCGTCCCTGCAGCATCGCGACCAGAGTCTCGAGCAGCGCGCCCTTGTCGATCGGGCAGCCCGGGACCTCCAGGTCGACCTCGACGTGGGCTGAGATCGGCGTGGAGGTCGCCAGGGTGTCGATGTAGTCCGGTCGTGCGTAGACGATCCGCGCGAACTCCTCGACGTCGGCGAGGTTGCGCAATGCCTGCACCCCGCCCGCTGTCGCGCACGCCCCGATCGTGACCAGTCGCTTGGAGGAGGTCCGGATGTCCTGGATCCGCTGCAGGTCAGCGGGAGTGGTGACGGACCCTTCGACCAGCGACACGTCGTACGGTCCCTCGATGACGCCGCGGGTCGCCTCGGTGAAGTGCGCGACCTCGACCTGCTCGGTCAGGGCGAGCAGTTCGTCCTCGCAGTCCAGCAGGGTCAACTGGCAGCCGTCGCAGGACGCGAACTTCCACACCGCGAGCCGAGGTCGGGAGCCGGCCATCACAGCTCCTTGACCGTCATCAGCGTCCCGACGCGGTCGAGGCCCAACACCGGTCCGTCGAGGCAGATGAACAGCTCGCGCAGCTGGCAGTGGCCGCACAGGCCCACCCCGCAGCTCATGGTCCGCTCCAGCGACACGTCCACGTCCGCGGCCGAAACGCCGCTGTCGAGCAACGCCTCGCAGCTGAACCGCATCATCAGCTCGGGACCGCACACGAACGCCGAGGTGGTTGCCGGGTTGGCGACTGCCGGTGGCACCAGGGCGGGCAGCAGTCCGACCCGACCGCGCCAGCTGGGGCCGGCCGCGTCGACCGTGAGGAGCACGTCGATGCCGTGCCGCCAGCGCTCGAGGTCGTCGGGGAAGAGCAGGTCGTCGGGCGTGCGGGCGCCGTAGACCAGCGTCACGCGGCGGTACCGGTGCCGGTTGGCGAGGATGTCGAGCACGACCGGCCGAAGCGGCGCCATGCCCAGACCACCAGCGGCGATGATCACGTCGCGGCCCTCGGCGGCCGCGACTCGCCACCCGGCGCCGAAGGGTCCTCGCACGGTGAGGACGTCTCCTACGGCTGCTCGACAGATCACCGCCGTGACCCCGCCGACGTCGCGCACCGTGTGCACGAGGACCTCAGGTTGGGAGGGGTCGCCGCTCATCGAGATCGGGACCTCCCCGACGCCGAGGCGGCCGAGCATCGTGAACTGGCCGGGGGCGAACCGCAGCTGGCTTCCGTCGGCCGCCCCCAACGTCAAGGTGACGGTGTCGCCGGTGTTCCGTACCACGTCCAGGACGCGGAACGGCCGCGGCAGCGAAGCCGCCTGCTGCGGTTGCGCGAGCAGCTCACCAGTGCTGGGCACGCGGTGCTCCGTACAGGTCGAGCAGCCGGACGCGGGCCGCCTGGAGCCGCTCGTACATCACGACGGCGATCCGCCGCATCAGCTCGTACCCGAGCTCCGGGTCGGCCTCGCACTTGCCACGCAGGCAGGTCGCGTCGAACGCGACCAGGTCCGTCGGTTCGACCGCCCGCGCGTCGCAGAACCAGCGGTGCGGTGGCACCAGCCAGGACCAGCCCACGACGTCGCCGGCGTCGAGGGTGTCAAGGACGGTGTGCGCCGTACCGGGAGCCGACAGGTCCAGCGCGACCACACCCCGCCGTAGGACGTAGAACCGGTTCGCGGGCTCACCCGCCCGGAACAGCAGGCCGTCAGGAGCGACGTGCTCGTTCGTGGCGCAGCCTGCCAGCAGCTCGAGGGTGTCGGTCGCCAGGCCGTCGAAGAATCGGTGCGACGCCAGCAGCTGATGGATCCCGAGCGGATTGGTCATCGCTGCTCAGCCTCCGCGGCGAACCCGGCCACCTCGGCCGTGAGGTCGATGCCGACCGGGCACCACGTCACGCACCTGCCGCACCCGACGCATCCGGACGACCCGAACTGGTCCTCCCAGGCGGCCAGCTTGTGGGTCAACCACTGCCGGTAGCGCGACGACGTCGAGGTGCGCACGCTGCCGCCGTGCACGTGGCTGAAGTCGGGGCTGAAGCAGGAGTCCCACACCCGGACGTGCTGGGTCGACGTCAGGTCGAGCACGCTGACGTCCTGGACGGAGGTGCAGAAGCAGGTCGGGCAGACCAGCGTGCAGTTGCCACAGGCCAGGCAGCGTTGAGCGATCTCCTCCCAGCGCGGGCTGTCCGCAGCGGCGTACAGCAGGTCCTTCACGCCCTGGGGGTTCATCGCGCGTCCCATCCGAGCGATCGAGGTCTGCTCCTGATCGGCCGCCTCGGCGGCGTCCGGGTCCTCCGCCGCGACCGAGGGCACCGCAGCCAGCACGTCACGACCGGTGTCGCTGCCGACCCGCACCAGGAACCGGTGCCCGCCATCGCTCAGCTCGGTCAGGGCCAGGTCGAAGCCCTCCTCAGGTGTGGGTCCGGTGCCCATCGACGCGCAGAAGCAGGTGCCCCCGGGGACGGCGCAGCCGACCGCGATGATCACGTTGTCGCGCCGCTTGGCGACGTAGTCCGCGTCCGTCACGGCTCGCCCCGCCAGCACCCGGTCCTGGATCGCGATCGCGTGCAGGTCGCAGGAGCGCACGCCCACGAACGCGTACGGCCCCTGCCGCTCGACCGGGTCCACGGCGAAGCCCTCGGAGGTGGCCCGGGCCCGCCACATCAGCTGCTCGGCGGGGAACAGCCACGGCTTCCAGGACTGCGCGCAGGCGGCGTACCCGAACAGCAGCTCGTCGTCGCGGTGCACGAGGTCGTAACTGCCCGGCTGCTGGTTGTCCCCGACGCCACGGGGGAGATCAGCAACCGAGGTGATGGCCGTGTGGATGACCACGCCGTCCCGGACCGTCGGTGCCACGACGGTGTAGCCGTGACCGTGCAGCTGGTCGAGCAGCACCTGCAGACCGTCGAGGTCGATGACGACCGGCATGGTGGTCTCCTTCTGACGAGAGCTGCACCGTCGAGGGTTCAGGGGGTTGCCCAGTTCCGGCCAGAGTCGAAGGTCCTGGTCCCTGCTCCACCGACACCCCCGTGCCGGGACCTTCGGCTCCTTCTGCGGCACCTGTTGCAGCCCTAGTCTCAGCCGTGCGAGGAGGCCCAGCAAAGGGTCGCCCGTGAGGACAGAGGAGGCGGTCATGACAGATACCGCCGCAGCGGATGCGGTCGTCGTCAGCACGCACGGCGCAGTCTCGGACATCGACGTGGCCTATGCCCGCGAGAAGGTCTGGTCGGTGCTCCGCTTCTGCCGGCAACCCGTCCTCCACCTGCGTGTGACCCTCACCCACAAACCAGATCCGGCCGTCGCGCAGGCGGCCGTGGTCGAAGCGAACCTCGACCTCAACGGACGCCTGGTGCGCGCCCATGCCGCGCGCCCCTCGATGCAAGAGGCAGTCGACGAGGTGCGGGACCGTCTCCGTGACCAGGTGCAGCGGCTCTCGTAGCGGCGTTCCGAACCAGGAGCAGTCCGCGAGCTGACCTACGTCAGCGGCACATCGGAGTGCGGAGCTCTCGCCAGTGGCACCTCAGGAAGTCGGGGGCCGAGCACTTCGTCGGCCGGCTGGGGCCGACCGAGCAGGAAGCCCTGGGCCCGGTCGCAGTGCAACTGCCTGGCGAGGTCGAGCTGCGCGATGCTCTCCACCCCCTCGATCGTCACGGTGCACCCGAGGGCGTGTGCGAGGTTGACCAGGGACGTGACGATGGCGGTGTCGTCCTGGAGCACGCCGAGTCCTTCGGTGAAGGACTTGTCGATCTTGATGACGTCGACCGGGAGCCGCTTGAGGTAGGTGAGGCTGGACCACCCGGTGCCGAAGTCGTCGATCGCCAGGTGCACGCCGGCGGTCTTGAGGGCCTGGAAGCGCTCCAGGATCTCGTCGGTGGCGTCCATCAGGGCGGTCTCGGTGACCTCGACGCAGAGCAGCGTCGGGTCGGCGCCGCTCGCGGCCACGGCGCCGAGAACCAGCTCGCGCAGGTCGATGTGGGTGACCTGGCGACCGGACAGGTTGACCGACATCTGGATCCGATGGCCCTGCTGCTGCCACACGGCGAGCTGTCGGCACGCCTCGCTGATGACCCACTCGCCCAGCGGCACGATCTGGCCGGTCTCCTCGGCGGTGGGGATGAACAGGTCAGGCTCGAGCAGGCCCCGCTCGGGGTGCGCGATCCGGACCAGGGCCTCGACGCCGGTGACCTGATGGTTCTGGAGGTCCAGGATGGGTTGGTACAGCAGGGTCAGCTGATCGGACTCGAGCGCCGTCCGAATCAGGGCCTCGGTCTCGAAGTGCTGATCGGCGAGCCGTCCCAGTGCCTCGTCGAACACCTCGACGCGGTCGCGACCGCGCTGCTTCGCCCGGTACATCGCGGTGTCGGCGTTGCGGAGCAGCTCCTCCGGGTCGGTGTCGGGCTGCCGGGTCGTGGCCACGCCGACACTGGCCGTCAGGTGGACGGTGTTCGTACCGAGCATCATCGGCTGGCGCAGGGCCTGCTCCACCCGCTCGGCCAGCACGACCGCCTCGAGCTCGTCGGTGAGGCTCCCGCAGGAGACCGCGAACTCGTCCCCGCCGAGGCGGGCGACGGTGTCCGCGGGCCGGAGGGCAGCGACCAGCCGGTTCGCGACCTGGACCAGGACCAGGTCGCCGACCTCGTGCCCGCGCTGGTCGTTGATCTGCTTGAACCGGTCGAGGTCGACGAAGAACACGGCCATGCAACCGGGCTTGCGTCCGAGACCGGAGATGCTCCTGCCGAGCCGGTCGAGCAGCAGCAGCCGGTTCGGCATCCCGGTGAGGGAGTCGTGCAGTGCCAGGTGCCGCAGCTGCTCCTGCACGTTGCGCTGGGTGCTGACGTCCCGGATGGCAGCGATGAACAGGTTCCCGTCGGGGGTCTGCACCGGGGACAGGCTGACGTCGACGGGCAGCAGGCTGCCGTCCTTGCGGCGGGCCGACAGCTCCAACCCCGAGCCCATGACGCGTGGGCGCGGCCGCCGCGCGAACTGCTTCCGCAGCTCGGGGTGCGCCTGGCGTGCGCTCTCGGGCAGGAGGACCTCCACCGGCTGGCCGAGCAGCTCGTCACGGGTGTAGCCGAACGAGACCTCCGCCTGCCGGTTGAGCAGCACGATTCGGCCCTCCGCATCCACCACGATGGTGGCGTCCGGGGCGGCTTCCAGCAGTCCCTCGGCCCGGGCCTGTGCATGGCCCCGATCCTGGTCCACGATCCGGAGCTGGACCAGGTTGTCGACCCGGGCGAGCAGCTCCTCCACGGCGAACGGCTTCGTCACGTAGTCGTTGGCGCCGGCGCGCAGCAGTTGCAGCCGCAGGGCATCCCCGACCTTCGCGGTGAGAACCAGCACAGGCGTCTCTGCCAGCAGAGGATGACTGCGCACAGCGCCGAGGAACTCCTCGCCGCTCATCCCGGGCATCATGACGTCGGTGATGATGAGCGTCGGCCGGAGCGTCTCTGCGGCGGCCAGGCCGGCCGGGCCGTCGTACGCGGACGTGACGGCATAGCGGTCGCCCAGGCTGTCGCGGATGAACTGGTTCACGTCCAGGTTGTCCTCGACCACGAGCACCCCGGGACGCGCCTCGTCGGCGCTGGCAGCGGCCCGCACCGGGCTCGGCCGGGAGGCCCGGAGGCTCTCGGGGACCACGGCGAGGTCCGGCAGAGCGGTCAGCGGCACCGACGTCACCGGCGTACCCGCCGGAGCCCGGCGCGGCAGGCTCAGCCGCAACAGCGCACCGCCCTCAGGGGCATCCCCGACGGTGATCTGTCCGCCGTGCAAGGCGGCGATGTCGCGGACGATGGCCAGGCCCAGGCCGGTGCCGCTGTAGCGCCGGGCCGCGTCTCCCTCGACCTGTCGGAAGCGCTCGAAGACCACCTCGCGGTCCTTCTCGGCGATGCCGGGACCGCTGTCGGCAACCTCGACCACGGCCACGTCGTCGGGCACCCTCAGGCAGACCCGCACGGTGCCGCCGGCGGGGGTGAACTTGAAGGCGTTGGAGACCAGGTTGATGACCGCTCGCTGGATGCGGTCCGGGTCCAGCTCGCACGGGACCGGGCCGACCGCGTCGACCACGAGGGCCACGCCGATGTCCTCGGCGAGACCGGTGAACTGCCCGGCTACCAGCCGGACCAGCGCAGCGAGGTCGGTGTCGGCGTACTGCAGCCGGACCTGCCCGGACTCCAGGCTGGCGCCGTCGAGCAGGTCGTTGACCTGCCCGAGCAGTAGCTGGGCGTTGCGCTCGACGAGGCGCAGCTGCGTCCGGTCGCTCTCGATCAGGTTCGAGGACGCCAGCAGCCGCTGCGTGGGGGCCAGGACCAGGGTCAGCGGGGTGCGCAGCTCGTGGCTGACGTTGGCGAAGAACTCGGACTTCAGCCGGTCCAGCTCCTGCGTCCGGTCGAGGAGCTCCTGCACCTTCCGGTTGGCGGTGCGCAAGCCCTGGTTGACCCGGCGGAGCCGCTCGTGGAAGGCGCTGAACAGCACCCCCATCGCGACGAACACGGCCAGCGGAAGCAGGACCTTGAGGTTGCCCTTGGCCAGTTCGTACCGGGGCGGGACGAAGAAGTACCAGGCGGTGCCGGCGGAGAGGGCCGTCGCCACCAGACCCGGCCGCAGGCCACCGATCCAGGAGCTGAGGAACACGGCAGGGAAGAACAGGAACCAGGCCAGGGGGGAGATCAGCGACCACAGCGCCAACTGCAGCCCCAGGGCCACGAACGGCGGCAGCAGAGCGAGGTACGGCAGCAGCCGCCGGTTCACGAGCCTCACGACCTCACCCCTCCAGGACCGGACGACACCGGATCGCTGTCCAGGAGCGCGGTTGCTGCGCGCAGCGTGGACGTTGTCGAGCAATCAGTGTCCAGGACGGTGCTCTGCGGCCATGACTCGGCGATCTCGGTCATGGCGTCCAAGATGGTGGGTGTGGCGTCGGACAGGCTGGAGCTCCGCCCGCGGATGCGGGTCTCGGCGACGTGGCGGGTCACGCGGCACTGGATCTCGATCACATCCGCGTACGCGGCGTGCCCGACGGCCCGGGCCTCCTGCCGGTCCGCGGCCCGGATGAAGGACGCGTCCAGGACCACGCTGTACCCGAGCTCAAGCGCCGTCCTGGCCCTGGTTCGCATGGCCTGGTACGTCTGTGCTGACAGCTGCGGCGCGTAGCGGCCCTCAGCGAAGCCCTCCCGGCGGTGCTCGTCAGGGACGACGTCGAAGAGCTCCTTGCGGATCGCGTCAGAGCTCAGGTGCAGCCATCCGGGTCGACCAGCCAGTGCTGTGGCCAGGGTGGTCTTACCCGAGCCAGGAAGGCCGCCGACGAGGACGAGCCGGACCTGACCCTGCAGCAGGTGTTCGACAGCGAGATCTGCCAGGCCACGGGCCCGCGCGCGGGTCTCGATACTGGGCTGTTGGCCGGCCCTGATGCAGGCGACCTTGCTGCGGACGTGAGCCCGCAGCGCCACGTAGAAGTGCTCCAACGTGGGCGGTGGGGTGTCCACCATCTCGCGCTCGTAAGCCTCCAGGAAGGCCCTGGCCGCTGCGGGCGCTCCCAGCCACTCGAGGTCCATCGCGAGGAAAGCTGCATCGGCCAGGCCGTCGCCGATACGCAGTCGCTCGTCGAACTCCAGGCAGTCCAGGATCCGCGGGCCATCGTCGAGGGCGAAGATGTCGTCGGC
Source organism: Mycobacteriales bacterium (assembly GCA_046590985.1). Classification (GTDB taxonomy): domain Bacteria; phylum Actinomycetota; class Actinomycetes; order Mycobacteriales; family SCTD01; genus RYN-111. The sequence goes on from JBKJVH010000229.1 coordinate 9,312, forward strand.
AAGCAGATCGCCGTGACCGTCGACAAGGTGATGGCCGTCGATGCGAGCCTGCAGCAGGTCGCTGCGGCCGGCGAGCCACCGAAGCGCCAGTCGTCGGGTCTGCTCCCGGACGCTCTCGGGAACGAGGTCGGCGTAAGCAGCCAGGGCGTCGAGTCCCGTCGTCCACTGCTGCCGAAGGGACTCCAGCCCTCCGACGTCAAGAAGCCGGGTGGGCGCGGGCGAACGCAGGTGGAGCGCGGCAAGCTCTCTGGCCACCTGTTCCAGGACCCCGGTCACGTCGGCGCCCTCAAGGACCAGGGTGGCGAGTCTGCGCTCGTCGGGCATTCGTCGCATCACGACCAGGTGTTCGCACAGCTGCCCCTCGGGGTCATGGACGTCCGCGACTCCGAGGTACACGTCGGGGGACAGGCGCCGGTTCAGCGCCACCTCGGCGTGGCATGCCGCTTGTCGCGTAGCCCTGGTACGGAAGTCGGAGAACCCCAGGTCCAGCGGCCGCTTGCGCTTGTAGACGCGGTCCTCGACGAAGAACAGCGTCGAGGTGTGCGTCTCCGTCACGGCCGCAGTCACCCGCCGCTCCCGTCATGGGGCAGCTCGATGTCGGCGAGGGTGACCCCGAGGGAGTCCTGGACAAGCTGGCCTGGGAGGTTGGCGTCGGTGAGCAGATCAGCAACGTCCAGGTTGTTGGCGAAGAACTCGGCCGTGAAGTGCCGGAGGCGTTGGGCGACGGCCCCTTCGGCCAGGAGCTGCACCAGCTCGGTTGCCAGGCCAACGTGACGCCAGGCCGGGTCGACCGCGACGGCGACCTCTGCGGTGTCGCTGTTCGCCAACCGCTCGTACCTCGCGATCGCGATCCCCTGTCCCGTGGGGGCGAAGGCGACCAGCGCGAGTCGCCCCTCGTAGTCCACCGACACCAGCCGCCGGAACTCCTGGGCCGACCGAGGGGGGCGCGCACCGAGGAAGCGCGCGCGCAGCGTCTCGGAATCAGCCCGTTCGACAGCTCGACGCAGGTCAGCGAGATCGCGGGGGAGCACCGGTCGGATGAAGGCGTGCCGACCGTCCAACAAGGCGACCTCTCGCTGCAACTGCCGAGGAAAGGCTGCCGGAGCATGCCAGACCCGAGCGGCTGCCGGCCGCAGCCACCAACGAAGTCTGCTCCTCGTGGGCATCCGTGCTAGGCCAGACGGAGCGGACCCCGTCCCTCTCGTCGGTGTGCGGTTCGCCGGCCGTCCTGGCTTGACGCGCCGAAGAGCCAGCCCGACGTTGCGTCAGCGAGGGTGCGATAGAACCCTGTGGTGCTGCTCCACGCCACCGCGTCGAGCCGTAGCTGGAGCCGCAGGCACAAGGCGTCGAGAGTGCCCTCGGAGTCCGCAAGGACGCTGCTGGGTTCGCTCAGGGCGGCTGCCAGCGTGGCGAGCGCGCCGGCGATCCGCTCGTCGGGCCAGGTGCTCCCTGCGGTGCCGCCGGTAAGCACGCGAACGTGATCGCCGCGCAGCACTGCCTCAGCAGCCCGCTGCACGACGACCGTCATCGTGGGTCCGACCAGCGGCTCCATGATGCCGGGGTGCGCCCGCACCAACGTGCCCCACAGCGTGACCTCCGGCGGGGTGGGTGGGCTCCACAAGTGCCCGAGGATGGACGCCTCGATGGCCGTCGCCGCCCTGGCGTTCACCAGCCGCGGCAGGGCCTCCAGCGCATCGGCGGGCACCGCGAGCGATCGGAACCGAGTCGCTGTGTTCATCGACTGCTCCCCTCGACACGTGCCTGAGGGACGAAACGCTTGCACGTCGCCGCGCAGGCCGACAGGGTCCAAGGTCCCGGTGCCGGCGGGTGGAAGGGAACGGGCGTGGCAGCTCAGGTCCGTGGGTGCGTTGGCCTCGATAGCCAAGCGGGTCTGCTTTCCGGCACAATTCGGTCATGACGCTCGCTCCCGTGCTGCCCGACACCGTCGACGACGCCACGCTGGCCGCAGCGGCCGGTGACCTGCAGGGCTCGCTCACCTTCCGGGTCGGCAACGAAGCGGTGACCTACCGCGCGGCAGGCGGCACGGTCACGGTCGACGAAGGAGCCAGCAACGGCGACACCGTCGTGCGGTTGGAGCCGCAAGCCTGGGCAGATCTCACCCACCAGGTCCGTACGCCCATCAACTTGCTGCTGTCGGAGCAGCTGTCGTTCGAGCGCGGGTCCTTCCGCGAGCTGTCCGACTGGGACCAGGTGCTGACCTACCTGCATCATGGCGTCCCGCCGTACCACCCGGACCGGGCGGACCTGCGCGGGCGCGACCCGCAGGCGTCGATGACCCTCGACGACTCCGACGAGGAGCTGCGGGCCCAGTTGCAGACGATGGGCTACCTGCACCTTCGCGGTGTCTTCAGCGCCGAGGAAGTGGCCGGCGCCAACGCAGAGGTCGACCTGCTCGCGGCGCAGGCCCGCCAGGGCGACGACAGCTCGTGGTGGGTCACCGCTGAAGACGGCACGGACAAGCTGTGCCGGCTGGTCTACGCGACGCAGCGCTCAACCGGGCTGCGGTTGCTCGAGCAGGACCCGCGGATGCACCGCCTCGGCACTCTGCTCGATCCCACGCTGCGCATCGCGCCCGACCGCATGGAGGGCAGCGCGGTCCTCATCAAGGTCCCCGGGAAGACCCAAGGACTGTCGAACATCCCCTGGCACCAGGACTGCGGCATGGGCGGGCACGCGATCTTCTGCCCGTCGGTGAGCATCGGCATCCAGCTCACCGGCTCGACGGCCGGTTCCGGCAACCTGCTCATGGTCCCGGGCAGCCATGGCCAGAGCCTGCACGTGCAGTGGAAGGAGCGGCTTTCCGACGTACCGGTGGTGGAGATCGACACTGCGCCCGGGGACGTGACCGTGCACGTGCAGGACGTCATGCACGCTTCGCCCAAGCCGACCGGCGCGGGTGGCCGGCGCACCATGTACACGACCTACTACCCCGCCACCCTGTGGGACCACATCGGGCCGGGCGAGGCCTACAACGACCTGGTCCGCAACCGGACCCAGCACGTGGCTCGCCTGGGCTGAGCTCAGGCGCCGGTGAGATCGCGTCGGCTGAAGGCGGCCACGCCGCCGACCGTCAGCGCCGCGGCCAGCAGCAGCATCAGCGCGCCCGAGGTGACGGCGTAGGTGTCCATCGGGACCTTGGCCAGGTGCTGGAACGGCGAGACGTCGAGCAGCCAGCTCGGCAGTGACAACGCGCTGCCGAGGGCCGGCAGCAGGTACGCGGCGCCGGCCACGCTGGCCGACAGCGCCACGGTCAGCCGCGGCCAGGTCCCGAAGACCAGCACGGCGAACGCCGCGAGCAGCAGGGCGGGAGGCACCGTGTTGAGCGTGGCTCCCAGTGCCTCACCCACCGACAGGTCAGCGCTCGCTGCTGCGCCACCGGCCCACAGGCCGAGTCCGGTCGTCACGGCGAGCAGCAGCACCGATCCGGCGGCGAGCACGACGTGGCCAGCAAGCCACCGGTGACGCGCCAGCGGCCGTACGAGCAGGAGATCGGCTCGGCCGGAGTCCTCCTCGGAGCGCGCGGCCCCGATGCGCCAACAGGCGAAGAGGGCGAACGCCAGGCCGAACAGGGTGCTCATGAACGACACCATCCCCTTGGTGATGTCGTTGACGTCGATGCCGTACGTCTCCAGAGACTTCCGCAGCGAGGGGTCGTCGGTGAGGTAGCTGACCAGCGAGGGAAGCAACGAGCCGATCAGGGCCGCATAGAGGGCGAGGCCGCAGCCCCAGGCGAGGAGCACCCCGCGGCTGCACCGCCACGCGAACGCCACGGGTGACCCGAGCAGGCGGGTGTTGGCTGCCCGGCTCTCCCGGCTCGGCAAGGTCGCACCGCCGGTGTCGCGGCCGGAACGAAGCGCGGCGCAGAGCGCCGCCAGTCCGAGCGGCGCACCCAACAGCAGGGTCAGGGCCGGCCAGCTCGGGTCGCCATAGGCCTGGAGGTTGTCCATCCACCCGTACGGCGTGAGCCACCGCAGCCACGACCACGCGTCACTGCTGTTGCCGACCATCCGCAGCAAGTACGTCAGCGCCAGCAGTCCGGACGCGGCACCCACCGCGCGCCGGCGCACGTCGAACAGCTGTCCCGTCACCGCGGCCAGCCCGGCGTAGATGGCCACGAAGCCCGCGAGCCCAAGACCGAACAGGGCCGCATCACCGAACGGCACGCCGTACGCGAGGAGGACAGCACAGCAGGCGGCACTGAACGCCGCACCGGCGACCCACACCGTGACCAGCTGCAGTGACAGCACCCGCGGCGCCCGCAACGGGACCATCAGCAGCAGCGCGCTGCGATCGGTCTCCTCGTCGCCGCGGGTCAGCCGCAGTACGGCGAGCAGCACCCAGATCGCTGCCACCGTCTCAAGAAACCAACCACCGTCCCAGGCCACGAAGCCGCCCGTGGTGTCGACGTTGCGGGCCAGCCCTTGGAGCATGCGGACGCTGGGGTTGTCCTGGAAGGCCGCGAGCTTGGCACGCGCCGCCGCGGTGGGGTAGCTCTGCTCGTAGCTGACGACCTCCAGAGCGACATACGCCGCCCCCGCCGCGGCGAGGATCAGCGCGCCCCGTCGGACCAGTCGCGACGACAGCTGCAGGACCGCGCCCTCGTTCACCCCTGCGGTCCGTCCTCGTAGTAGGTCAAGAAGATCTCCTCCAGGCTCGGCTCGTGGCTGCGCAGCCTGGTAACACCTGCCTCGGCGAACCGGCCCAGCACCTCCGCCGGAGAGCCCGTCACGATGACCCGCACCGTGTGGTCAAGGCTGTCGACGCGGGTCACGCCAGGCAGCCCGGACAGGTCCGGCATGACGTCGGTGAAGCTTGCCTCCAGCTCGGTGGTCGCCAGCTTCCGGAGGTCCTCCAGCGCCGCCACCTCGACGAGGTGTCCCTCTCGAAGGATCGCGACCCGATGGCACAGATCCTCGACCTCGTCGAGGATGTGGGAGGACAAGAACACCGTCTGTCCGCGGTCGGAGGCTTCGCGGGCGAGCAGCTGGAACTGCTCCTCCATCAGCGGGTCCAGCCCGGCGGTCGGCTCGTCGAGCAGCAGCACGTCCGGCCGCGTCATGAACGCCGCCACCAGCGCGACCTTCTGCCGGTTGCCCTTGGAGTAGGACCGCGCCCGCTTGCTGACGTCGAGCTTGAAGCGCTCGATCAGCTCGTCACGGTAGGGCTCGTCGACCCGGCCGGAGAGGTTGCCCAGCAAGGTCAGGGTCTCCTCGCCGGTGAGCTGCGGCCACAAGGCGACGTCGCCGGGCACATGGGCCAGGTGCCGGTGGGACCGCTCGACATCGGCGGCGGGGATGCCCATCACCGTCGCCGACCCTGCCGTCGGCCGCAGCAGGCCGAGTAGCAGTCGGAGGGTCGTGGACTTGCCGGCGCCGTTCGGCCCGAGGAAGCCGAAGATCTCGCCCTGCTCGACGTGCAGGTCGAGGCCGTCGAGTGCCACGACCGCACCGAAGTGCTTGGTGAGCCCGGCCGTGCTGATCGCAGGCACCGTCATCCGAACCTCCCTCGAGCGTCAGGTCAGGCAGTGGGTCGTCGGGGCGAGAGCCTTTCGTCCCCCGTACTGGTCTGGGGTGCAGCTGCTTGGGCAAGCGGCCGGTCAGCAGAGCCGTACTCGTTCTCCCATCCTCGGGACGACGGCGAGCCATCCGAGTTCGGACGAGATGCGCTGTTGCAGGGCGTGGGCCGCGTCCGGCTCGCCGTGGACGATGTAGCAGCACTCTGGTGCCTCCGGGGCGGTGGCGAGCCAGTCGATGAGGTCGCCCGAGTCGGCGTGCACGGAGAACTCATCGACCTGTGCGACTTCGGCCCGTACCGGCACGTACCGGCCGTGCATCTTCAGGGCCGTTTCCCCGTCGAGCAGCTGTCGGCCTCGTGTCCCGACCGCTTGGTAGCCGGCGAGCACGACGGTGTTGCGTGGGTCCGGCAGCAGGTGCTCCAGGTGGTGGAGCACCCGACCTCCGGTGGCCATCCCCGAGGCGGACACGATGATGCAGGGGAAGTCGGGGTCGTTGATGCTGCGTGACTCGTCCGGGGTGCGCAGCTCGTGCAGGGTTCCTGGATCGAAGATCTCGTTGGCGGACCCGAGACCCTCGCGGATCTCC
>JBKJVH010000059.1:0-4937 GCA_046590985.1 Mycobacteriales bacterium
GCGATGGTGTGCATCGGGGCACGTCGTGCGTCGGGCGGGTCCCGCACACAAACACCGGGCGACGGGGCGCCCTGACGCTCCGCATGCCTGCGCACGGGCTGGTTTGTGTGCGCCGGCTTGCCGGCGGCGCCGGCCTGGCAGCCCAGCACGCCGAGCGTGCGGGGTGGCGGCGGCGAGCGTCATCGTCGCGTGCACACAAACGGAGGCGCGTGAGCGGCCCGGACGCTCGAGGCTCGTTCGCGGCGCCGGCTTTGTGTGCGGCAAGGGCTGGCCTGCACACAAACTCCGCCCAGCGACAACGGCAGGCTGGTTTGGGTGCCTGTGGACAACTCGACGCACGGTGGTGCCAAACCGGCGAGGCTTCACGACATGGAGACCGCGACGGAGGTGCTCGAGCGTCTTGGCCCGCGGGCGGCACTCAGCCACGAGGAGGCCGCGCGGCGGCATGGGATCGAGCTCGTCGACGACCGCGGAACCGTCAGCGTCACGGTGCCACGCAACCACAGCCGGACCAAGGTGCCGGGTTGGCGGATCGTCCGCGCCGACCTCGCGCCTGGCGACTACGTGGTGGTCGCCGGGGCGACCCTGACAAGACCCCTGCGCACCGTGGCCGATCTCGCGCGCACGTTGCCCCTGGGCCGCGCGGTCGCTGCCGCCGACTCCTCGCTGCGCCACAAGCTGCTCACTGTGCCGGAGCTCGCCGGCCTGGGCGCCGCGACCGGGCGAGGTGCCGCGCACCTTCGCGCGGTCAGTGCGATGGTCGACCCGGGCAGCGGCTCGGTGCTCGAGTCGCTGCTGCGGGTGCTGCTCGCGACGGCCGGCGTCGCAGCGCCAACCAGCCAGTACGAGGTGCACAACGACTTCTCCCGCGTGATCGCCACGGTCGACTTCTGCTGGCCGCTGGCTCGGCTGATCGTCGAGGCCGACGGGTTCGCGTTCCACAGCAACCGGAAGGCCTACCGCGCCGACCGGGTACGGATGAACGAGCTGCAGGTGCTGGGCTGGCGGGTGCTCCGGTTCACCTGGGAGGACGTGATGAAGCGCCCGGCCTACATCGTGTCGATGGTGACGAGCTGCCTGGCTACCAGCGGGAGCGCACCTGCAGCGGGCCACTGGTGAACCGGTGCGCATCGGCCATCCCCAGGTGGTCGTAGAGCGCCCGGCCGGCGGTGTTGCTGGCGTACATCCCGAGCGTGACCAGGTCGCAGCCGTCGGCGAACAGCTGCCGCGTCAGCGCGGCGGTCACGGCGGCGCCGAGGCCGTGGCCACGGGCGTCGGGGTGCACCGCGATGCTCGACAGGTGGCCGACACCGGTGGCGCCGGAGGTGTCCGCGGCGCAGGCAAGCAACCCGTCAGAGCCCTGTACGCCGACCCAGCGGAGCACCGCGGGGTCGCCCGGGAGGGCGGAGGCGGTCGGTGACGCGAGCGCGAGCAGCGCACCGACGTCGGTGTCCTCGATCGGCTCGACCCGGTCCTCGCCAGGCTGCTCCGGTGGCGGGCCGCCGAGCCAGCGGAAGTCCCAGTCGGTGCCGTCGAGGGCCACCCAGGCAGGCAGCATCGGGGGGGTACCGCGCGGGAGCGTGATCCGGGTCTGGTCCCGGAGCTCCGGCAGCAGCTCCTCGACCAGCAGTGCCACCGCGGCCGGGGCGCCGTGCGTCATGAGGTAGGGCACCCCCTCCTCGGCGTCGGTCGCCCGCCAGGCCACCGCGCCGTGGCCCGTCCAACCGCTGACGTGATGCCGGCGCAGAGATCCCCGTACATAGGGGTCGTGGTCGGTCGCCAGCAGCACCTCGGCCGCGGAGGTCAGCACGGTCAAAGCCACGCCGCCAGGCTAGCCAACGTCCTCAAGAGTCAGGGCGACCTGAGCGTCAGCGTGAGGACGCAAGGGAGTGGTGACCCGGCGTAGACCGCACGACTACGCAGCGAAGCGATCCTTGTGGGCCGCGGAGCCGAGGTCTAGCGTCCGCCCCGGCTGCGCGATGGAGCGCGGCCCTTGGGGAGGAGAACACCATGCGTCCACGCTTGTTGCCCACTCTCAGCGCGACCGCGGCGCTCGCGGCCGCCGTGCTGGTGCCGTTCGCCCAGCCGGCCCAGGCCGCGGGGAGCAGCCAGACCTACCTGGTGCTCTACAAGGCCGCGGCCGTCCCTGCGGACGCAGCAGCCACGATCAGCCAGGCCGGCGGCTCACTCGTCGCGTCCTACGGCCAGATCGGGGTCGCGGTGGCTCGCAGCACCAGCGCCGGCTTCGCCGCGGCGGTCAAGAAGGACACCCGCGTCGACGGCGCGGCCGCCACCGGTGGCTTGGGCAGCAAGGTGCGGGACCTCCAGACCGACGGCTCCGCCGCGGTGGTCGCGCCGTCCACCGCCAGCGACACCGACAGCCTCAGCCCCCTGCAGTGGGACATGCGGCAGATCAAGGCACCGCAGGCGCACGCGGTCGAGGCGGGCAGCCGTTCCGTGGTGGTCGGCGACATCGACACCGGGCTGGACTACACCCACCCTGATCTCGCCGCCAACGTCGACTTCGCCAACAGCGTGTCGTGCCTGGGCGGCGTGGCCGACACCAGCCCGGCGGCCTGGGACGACCAGAACGGCCACGGCACCCACACGGCCGGCACGATCGCGGCGGCCGCGAACGGCATCGGCATCGTCGGTGTGGCGCCGAACGTGAAGGTCGCGGGGATCCGCGCCGGCGACACCGACGGCTTCTTCTTCCCGGAGGCGGTCGTCTGCGCCTTCATGTGGGCCGGCAGCCACCACCTGCCCGTGACCAACAACAGCTACTTCGCCGACCCCTACCTGTACAACTGCCGCAACGATGCTGGGCAGCGGGCCATCTGGAAGGCCGAGCAGCGGGCGATCCGCTACGCCCAGGGCCAGGGCACGCTGGTCGTCACCGCCGAGGGCAACGAGAGCGACGACCTGTCGCACCCGACCGTGGACAACACCAGCCCGGACAACATCCCCATCCCAGTCTCGCGTGAGGTCACGAACGCCTGCCTGGTGGTCCCGGTCGAGGTCGCCGGCGTGGTCGGGGTCACCTCCGACGGCAACAACGCGCAGGACGGCGGCGGCTACCTCAAGTCGTTCTACTCCTCCTACGGCACGTCGACCGCGGACGTCGTGGCGCCCGGTGGGGACTCGCAGTACGGCCGCAACGCCGACGCGACGAACGGCCGGGTGCTGTCGACCTGGCCGGCGAGCATCCCGTGCGGGCGCTCCGTCACGGAGGGCTCAGCGGTCTACTGCTACCTGCAGGGCACCTCGATGGCTGCCCCGCACGTGGCCGGCGTGGCAGCGCTGATCGCCAGCCGGTACGGGCCGGTCAGCGCCGGCCAGAACGCCGCCGCACTGGGCGCGACCGCCGACCCGCAGCCGTGCCCGAGCTCGTTGCCGACGACCAGCTTCAACGGCTTCGACTACCTGCGCGACTTCCCGCGGCCGGACGGCAACCCGCAGACCTGCCAGGGCGGGAACGGCCACAACTCCTGGTACGGCAGCGGCCAGGTGAACGCGCTGGCGGCCGTCAGCCGCTAGTCCTGCTCGGGGTCCGCGTCGACGCCGGCCTCCGCCCGCTGTTGGGCGGTGATCGGCGCCGGCGCGGCCGTCAGCGGGTCGAAGCCGCCGCCGCTCTTGGGGAACGCGATGACCTCACGGATCGACGACGCCCCGGACAGCAGGGCGCAGACCCGGTCCCAGCCCAAGGCGATGCCGCCGTGCGGCGGGGCGCCGAAGGAGAACGCCTCGAGCAGGAAGCCGAACTTCTCCTGAACCTCGGCGTCGGTGAGCCCCATCACGGCAAACACCCGCTCCTGCACCTCGCGGCGGTGGATCCGGATCGAGCCGCCGCCGATCTCGTTGCCGTTGCAGACGATGTCGTAGGCGAACGCCAGCGCCTCCCCGGGCGAGGTGTCGAACGTGTCCAGGAACTCCGGCTTCGGGGACGTGAACGCGTGGTGCACCGCGGTCCAGGCGCCTGCGCCGACCGCCACGTCACCGGAGGCCTGTGCGACCGAGGCCGGCTCGAACAGCGGCGCGTCCACGATCCACACGAACGCCCACGCGGACTCGTCGATGAGGTCCAGCCGCCGCGCGATCTCGCCGCGGGCCGCCCCGAGAAGCGCCCGAGACGAGCGAGTGTCACCAGCCGCGAAGAACACGCAGTCCCCCGGGGCGGCGCCCGTCGCAGCCGCCAACCCGTCGAGCTCCGACGGTGACAGGTTCTTGGCGACCGGCCCGGTGATCGTCCCGTCCTCCTGGAACAGCACGTACGCCAGCCCACGGGCACCCCGCTGCTTGGCCCACTCCTGCCACGCGTCGAGCTGCTTGCGCGGCTGCGAGGCGCCGCCGGGCATGACGACGGCGCCGACGTACTCCGCCTGGAACACCCGGAACGGGGTGTCGGAGAAGTACGCCGTCATCTCCACGAGCTCGAGGGCGAACCGCAGGTCCGGCTTGTCGGAGCCGAAGCGCCGCATCGCCTCCGCGTACGTCATCCGCGGAATGTCAGGAATGGCATGGCCGATCAGCGCCCACAGCGACCGCAGCACCGACTCCCCGAGCTCGATGACGTCGTCCTGGTCGACGAAGCTCATCTCGATGTCCAGCTGGGTGAACTCCGGCTGCCGGTCCGCGCGGAAGTCCTCGTCGCGGTAGCAACGAGCGATCTGGAAGTACTTCTCCGCGCCCGCCACCATGAGCAGCTGCTTGAACAGCTGCGGGGACTGCGGCAGCGCGTACCAGGAACCAGGCCGCAACCGGGCCGGTACGAGGAAGTCGCGGGCCCCTTCAGGCGTCGACCGGGTCAGCGTGGGCGTCTCGATCTCGACGAAGTCGCGGGCGCCGAGCACGCTGCGGGCCGCGGCGTTGACGCGGGAGCGCAGTCGCAGCGCGTGGCCGGCCGACTTGGTGCCGGGGCGGCGCAGGTCGAGGTAGCG
>JBKJVH010000066.1:0-4202 GCA_046590985.1 Mycobacteriales bacterium
CGGCCTTCCTTGTCCTCCTTCTGGAGGACGAGGGCCTCGACGATGTCGCCGACGGAGACGACCTCCGAGGGGTCGACGTCGTGCTTGATGCTCAGCTCGCGCGAGGGGATGACGCCCTCGGTCTTGTAGCCGATGTCGAGCAGGACCTCGTCGCGGTCGACCTTCACGATGGTGCCCTCAACGATGTCGCCATCGTTGAAGTACTTGATCGTGGCGTCGATGGCGGCGAGGAAGTCCTCTTCCGACCCGATGTCGTTGATGGCGACCTGAGGGGTCGTGCTCTGAGGAGTGTCGAGGGTGCTGGTCAAGGGATGGGCTCCGGTAGCGGTTAGGGATCGTGACCCGCCCCGGGTGGGCGGATCGGTCGTGCGCTACGGGAATGTCGTCGAAGCCGGCAGATGAGGACCAACAGCAACGAGCGCGGGCACAGCCGTGTTCGCGCCCGCAGCGCGTGCGTACAGACTACGCCTATGACTGACGGACCGTCGAGCGTGGCTCACCGCGAAGCCAGCGCTCAGGAGAGCGCTCACGCGAACCGGATCTGGTGGGATGCGAACGCCACCGACTACTACGCCGAGCACGGCCACGTGCTGGGCGACGCCGACCTGCTCTGGTGCCCCGAGGGGCTGCGGGAGCAGGACGCCCACCTGCTCGGCGACGTCGCGGGCAGGGACGTCCTGGAGGTGGGCTGCGGGGCCGCTCAGGGCGCGCGCTGGCTGGCCTCCCAGGGCGCTCGCGTGACCGCGTTCGACGTGTCGATGGGACAGCTCCGGCAGTCCCGGGCCCTCGACGAAGCCACCGGCATCCCGGTGCCCAACCTGGTCCAGGCCGACGCCCAGCGGCTGCCCTTCCGGGACGGCAGCTTCGATGTCGTGATGAGCGCGTTCGGCGGGATCCCGTTCGTGGCCGACAGCGCCGGGACGATGCGCGAGCTGTGCCGGGTCGCCCGACCCGGGGCGAAGGTGGTGTTCAGCGTCACCCACCCGCTGCGCTGGGCGTTCCCGGACGACCCCGGTCCAGCCGGCCTGACCGTCCGTCAGAGCTACTTCGACCGCACCCCGTACGTGGAGGAGGACGACCGCGGCGTCGCCGTCTACGTCGAGCACCACCGCACCCTCGGCGACCGGATCCGCGACCTGGTCGGCGCCGGCCTGGTCGTGGACGACCTGCTGGAGCCGGAGTGGCCGACCGGCCGGACGCAGGAGTGGGGGCAGTGGTCACCGCTGCGCGGGGCGCTCGTACCTGGTACGGCGATCTTCCTGACCCACCGTCCGGTGTAGGCCGCCAGCACCTCGCGCGCAAGCACCGAAACGGCTGGCCGCCGAAGTCCGTTCTAGTCACTTCGAGCCATTCCCGACTGTTTCGTTGACGTTCGAGTGGTCTGCGTCACAGGCTCCACGCAGAGGTCGTTGCACTGGGCAACGACCGCGGCCGGGACGGGGACCCGTGAGCACGCTGCTGGCCCTGACCGTCGCCGGACTCGTGACCGGTTGCATCTACGCGTTGACCGCCTCGGGACTGGTCGTCACGTACACGACCTCCGGGATCTTCAACTTCGCGCACGGCGCGGTCGGGATGCTGGCGGCCTTCTCCTACTGGCAGCTGCTGGCCTGGGGGCTGCCGAAGCTGGTCGCCTTCGGGGTGGCCGTGCTGGTGCTGTCACCGCTGCTCGGCCTGGTGATCGAACGCGCCATGATCCGCCGGCTCGGCACAGCTTCGCTGGAGGTGACGCTGACCGTCACGGTCGGCCTGCTGCTGCTGCTGCTCGCGCTCGCCAACACCTTCTGGGAGGCCCGCACGCCCCGTACGCTCCAGCCGTTCTTCCCCGGCCAGCAGGTCGAGGTCGGCGGCGTGATCCTCACCGGCCACCAGCTCGTGATCGTGGCGACGGCGGTCGTCATCCCGCTCGCGCTGTGGGCCTTCCTGCGCCTGGCCCGTACGGGCGTGGCCATGCGCGCCGTGGTCGACGACCGCGAGCTCGCCGCACTGACGGGCGCCTCACCCACGGCCATCGGCCAGCTCGGCTGGGGCATGGGCGCGGCGCTCGCGGGCCTCGCCGGTGCGCTGCTTGCCAGCCAGGTCGAGCTGAACGCGACGACGCTGACCCTGCTGGTCATCAACGGCTACGCCGCGGCGGTGATGGGCCGGCTGGCGAGCCTGCCCCTCACCATCGCGGGCGGACTGCTGCTTGGGGTGCTGCAGAGCCTGGCGATCGGATACGTCACGCTGACCTGGCTCAACCAGGTTCAGGTCATCATCCCGATGCTGCTGCTGTTCGTGGCGCTGCTGGTGGCTCCGCCGACCCGGCTGCGCGTCGGCCGGCTCGCCACGCTCAAGGCGCCCGCGGTGCCCACCCTTCGCCGGTCGCTCGTCTCGGCGGGCGGCTTCCTCGCGGCCCTGGCCGGCGTCGCCGCGCTGCTGCCCGCCACCCGGCTCAGCGACGCCACGCACGGACTGGCCATCGCGATCATCCTGCTCAGCCTGGTCCCGATGGTCGGGTACGGCGGCATGGTGTCGCTGTGCCAGCTGACGTTCGCGGGCATCGGCGCCGTCGCGATGGCCAAGGTCGGCGGCTCCGCCCTCGGGCTGGTCGCTGCCGTGCTGGCTCCCGCCGCAGTGGGGCTCCTCATCGCGCTGCCGACCCTGCGCCTGCGTGGGCTGTACCTGTCCCTGGCGACCCTGGCGTTCGGGTACGCCATGGACGACGCCTTCTTCGCCAACGGCAGCGTCATGACCAACACCTTGGGCCTGCCCGTGCCCAGGCCGCTCGGGGTGACGAACGAGCGGGCCTACCTGCTGGTGGTCGGCGTGGCGTTCGTGCTGTCGGCAGTCGGGGTGCTCGCGTTGCGCCGCTCGACGCTGGGGCGGCGGCTGGTGGCCCTGGGCGACAGCCCGGCCGGCTGCGTCACGCTCGGCATGGGCATCGGCGTCACCAAGCTCGGCGTCTTCGCGCTGTCGGCAGGACTCGCCGGCCTCGGCGGGGCCTTGCTCGGCGGCGAGCAGGGAGTCGTCGGCCAGAGCGACTTCGCCTTGCTCCTGAGCCTGACGCTGCTGCTGATCAGCGTCGTGTGGGGCGTCCGCACCGTCTCCGGGATCTTCCTCGCCGCCTTTGCGCTGCAGCTCGTACCCCTGCTGAACGGCCACCTCGGCCCGTTCGGCGACACCATCGTGCCGCTGCTGGTCGGCCTCGGCGCGGTCGGGCTCGGCAACAACCAGAACGGCATCGTCGGCTCGGTGCTGCAAGCGGTCGCTGCCCGCCGGAAGCTGCCACCACTCCCACGCCCCCGGGACCACTCCGACGAGGTCGCCCGGCAGGAGGAGCTGACCCATGCTCACGGTTGAGGACGTCTCCGTCCGCTTCGGCGGCGTGCGCGCCGTCCAGGGCATGTCCCTGGCGTGCCCCCCAGGCCGCGTCACCGGACTCATCGGGCCGAACGGAGCCGGCAAGACCACGCTGTTCAACGTCATCACCGGGCTGCAGAAACCCGCGAGCGGCCGGGTGCTGCTCGGCGACCGCGACGTCACCCGCACCAGCCCCCAGAAGCGGGCCCGCGCCGGCCTGGCCCGGACGTTCCAGCGGCTCGAGGTGTTCGGCTCCCTGACCGTCCACGAGAACGTTCAGCTCGCCGCGGAGCTGCACCGCGGCTTCACCCGCAAGGGCGAGGCGCCCGCCAGGGTGGCCGACCGACTGCTCGAGCGGGTCGGGCTCGCGGCGTTCGCACGGCACCAGGCCGGGGTGCTGCCGACCGGGATGGCCCGGCTGCTCGAGCTCGCCCGCGCACTGGCGAGCGAGCCGGCGGTGCTGCTCCTCGACGAGCCCGGCTCCGGCCTGGATGAGACAGAGGGCTCGAGCCTGGGCGACCTCCTGCTCGCGCTGGCCGCCGAGGGCATGGCCGTGCTGCTGGTCGAGCACGACATGGAGCTCGTGATGCGGGTCTCCGAGCACGTCTACGTCCTCGACTTCGGCCAGCTGCTGGCCGAGGGCAGCCCGGCACAGGTGCAGGGCGACGCCGCGGTTCAGACCGCCTACCTCGGCGCCGAGACGGTGTCTACGTGACCACGGTCGCGACCGCCGCTCTGGAGCTGCGCGGCATCGACGCCGGGTACGGCCGGGTCGCGGTGCTGCACGGGGTCGACCTGATGGTGCCCGCCCACGGGGTCGTCGCGCTGCTCGGCCCCAACGGGGCGGGCAAGTCGACGCT
>JBKJVH010000122.1:0-17287 GCA_046590985.1 Mycobacteriales bacterium
GCTGGTGGGACGACCTGTGGCTCAATGAGTCCTTCGCGACCTACATGGCCGTGCTCGCCCAGGTCGACGCGACGCGCTACACCAACGCCTGGACGACGTTCGCCAACACGGAGAAGACCTGGGCCTACCGGCAGGACCAGCTGCCCTCGACGCACCCGATCGCGGCCGACATCCGCGACATGGAGGACGTCAAGGTCAACTTCGACGGCATCACCTACGCCAAGGGCGCGTCGGTGCTGAAGCAGCTCGTCGCGTGGGTCGGCCAGGACGCGTTCCTCGCGGGGCTGCGGACTTACTTCGTGAAGCACCAGTTCGGCAACACGACGCTGTCGGACCTGCTGGTCGAGCTCGAGGCCGCCTCCGGCCGGGACCTGTCGAGCTGGTCGACCGAGTGGCTCGAGACGGCCGGCTGCAACACCCTGCGGGCGTCCTTCGAGACCGGCCCGGACGGCGCCTTCACGGCCTTCTCGATCCTGCAGGAGGCGCCTGCCGAGTGGCCGACGCTGCGGTCGCACCGGGTCGCGGTGGGGCTCTACGACCTGGTCGACGGGGCTTTGGTGCGCACGCACCGGGTCGAGCTCGACGTCGTCGGCGCCAAGACCGAGGTGCCCGTGCTGGTCGGCCGCACGCAGCCGGCGCTGGTGCTCGTCAACGACGACGACCTCGCGTTCGCCAAGATCCGCCTCGACGAGACCTCGCTGGCGACGCTGGTCGAGCACATCGGCAGCTTCGCCGAGTCCCTCCCCCGCACGCTGTGCTGGGCGGCTGCCTGGGACATGACCCGCGATGCGGAGATGCCGGCCCGCGACTACGTGGCGCTGGTCCAGCGCGGCATCGGCGGCGAGACCGACATCGGCGTCGTGCAGTCGCTGCTGCGCCAGGCCCAGTCGGCCGTGACGCTGTTCGCCGACCCCGCCTGGGCGCCGGTCGGGCGCGCCTCGCTCGCTGCCGCCGCGCACGCCGCCGTGCTCCGCGCCGAGGCCGGCTCGGACCTGCAGCTCGCCTGGGCCCGTGCCCTCGGGTCGCTGGCCTCCACCGACGACCAGCTCGAGCTCCTGCAGGGGCTGCTGTCCTCGGCGGCCTCGGTCGTCGGCCTGACGATCGACGCTGAGCTGCGCTGGCACTTCCTGCACCGGCTCGTCGCGGTCGGTCGCGCCGGCCTGGACGAGATCGAGGCGGAGGTCAGCGCCGACCCGACCGCCGCAGGTCAGCGCCACGCCGCCTCCTGCCGAGCGGCGCGCCCCACGGCCGAGGCCAAGGCGGCGGCGTGGGCGTCCGTCGTCGAGCGCGACGACCTCCCCAACGCGGTGCAGGCGGCCGTCATCGGCGGCTTCCACGACGCCGAGCAGACCGCGCTGCTGGAGCCGTTCGTCGAGCCCTACTTCGCGTGCCTCGCCGACATCTGGGCGTCGCGCACCGCAGAGATGGCCCAGCACGTCGTCGTCGGGCTCTACCCGACCCTGCTGGTGTCCCCGGCCGTCGTCGAGCGCACGGATGCCTACCTCAGCGCTGGTACGGCTCCGCCGGCCCTGGAGCGACTGCTCCTGGAAGGTCGTGACGGCGTCGTCCGGGCGCTCCGGGCGCGCGCCCGTGACGCTGCCGCCACCACCTGAGCCCTTACTGAGCCCACCTGAGCGCTGACGTCCTCACGCTGACGCTCAGGTCCCCTTGACTCTTGAGGACGCAAGCAGGGTCAGTGGTGGGTGGCGACCGCGGTCGACGGTGCCTCGGGAGGCGCCTCGATGGCCGGCCCGGGACCCGCGGCCTGGCTGACCTGACGGAGCCCGTCGAGGATGCCGCCGGCGAGATCACCACCGGAGAAGGCCGTGGTCATGGACAGCACGGCGAGCGCCGCGACCCGGTCCGGCACCCGACGGCGCGCGGCGGGGCCGGTGACGACCTCGACGCGACGCTGGCCGGGGGCCACCACGAGCAGCACGGCGTTGTGGGCGCGGTCACCGAGGGCAGCGTGCAGCTTCTCGGCTCCGGCGCGGAAGCCCGCGAGGTCCGGGAGCACCAGGTCACCGACGAGCACCGACACATCCAGGCCGTTGACGGACCGGCACTGCGACACGGCGTGCTCGATGCGCTCCTGCTGGCCGACCGACAGGCCGTCCTCGCGTGCGTTACCAGCTGCCACTTGCCCCACCCCTCACGACGTCGCCGGGGTCGGCGGACTGAACGGCGGCGAGCGGCTCGGGCGGACCGGCGAACCAGACCGGCGACGCGGTCCAGGCCTTGTTGGGGCGGTAGCGGTGCGACCTCATCGCCCCGGGGAGCCACACGACGGCACTGATCAGCACCACGGTCACGAGCGGCAGCACGAGGTAGAGCAGCAGGGTGCCACCGGTGCCCAGGCTCTTGCCGGGGTCAGCGCCCTCGGAGGGGCCGATCGGGTTGTCGGCGAACGCCGGCGCGGCGGTCAGCAAGGCCGTCACCAGGCCGGCCAGGCCAGCGGTGGCGACACGGGTCACAGCGCGGCTCACGTGCTCCCTCGTCCGTTGTCAGGCGCCCTCGGAAGGGCGATCGCGGGACACGCTACCGAACGCGTTCAGCGCACGCGCTGAAGCAGTGCCGTGAGTCGTCGCACCCCCGGGTGAACGAGCAGCTCCTCCAGGCTCAACGCCCTGCCGTCAGGTCCGGCCACCGGCAACCGCCAGCACGGGTACTCATCGATCGTGCCCGGCAGGTTGGGCTGCCGCAGGTCACCGACGGCATCCCCGTACGCCGCGAGCACGATCCGGCAGGGGGAGGCGACCAGCGCCTCGTGCAGCGACAGCACGACGTCGTCACCGAGCAGGCCTTCGTGGGCGAGCATGCCGAGGAGCAGGTCGCGCTCGTGGCCGGCGCGGGCCTGCTCCTGCTCGAGGGAGTGCCCGAGCTGGCCGAGCGCGTGGCGGACCCGTACATGCTCCTGGGCGAGCCAGCCGGCTGCTGTCGGCAGGTCGTGGGTCGTGACGGACGCCAGCGCGTCGCGCCGCCAGGTCGACGGCGGCAGGTACCACCCCTCGTCGCTGGTCTCGAACCACAGCACAGCGCTGCCCAGGATGCCGGTGCTGTCGAGCAGGGCGCGTACGGAGGGCTCGACCGTCCCGAGGTCCTCCCCCACCACGATGGCGCCGGCGCGCTGAGCCTCCAGCGCGAGGATCCCGAGCATCGCGGCGGCGTCGTAGGACACGTAGGTGCCCTCGGACGCGTCGGCGCCCGCGGGCACCCACCACAGCCGCGACAGCCCCATGATGTGGTCGATCCGGATCCCCCCGGCGTGCCGCAGCACTCCCCTGACCATCTCGACGAACGGCTCGTAGGCCAGCGCCCGGAGGCGGTCGGGTCGCCACGGCGGCAGCCCCCAGTCCTGGCCCTTCTGGTTGAACGAGTCCGGCGGAGCACCGATCGAGGACCCGAGGGCGAGCACGTCCTGCATGGCCCAGGCGTCCGCACCCGAGGGGTCGACGCCGACAGCGAGGTCGTGGAGGACCCCGATCGCCATCCCCTCGCCGATGCCCGCGAGCTGCTCGTCGACCAGCAGCTGCACCCAGCACCAGAAGCTGATCCGCTCCTCGTGTGCGACGGCCGACACACCGTCGGGCCATTGCGTCCACTCCCTGCCGTACACCTCGGTGAGTGCGCAGAACAGCGCGAACCGCTCCAGCGCGGCGCCGCGCACGGCCCGGAACTCCGCCAGCGCCCCGACCCGGTGATGCGGCCACATCAGCTCCAGCGCGGCGAGCTTCGCGGTCCAGGCCGCGTCCCGGTCGATGCCCTCGGTCACCGGCCGGCAGCCCGTGACGTCGGTGTGCGCGGCCTCGGGCACCTCGGTCACCCGCAGCGCCAGTGCCGACCGGAAGAGCCGGGAGGAGGGCGAGTACGGCGACGGCTGCATCGGCAGGACCGGCGTCTCGGCATGGAGCGGGTTGACCAGGACGGCACCAGCCCCGTCCGCAGCGGCCGCCTCGACGAGGGTCCGGAGGTCGCCGTAGTCCCCGATCCCCCACGACTGCGCGGACTGCATGGCGTACAGCTGCACCTGCCAGCCCCAGTGCCGTCCGTCCGCGAGCTCCAGCCGGTCCGGTACGACGATCAGCGCGCACGACGCGGTTTCGTCGGTCGTGCGGACCTCGAGGCGGTGATACCCCAGGGGCAGCGATGGGAGCGCGAAGTCCTTGCGTACCAGGTGATCTCGTCGCTCCACCTCAATCCCGTCCGCCGTCACGGCGACCCGCGAACGGTTCTCCAGCACCACCTCCATCCGGAGCACGGAGCCCACCACGGCGATGCTGCCGGGCTGCCCCTGGCGCAGCACCCGCACCGGTGGCAGCGGCTGCACCCAGCGGGCGTCCTCGTGCTCCCGGAGCGCTGACGCGATCGCCTCGTGGCTCGAGGCGTCGACGCCCACGGCGGCGAGCGCGGAGACCACCGCGCTGGGCGCGACCGGCACCCGGTCGCCGGCCCAGTTGTCGTAGGAGGTGGCGACCCCGTGGGTCGCGGCCAGCTTCTCGAGAGTCACGGGCACAGTCTGCCCAGCGCTCAGCCGTCCTCACGCAACCGGGCGTAGGAGACCAGGTCATGCCAGGCACCCAACCGCCACTGTGCGCCGCGGGCCACCCCTTCGCGGACGAAACCTGCGCGTTCCAGGGCCCGCTGCTCGGCGATGTTGCGGACGTCGGTCGACGCCTGGACCCGATGCACGGCAGTGGTCGTGAACAGGTAGCGCGCCAGCATCCGCTGGGCTCGGGCGCCGTGCCCCTGGCCCCGGGCGAAGGGCTGGAGCGAGATCCCGATGTCGAGTGCCTGCGACCCGAGGTTGGGCCCGTACAGCACCGGGTGCCAGCTGACCGTGCCGATGGGACGGTCCTCGCCGTCGGTGACGACCAGGTCGCCGCCGCCGCCGGGAGGGAGCAGCCGGGCCGCGCCCTCCACGCCGGGGGCGCCGGGGCCGCCCCAGTCCTCGAACTCCGATCCGGGCTGCGCGCGCCAGGCCGCCAGGAGCGCCCCATCGGAGGGGTGAGCCGCCCGCAGCCGGGTCAGGAGCGTGCCGTCCTGCAACGACTGGCTCATGCGGGGGTGCCCCAGAGCGCCTCGTCGTCGCCTCCCAGAAACGGTCGCCAGCGGGGGTCGACGCGCTTGGCGCCGACGATGTGCCAGGCCGAGCCGGTGGGCGCCTCCGGCAGCCGGCGGAGCCGCCAGCCGAGCTCGGCGATGCCGCGGTCGGCCTTGACGTGGTTGCACCGGCCGCACGCCGACACCACGTTGTCCCAGGTGTGCGGGCCCCCGCGGCTCTTGGGGATCACGTGGTCCAGGCTCGTCGCCGGCGCCCCGCAGTACACGCAGCTGTGCCCGTCGCGGGCGAACACCGCGCGGCGGGTCAGCGGCACGGCCCCCCGGTAGGGAACGCGCACGAAACGGGTCAGCCGGACCACGACGGGGACGATCACCACGGCCCGTTCGCTGTGCAGGATCGCGTCGCCGTCCGCCACCGCCACGGCTTTCTGGGTGAGCACCAGGACGACCGCACGGCGACCGGACACCACGCACAGCGGCTCATAGCTCGCGTTGAGCACAAGCGCCTGCACGGGCGCCGGTGGTCCAGCCATGTCGTCCTCCTTGAGCGCATCCTGCCCGACCGTCCGCCAACGCGCCACGTCCCTGCGCTGACTAGGGTCGTGCGGGTGAACGACGTGCAGCAGTGGTTCGACGACCACGCCACCGACCTGGCCCGCCACGGCGGACGCGTGCTGCTGATCCTGGTGCTCGCCCTGGTGGCCCGGGCGCTGCTCCACCGCGCGGTCCGCCGGGTGGTGCACACGGCGGTCGACAGCAGCGTCCCAGGAGTGCTGCGGCCGCTCCGCGACCGCGCCCGGGGCACGGTGTTCGACCCCCCGCCGCTGATGTCGGAGCGTCGGCGGCAGCGCGCCGAGACCCTCGGCTCGGTCCTGCGCAGCATCGCCTCGTTCACGGTCGGGGCGGTCGCCGGCGCGATGCTGCTCTCGGAGGTGGGGTTGGACCTGACCCCGGTCGTCGCCAGCGCGGGTATCGTCGGCGTCGCGTTCGGCTTCGGCGCGCAGAATCTCGTCAAGGACTTCCTCACCGGCATGTTCATGCTGCTCGAGGACCAGTACGGCGTAGGCGACGTCATCGATGCCGGGGCGGCCACCGGAACCGTTGAGTCCGTGTCGCTGCGCACCACCCGCCTGAGGGACGTCGAGGGCACCGTCTGGCACCTGCGCAACGGCGAGATCACCCGGGTCGGCAACAAGAGCCAGGGCTGGGCCCGGGCGCTGCTCGACATCCCGCTGGCCCTCGACACCGACCTCCCTGCTGCCCGGGCGCTGGTGCAGCGGGTCGCCGAGGAGCTGTGGAACGACCCGGAACGGCAGGGCCGGGTCGTGGAGCGGCCGGAGGTCTGGGGGCTGGAGGCGATCGGCGCGGACGGCCTGCTGCTGCGCGTCGTCCTCAAGACCACCCCACTGGACCAGTGGGGTGTCGAACGGGAGCTGCGGGAGCGACTGCTGCTGGCGTGCCATGAGCAAGGCATCGAGTTCGCCGCGCGCCTACCCTGAACTCGCAGTTCGACAATCCGCTTCGTGGATGTTCGGCAACCCTCAGGATGTACCCATGCAAGAGAAGTACGTGAAGGATCTGGGCATCTCGGAGCAGCTCATCGAGGCGTTGCCCGATGCCGTGTTCGTCATCGTCGCCGACGGCACCATCGCGATCGTCAACGCCCAGGCGGAGCGCCTGTTCGGCTACCCGCGGGCCGACCTGATCGGCAAGACCATCGAAGCCCTGGTCCCCGACTCGGTACGCACGGCACACCCGGCCTACCGGGCCCGCTACTTCCAGGAGCCGCAGGTCCGTCCCATGGGTGCCGGGCTGGCCCTGTCCGGTCGCCGCCAGGACGGCTCGGAGTTCCCCGCGGAGATCTCCCTGTCCGCGATCGAGACCCCTCAGGGGACGCTCGTCACGGCCGTGGTGCGCGACGTGACCGAACGCCGCAAGACGCAGGCCAAGTTCGAGGGGCTGCTCGAGGCGGCCCCCGACGCCATGCTCGGTGTCGACGACCGAGGCGTGATCAGGCTCGTGAACACCCAGAGCGAGCGGCTGTTCGGGTATGCCCGTGAGGAGCTGCTGGGGCGCCGGATCGAGGTGCTGGTCCCCGTACGCGCCCGCGGCGCCCATCCCGCCCACCGGGAGCACTACTTCGCCGACCCCCAGTTCCGGCCGATGGCCCTGGACAGCGACCTGTCGGGGCTCCGCAAGGACGGCACCGAGTTCCCCGCCGAGATCTCGCTGTCCTCGATCGAGACCGAGGACGGCATTCTCGTCACCGCCGCCGTCCGGGACGCCACCGAGCGCAAGGCGTTCGAGAAGGTGGTCGCCACGGCCCGCGACACCGCCGAGCGCGCCGCCCGCTCCCGCCAGGAGTTCCTGGCCAACATGAGCCACGAGATCCGGACCCCGATGAACGCGGTCATCGGCATGACCAGCCTGCTGCTGGACACCGGGCTCTCGGACGAGCAACGCGACTACGTGGAGACCGTCCGCACCAGCGGCGACCACCTCCTGACGATCATCAACGACATCCTCGACTACTCCAAGATCGACGCGGGAAAGCTGACCCTCGAAGAGGTTCCGTTCCTGCTCCGGCAGTGGCTGGAGGAGTCCCTCGACCTGATCACGGCGCAGGCCAACGAGAAGAACCTTGAGCTGGTTCACGACATCGACGATGCCGTCCCGTTCGGCGTGGTGGGTGACCCTGGCCGGCTCCGTCAGATCCTCATCAACCTGTTGTCCAACGCGGTGAAGTTCACCGACCAGGGCGAGATCTCGGTGGCCATCAGCCGCCTCGAGGCGCCGGGGTGTCGGCTGCGGATCGAGGTGAAGGACACCGGCATCGGGATCTCGCCGGACCGCATCGAGAGCCTGTTCCATCCTTTCACCCAGGCCGACAGCACCACCACGCGCGAGTACGGCGGCACCGGCCTCGGGTTGGCCATCTCCCGGCAGCTCGCCGAGCTCATGGGCGGTTCCATCGGGATGGTCTCCCAGCCGGGAGTCGGGACGACCGTGTCGTTCACCTGCGAGGTGCAGGAGGCTGAGCTCACCGGCCCGGACGTGCCCGTGCACCTGGACGGCCAGCGGGTGCTGCTCGTCGACGACAACCCCACGAACCTGCGGATCCTCGAGGCCTGGACCAAGCGGGTCGGCATGCTCCCCTACTCGGCCACCAGTGGCGCCATGGCTCTCGGGATCATCGAGAGGGAGGCGCCCTTCGACGTCGCGATCGTCGATCTGATGATGCCGCAGATGGACGGCGTGGAGCTGGCCGGCCACCTGAGGCGCAGGCTCCCCGGCACCAAGCTGGTCCTGCTGTCCTCCGCGGGTCCGCACGCACGCGCGGGATCTCTGGCCAGCTTCGACGCGGTCATGAGCAAGCCGGTGAAGCAGTCGTCGCTGTTCGACGTGCTGGCCCTGCTCGTGCAGGCGCCGACGGGAGACACCGCACAGCGACCGTCGAAGGCGCTGCCTGCCTCCGCCTTCACCCTCGAGACGACCCACCAGCTCGCCATCCTCGTCGTCGAGGACAACCCCGTGAACCAGAAGGTCGCCCGGCACCTGCTCAACCGGTTCGGGTTCCGAGCCGACCTGGCCTCGAGCGGGGTCGAGGCCCTCGAGGCGCTCGAGCGCCAGGGGTACGACCTCATCCTGATGGATGTGCAGATGCCGGACATGGACGGCCTGGAGGCGACCCGCAGGATCCGCCTGCGCTGGCCGGTCGACGGGCCGCAGATCATCGCCATGACGGCCAACGTGTCCCAGGACGACATTGCCGGGTGCCTGGCCGCCGGCATGGACGGCTTCCTCGGCAAGCCGATCGTGGTCGACCAGCTGGCGGCCGTCCTGAGTGCCCCTCCCCGGTCGCGCCTCGAGTCGGCGATCCCCACCACACCGTCGGTCGACGAGAGCACCTTTGCGAAGCTGTGCCTCCAGATCGGTCGGGACAACGTCCGGGAGCTCGTGGACATGTTCCGGGCCGACGTCGATGCCTCGCTGACGCTCCTGCTCACGCACGCTCGCAACGGCGAGCGCACCTCCATGGCGCAGCTGGGTCATCGGTTGAAGAGCGCCAGCCGGTCCCTGGGGGCGACCGCGCTGAGCGCGAACCTGACCCGTATCGAGACCGAGGCGGCCACGCTCGAGCTGGCCTCGCTGTCGGAGCTGGTGGAGGCCAGCCGGGCCGAGTTCGCCCGCGTGGAGCGCCGCTACCTGGAGATCCTGAGCTGAGGGGACGCATGACTAACCTGGGCTGATGGACAACCTGTACGAGGCCGTTGGCGGCGAGGCCGTGTTCCGACAGCTCGTCGACCACTTCTACGACGGCGTCGCACTGGACCCGATCCTGCGGCCGCTCTACCCCGATGAGGACCTCACCGCTGCCCGCGACCGGCTCTCGCTCTTCCTCATGCAGTACTGGGGCGGCCCGACGACCTACTCCGACAACCGGGGACACCCGCGGCTCCGGATGCGCCATGCCGGCTGGGTGATCGGCGAGCGCGAGCGTGACGCCTGGCTCGGTCACATGCAGGCCGCGGTGCTGGCGCTCGAGGTCACGGAGGAGGCCAGGGAGGCCATCTGGGAGCACCT
This sequence comes from Mycobacteriales bacterium, assembly GCA_046590985.1. Taxonomy (GTDB): domain Bacteria; phylum Actinomycetota; class Actinomycetes; order Mycobacteriales; family SCTD01; genus RYN-111. The sequence goes on from JBKJVH010000122.1 coordinate 9,646, forward strand.
GTTCCGGGCCGCCCAGATGCTCGTGAACGACCCGATCACCTAACGCAGCAGCAGCGCCAGCAAGCCCTCGCCATAACCAGGTACGTCCACCCGCAGGTCTGCTCGCCGGCAGGGCTCCCGCAGGAAGCCGACGACGTCGTCGGCGACCGGCTCCGGGACGACCCAGGTCTGCTTCAGCTTCAGGTGGGCCGCGCCCTGGTTGAACATCGAGGCACCCACGTTGAGGACCTCACGGGTGTTGTCGGCCAGGTCACCGAGGACCGAACCGGCCTCCAAGGCCTCCTGAACGCGGGGCGGCGGGACCAGCGCGAGAGCGGCGCCGAGGACGTTGCCCAGGACGACATCGCAGAACACCACCGCGCGCAGGGCCCCGGTGTCGTCCACGTACGAGCCGACGACGTGCACGTCCTTGCCCCGCAGGACGGGACGCTCCTCCTGGTGAACCGTGACGGGCCGGTCGAACAGCCCGTTGAGCAGCTCGCGCACGTCGTCCGCCGTCGGCAGCGGCGACGTCCCGACCGTCATGCCGCCAGCACCGATCCGAGGGCGTCGGCGAAGGTGTCTGCGGTGAACGGCTTCGCGATGAGGAACAGCGCACCGGAGTCCAGGGCGACGGCCCGCATCGCGTCGGTGGACTCCGACGTGACGAACCCGAAGCGGATGCTGTTCCCGTTGGCCCGCAGGGCCTGCAGGAACTCGATGCCGCTCATCTCGGGCATGTTCCAGTCCGACAGGATCAGGTCCGGGGCCGCGCTGTCGACCATCGTGAGGCCTTCCACGCCGTTCTCGGCCTCGAGGAACTCGTGGTCGCCGTACCCGGCCTGCCGAAGGGTGCGGGTGACGATCATCCGCATGGCCTTGCTGTCGTCGACGATGAGGATCTTCATGTCACACGCTCCACAGGCTGAGGTTCACGGGACCGGCCGGACCGACCAGGGTGACGGCGTCGACCAGGTGGGCGCCCGGCACGCGGACGGTGTAGTTCTCACCGTTCGCCACCGACGGGATCGACAGCTTGCTGGGCTCGGGGAGCAGGCTCTTGATGTTCCCACCGATCATGTTCGTGAGCTCGCCGAGTGCGTCGCTCACCTCGTCGTCCCCGAGCGTGCCGGGCTCGGCCATGAACATGGCCTCGGCGGCAGCGCTGGCGTGCTCGACGCTGCACTGCACGAAGACCGTGCCGTTCCACTCCCCGGAGATGTGCACGCACCCGGTTGAGGTGGCTCCGGACAGCGGGGCGGGCGGCCCGAGCTCAAGCTCCATGGACAGGAAAGAGCTCCAGACGTCCCGGGTGATCTCGGCGATCTGGTCGCCCGTCACGACAGGTCCTGCGTCAGCGATGGTCATGAGTGTCCCTTCCGGGGTCGGTAGGCAGAAGATGGGCCGACGGAGACGCGCTCCCAGCCCTCGTCGATGTTGAGCGTGGTCTCGGCGCCGCCCAGGAACAGCAGGCCGTCCGGACGCAGCAGCCGCCGCGCCTCGGTGAGGATCCGGCGCTTGGTGGCGTGGTCGAAGTAGATCAGCACGTTGCGCAGGAAGATCAGGTCGAAGGGGCCCATCAGCGGCAACGGCGCCGCCAGGTTGATGTTCCTGGTCGAGATCATCGAACGCAGATCAGCCTTGGCCTGCCAGTGCGTACCGTCCCGCTCGAAGTGCTGCATGAGCATCGCGATGGGAAGGCCGCGGTTGACCTCGAGCTGGCTGTACCTGCCGTCCCGGGTACGGGCCAGCATCTCCTCGTTGACGTCGGTTGCGAGCAGGTCGACGCCGAACCCCGGTGGAAGCACCCCCTTGAGCACCATGGCAAGGGTGTACGGCTCCTGCCCGCTCGAGGACGCGCCGCACCAGATCGACAGCCGGCGTTCGGCCTTCCGCGCCTCGATGAGCTCAGGCAGCGCGACCGTCCGGAGGCTCTCGAAGGGATGGCCGTCCCGGAAGAACAGCGTCTCGTTCGTCGTCATCGCATCGATGACCTTGCTGACCAGCGTGCCGTTCCGGTCGCTCTGCAGTTTCAGCACGAGATCGGAGATGCTGCCCTGCAGCTCGGCGCGCGCCAGCGGCGCGAGCCGAGACTCCACGAGGTACTCCTTGCCCGGCTCCAGGACGATCGCCGCCTGCTTGTGAACCAGCTCGCTGATGAAGCTGAAGTCGCTCTGGGCCAGCGGCATGTCAGGCCCCGACCGGCAGACCCAGCATGCTCAGCTTCCCGAGCAGGGCCTCTGGCGTGAAGGGCTTGAAGACGTACTCGTGAGCGCCGGCCGCGAGGGCCCGCACGACCTGGGAGTGCTCGCTCTCGGTGGTCACCATGACGAGCGTCATGTCGGCGTACACCGGGTCCTTGCGGACCGCGCGGATGAACTCCAGGCCGTTCATGACGGGCATGTTCCAGTCGATCAGGGCCAGGTCCGGGGAGGGGCCGGCGGCGAGGACGTCGAGGCCCTGCTGACCGTCGCCGGCCTCGACGACGTCCCAGCCCTTCTCCTTCAGCAGCCGGACCAGGACCATCCGCATCGCACGGGAGTCGTCCAGCACAAGGGCTCGCACAGCAGTTGGCTCCTCGACAGCAGGGGTGGTGGCGTTGGTCCATCGGAGGGAGCCAGGGGGGCGTGAGGATCCCGCCCGACCAAAAGCCGACCTAGTCCTTACTGCCCACTGACCCGGCTAGGCCTGGCCATTTGCCACGTCAGCCGTCACGTTCTGCCGGTGGCCGTCGATGAGGCGATCATGACGGACGATGAGAACGACGAGGTGCTCCAGGAGTTCCTCGTCGAGTCCTACGAGAACCTGGACCGGCTCGACCAGGACCTTGTAGCGCTCGAGAGGACGCCCGATGACGTCGCCACGTTGTCCAGCATCTTCCGCACGATCCACACCATCAAGGGCACCTGTGGCTTCCTCGGCTTCAGCAAGCTCGAGTCGGTCACGCATGTCGGCGAGGGGCTGCTGAGCCTGCTGCGCGACCGCGAGCTGCAGCTCGACGCCGACATCGTGAGCGGCCTGCTCCAGATGGTCGACGCGGTCCGCGGGATGCTCGGCAGCATCGAGACCTCGGGCAACGAGGGCGACGGCGTGTACGACGACCTCGTCGCCGAGCTCGGCCGGCTGCAGCGCGGCGAGCCCCGCGTGGAGGCCGCACCCGCCGCTGAACCGGCTGCTGTCCCGCTGCTCGGCGCCATCCTGGTCTCCAGCGCCGGGGTCGCACCGGAGGACGTCGCGCACGCCGTCGAGCAGCAGGCCGCCGGCGACCAGCGTCCCCTGGGCGAGCTCCTCATGGAGGACGGCAAGCTCAAGCCCGGCGAGCTCGTCGATGCCTTGCAGGCGCAGGCGGAGGCGCGTTCCGGCGTGGCCGACCAGAGCATCCGCGTGGACGTCGCCCTGCTCGACCGGCTCATGAACCTCGTGGGCGAGCTGGTGCTGGCCCGCAACCGGGTCCTGCAGTTCACCCGCGCCGACAGCGACCCCGCGTTCGTGACCACGTCGCAGCGGCTCAACCTCATCACCAGCGAGCTGCAGGAAGGCGTCATGAAGACGCGCATGCAGCCGGTCGGCAGCGTGTGGAGCAAGTTCCCCCGCGTCGTCCGGGACCTGTCGCTGCAGTGCGGCAAGCAGGTCCGCATCGAGATGGAGGGCGAGGAGACCGAGCTCGACAAGACCATCATCGAGGCCATCAAGGACCCGCTGACCCACATCATCCGCAACTCTGTCGACCACGGGATCGAGGCCCCTGAGGCACGCGTCGCGGCCGGGAAGCCGGCCCAGGGCCTGTTGCTGCTGCGCGCCTTCCACGAGGGCGGCCAGGTCAACATCGAGATCATCGACGACGGGGCCGGCGTCAACCTCGAACGGGTCCGCGCCCGGGCCATCGAGCGCAACCTGCTCACCTCCGAGCAGGCCGGCCGGATGAGCGAGCGCGAGATCGCGAACCTCATCTTCCTGCCCGGCTTCAGCACGGCGCAGACCGTCACGAACGTCAGCGGGCGTGGCGTCGGGATGGACGTGGTCAAGACCAGCATCGAGAAGATCGGCGGCACCGTCGACCTGCAGCCTCGACTCGGTCAGGGCACCACGCTGCGGATCCGGATCCCGCTGACGCTCGCCATCATCCCGGCTCTCATCGTCGTCGCCGGCGGCGACCGGTATGCGATCCCACAGGTCAACCTCCTGGAGCTGGTGCGCTTGGAGGGCGAGCAGGCCCGCGCCGCCGTGGAGCACATCCACACCACGCCGGTGTACCGGCTCCGCGGCAACCTGCTACCGCTGGTCGACCTCCGCGAGCAGCTGGGGCTGGCTGCGCCGGAGGAGAGCAGCGACGTGATGAACATCGTGGTGCTGCAGGCCGACGACCGGCAGTTCGGCCTCGTGGTGGAGAGCGTCACCGACACCGAGGAGATCGTCGTCAAGCCGCTCGGTCGCCAGCTCAAGAGCATCGCGACCTTCGCGGGCGCCACCATCATGGGCGACGGTCGGCTGGCACTCATCCTCGATGTGCTGGGCCTGGCCCAGCAGGCGAAAGTCGTGTCCGAGACCCGCGAGCGGGCCGCGCTCGGCTCCGGCGGACAGACCGAGGAGGACACCGAAGGGCCACAGGCGCTCGTGGTGCTCCGCGTCGGCAGCAACACGCGCGTGGCGCTGCCGCTGGCCGCGGTCGCCCGCCTCGAGGAGGTCCCGCGCGACCAGATCGAGCGCAGCGACGGCCACGAGGTCGTGCAGTACCGCGGCCAGATCATGCCGCTGATCCACGTCAACGAGGCGATCCGGGTTCGTGCCGCAGAGGTGGAGACCGAGCTGATGCAGGTCGTCGTCCACAACGTCAACGGTCGCAACGTCGGCCTGGTCGTCGAGGAGATCGTCGACATCGTCGAGGAGCACCTGGTGGTCGAACGGGTCCGGCAGCGCAGCGGGATGCTCGGTACCGCTGTCCTGCAGGGCAAGGTCACCGACCTGCTGGACGTCGCCGCCCTGGTGGCCTCCGCCGACCTCGACCTCGACCGCGACGAGCCGTTGCTCGCGCTGGGGGCCTGACATGAGCGACGAGCGTCAGTACTGCACCTTCTACGCCGGCAACATGTACTTCGGCATCTGGGTCCGTGAGGTCCAAGAGGTGCTGCTCTACCAGGACATGGTCCGGGTGCCGCTCGCCTCCCCGGTGGTCCGGGGCCTCATCAACCTTCGCGGCCAGATCGTCACCGCCATCGACCTTCGCCGTCGGCTGGACCTGCCGGATCGGACGGACGACGTCGACCCGATGAACGTCGTGCTCCGCACCGACGACGGCGCGGTCAGCCTGCTGGTCGATGAGATCGGCGACGTCGTCGAGGTCGACGAGCGGACGTTCGAGGCCCCGCCCGAGACCCTGACCGGCCGCGCCCGTGAGCTCATCGAGGGCGTGTACAAGCTCGAGGGCCAGCTGCTGCTGATCCTGGACGCCGCCAGGACCATCGACCTCCCTGTTCCTCGGAGAGCCGTCGAGTGAGCCCCCTTCCCCCCATCCCTCAGGCCCGATCCAGTCAGGAGCAGCTCATGGCGCAGACCACCACGTCGACGCTGTACGACCAGGTCGGCGGCGACGACGCGCTCTGCCTCGCCGTCGACCTCTGGTACGACAAGGCATGTGCGGACGTCGAGCTCGCTCCGCACCTCGCGACCCTGGAGCTTGATCGGCTGCGGGCGCAGCAGGTCCGGTTCCTCACCGCCTCCCTCGGCGGCCCGGTCCGCCACCCCGGCCGGCACCCGCACGCCGCGCTGGGACTCACCGATGTCCAGGAAGCCCGTCTCCTGGAGCACCTCGCCGCCGCCCTCGCCGATCTCGGCGTCGACGACCTCAGCAGCCGCGGCGTCCTCGCCGCCGCGACCCAGACCACCCCCTCCACCAACTCCTCCGAAGGACGCCCCGTGACCACCATCGACGACCTCAACGGCTCGCTCTTCACGAGCGAGGACAGCTCGCGCTTCGAGAGCATGCTCGAGAACGCCCCCACGAACGTGATGTTCGCCGACCTCGACTTCGTGATCCGCTACATGAACCCGGCATCCCTGGCGACCCTGCGCACCCTCGAGCAGCACCTGCCGGTGCGGGCAGACGACGTCGTCGGCTCCAGCCTGGACATCTTCCACACGTCGCCGGCCTACCAGCGCGGACTGCTGGCAAGCGCCTCCTCCCTGCCCCGGCGGGCCAACATCGCCGTCGGACCGGAGACCCTCGACCTGCTCGTGTCGGCCATCACCGACAAGGACGGCAAGTACATCGGCGCCATGGCCACCTGGGAGGTCGTCACCAAGAAGATCGAGCTCGAGGCCCTGGCCGCCGAGGTGGCGACCGACACCGCGGCCCTCAACCTGGTCCTGAACCAGCTGTCCGCGGCCACGTCCACGCAGGAGGCCACCAAGCTCGCGCTGGACACCGTCCGTGAGGCGTTCGGCTGGGCCTACGGCTCTTATTGGAGCATCGACCACTCCGTGAACGCACTGCGCTTCGTCAACGAGTCCGGAGACGCCGGCGAGGACTTCCGCCGGGTGACCCTGAGCGCCACCTTCAGTGAGGGCGTCGGGCTGTCCGGCCGCGCCTGGAAGAGCCGCGACCTGTTCTTCACCCCCGACATCGCCGAGATGACCGACTGCGTCCGCGCCCCCATCGCGCACCAGGCCGGTGTCAAGTCCGGCGTCTGCTTCCCGATCATCGTCGCCGGCGACGGCATCGGCACGATGGACTTCTTCGCCACCGAGACGCTCAGCCCTTCGGCGGGCCGGCTCGAGGCGCTCCGCAACGTCGGCCGCATCGTCAGCAGCGCGCTCGACAGGGTCGCCAAGGCGGAGCGCGAGGCGGAGAACGCCGCCGATACCGCCGCCGTCAACGCGGTGCTCTCAGCCGTCGGGGCCGCCACCACCTCAGACGACGCGACCCAGGCAGCCCTTGACACCGTTCGCCGCGCCTTCGGCTGGGCGTACGGGTCGTACTGGAAGGTCGACCCCGCCGACCGGGCCCTGAAGTACGTCGTGGAGTCCGGCGACGCCGGGCCGGAGTTCCGCGCGGTCACCCTGGCCGCCTCCTTCACCGAGGGCGTCGGGCTGTCCGGCCGCGCCTGGAAGACCCGCGACCTGTTCTTCACCCGCGACATCGCCGAGATGACCGACTGCGTCCGCGCCCCCATCGCCCAGAAGGTGGGCGTCAAGTCCGGCGTCTGCTTCCCCCTCATCGTCGGCGGCGACGTCGTCGGAACCATGGACTTCTTCGCCACCGAGACCCTTGACCCGTCTCCCGCACGCCTCGAGGCCCTCCGCAACGTCGGCCGCATCGTCAGCAGCGCCCTGGACCGGATCGCCAAGGCGGGGCGCGAGGCCGACAGCGCCGCCGACACCGCGGCCGTCAACCAGGTCCTCGCCGCTGTCGGGGCCGCCACCTCCGTCGAGGAGGCCGCGCAGGTCGCCCTCGACACCGTCCGCAGCTCGTTCGGCTGGGCGTACGGCTCGTACTGGAAGGTCGACCCTGCCGACCGGGCCCTGAAGTACGTCGTGGAGTCCGGCAGCGCCGGACCGGAGTTCCGCGCCGTCACCCTGGCCGCCTCCTTCACCGAGGGCGTCGGGCTGTCCGGCCGCGCCTGGAAGACCCGCGACCTGTTCTTCACCCGCGACATCGCCGAGATGA
>JBKJVH010000016.1:0-22482 GCA_046590985.1 Mycobacteriales bacterium
CGTCCCTACGCCGAGCACCTCATCACCTTCGCCAAGCGCGGCGACCTGCATGCCCGCCGCCAGGTGCTCAAGCGCCTCAACGACAAGTCCGTCGTGCACGTGCTGTTCGAGGAGATCGGCCCGCGCTACGTGAACCGGCCCGGTGGCTACACCCGGATCGTGAAGCTCGGCCCGCGCAAGGGCGACAACGCCCCGATGGCGATCATCGAGCTCGTCGAGGCGCTCACCGTGGCGCAGCAGGCGGTCGGCGAGGCCGAGCGCGCCCGTGGCACCAAGGTCGCCCCGAAGAAGGCGCCGACCGGCGCGACGCTGGAGGCCGCCGAGGAGCTGGCCGCCGAGTCCCCGACCGCGGCCGCCGTCGTCGCGGAGGCTGCCGCGGCGGAGGCGCCCGAGGCCGAGGTCGTCGAGGAGGCCCCGGCTGCTGTCGAGGCTCCGGTGGCCGAGGCCCCCGTCCAGGAGGACATGTTCGCCGAGCCGGCCGCTGACGACGCGCCCGCCGAGGACGACAAGTAAGCGACACGCTTCCCGAGCCCGCTCTCCCCATGGGGGAGGGCGGGCTCTGTCGTGTCCGGATCGACCTGTCCTACGACGGCACGCACTTCGCCGGCTGGGCGGCGCAGCGCGACCAGCGGACGGTCCAGGGCGAGCTCGAGAGCGCCTTCGCCACCATCGCGCGCCGCGACGACCTGCCGCGCCTGACGGTCGCCGGGCGCACCGACGCGGGGGTGCACGCCACGGGTCAGGTCGCGCACCTGGACCTGCCCCGGGAGCTGGCGGAGCACCGGCTGCTGCTGCGCAGGCTCAACGGCCGGCTGCCTGACGACATCGCCGTCCGCCGGGTGTCGCTCGCCGCTGAGGGCTTCGACGCCCGGTTCGCGGGGGTGTCGCGGACCTACGTCTACCGGGTCGCGGACAGTCCGGCGGCCGTCAACCCGCTGCGACGCAAGGACACCCTCGAGTGGACCCGGCCGCTGGACCTGGCGGCCCTGCAGGAGGCCTCTGCGGGGCTCGTGGGGCTCCAGGACTTCGCGGCCTACTGCAGGCGCCGGGAGGGCGCGACGACCGTCCGTACGCTGCTGCGGCTGCAGTGGAAGCGGCGGCTGGACGGGGTGCTGGAAGCCACCGTCCAGGCCGACGCGTTCTGCCACTCGATGGTGCGTTCGCTCGTCGGTGCGCTGCTGGCTGCGGGCGACGGGCGGCGGCCGGTCGACTGGCCGGCGGCGCTGCTGACCTCGACCGAGCGGGCCAGTGGTGTCATCGTGGCGCCGGCGCACGGGCTCACTCTGGTCGAGGTGGAGTACCCACCGGACGACCAGCTGCTGGCGCGTCAAGCGGTGACCCGGAACTTCCGGCCGGCCTTGACTCAGCCCGACGAGCGACCGGACCCCCGGTAGGGGCAGCGCTGGCCCGGGGCGGGCGCGAGCTGAGTCACCCACGAGCGCGGGACCAGCACGACGGTCCGTGGGCTTTCCAGGCGCCGCACCTGCGCCAGGCTCCCCGCGAGTCGCAAAGCGGACGTTTCGCCCGGCAGGCGAGGACAACAAACCTGCAGGCGGAACGGCCCATCAGCGACGAGGATGCAGGCGTGCTCACCCCCACCCGAGGTCTCGATGCCCGCGCCCTGTCGGCGATTGCTGCGCTCGAAACGGAGGTCGTCGCTGCCGACGGCGGCCGGCTCAAGCTCGAGTGGGGAGTGCTGGAGTCCCGCGACCCCGGCTTGGTCCAGGACCTGCTCTGGTGGGAGGGCGATCGGCTGCTCGGCTTCGCCGGCGTCTACGCGTTCGGGCAGCCGGAGGCCGAGGTAGCCGGGATGGTGGCGCCGGACGCCCGCCGACGCGGCGTCGGCTCGGAGCTGCTCGCGGCTGTCAGGCCGCTGTGCCGGGACCGTGGCTGTGAGCGGATGCTGCTGGTCACCCCCCGCGCCACCGCGGCGGGTCGGGCCTTTGCGCAGGTCAAGGGTGCCGCCCTGGACCACTCCGAGCACTTCCTGGTCCTCGGGAGGCAACCGGACGGAGCGCCTCGCGATCCGGCGGTCACGCTCCGGCCGGCGGTCGCGCAGGACGACCAGGTCGTGCGGTCCTTGCTCAAGGAGGCATTCGGCTGGGAGCCACCGGACCAGGTCCTCGACCGGCACGGCGACGCCACCCACGTCATCGAACGCGCCGGTGAACCGGTCGGCACGATCCGGCTGAGCGTCCATGGCGGGATCGGGGCGGTGTACGGCTTCGCGGTGCACCCGGCCGTCCAGGGGCAGGGGGTCGGGCGGGACGTCCTCGGTCGGGCCTGCCGGCTGCTCGGCGAGCGTGGCTGCACCCGCATCACGCTGGAGGTCGAGACCGAGAACGAGCACGCGCTCGGGCTCTACACCTCCACTGGCTTCGTGGCGGAGGCCGGCGAGGACTACTGGGCGCTGCCGACGGCTGGTGCGGCGGCGGGCTAGGCGGCGGACCAGCCGAAGACCAGGCCGAGCAGGCCGGCGGCGAGGCAGCCCAAGGTGCAGCGGCACCCCTTCCTGCGTCCTCACGCTCGCGCCAGGCTGTGGGGGGACTTTGCAGGACGCAAGGAAACTGATCGCGCGCCGCCGCCCGCGTGCCGGATCATGGGGGCATGGGGTATGTGGACTGCCAGTCGCTCAGTTACGTCCTTCCCGACGGGCGGGTGCTGTTCGACGACGCCAGCTTCCGGGTCGGGGACGGCACCAAGACCGCGCTCGTCGGGGCCAACGGGACGGGCAAGACCACCCTGCTGCGGATCATCGCCGGTGACCTGAGCCCTCATGCGGGCGCCGTGGCGCGCGACGGCGGGCTCGGTGTCATGCGCCAGTTCATCGGCTCGATCCGCGACGACACCGACGTGCGGGACCTGCTGCTGGATCTCGCCCCGCCGGGCGTACGCGCTGCGGGTCGGGCCCTGGAGGCCGCCGAGCTGGCCATGATGGAGAACGACGCCGAGAAGACCCAGCTGCTGTACGCCCATGCGCTGTCCGACTGGGGCGACGCCCACGGGTACGACGCCGAGGTGCAGTGGGACGTCTGCACGATGGCCGCGCTCGGGATGCCCTACGACAAGGCGATGTACCGCAAGCTGCACACCCTGTCCGGGGGCGAGCAGAAGCGACTGGCGCTCGAGGCGCTGCTCAGAGGGCCCGACCAGGTGCTGCTGCTCGACGAGCCGGACAACTACCTCGACGTGCCCGGGAAGCGCTGGCTGGAGGCGGCGCTGGCAGACTCCCCGAAGACGGTGCTGTTCGTCAGCCACGACCGGGAGCTGCTGCACAACGCGGCGACCCGGGTCGTGACGATCGAGGCGCGCGGCGCCTGGGTGCACGGGGCCGGCTTCGCCACGTACAACGAAGCGAGGCAGGCCCGACGGGACCGGCTGGCGGAGCTGCACAAGCGCTGGGACGAGGAGCGCGAGAAGCTCCGCAAGCTGGTCATCACGCTGCGGGAGCAGGCCAAGATCAGCCCGGACATGGCCAACCGCTATCACGCGATGCAGACCCGGTTCGAGAAGTTCGAGGCCGCTGGCCCGCCGCCGGAGCAGGTGGTGGACCAGAAGGTGTCCATGAAGCTGCGGGGTGGCCGCACAGGGGTGCGCGCGATCACGGTGGAGCAGCTCGAGCTGACGGGTCTGATGAAGCCGTTCGACCTCGAGGTCTTCTACGGCGAGCGGGTGGCCGTGCTGGGCTCGAACGGGTCGGGGAAGTCGCACTTCCTGCGGCTGCTCGCCGGCCAGCCCGTCAACCACACCGGGGTGCAGAAGCTCGGTGCCCGGGTCGTGGCGGGGTGGTTCGCCCAGACGCACGAGCAACCCGGGCTGGTGGGCAAGACCCTGACCGAGGTGCTGCACCGCGGTGAGGGAGACCGGCGCGGGCTCGAGCGCGGCCAGGCGATCGGGGCGCTGCGCCGCTACGAGCTGCAGGACCAGGCCGACCAGAGCTTCGACACCCTCTCGGGCGGCCAGCAGGCCCGCTTCCAGGTGCTGCTGCTCGAGCTCGGCGGCGCGACGCTGCTGCTGCTGGACGAGCCGACGGACAACCTCGACCTGGCGTCCGCTGAGGCGCTGGAGGAAGGTCTGGAGGCTTTCGACGGCACGGTGCTCGCCGTGACGCACGACCGCTGGTTCGCGCGCGGCTTCGACCGGTTCCTGGTGTTCGGGGCCTCCGGGGACGTGTATGAGTCCGACGAGCCGGTGTGGGACGAGGGCAGGGTCGTGCGTGCGCGGTGAGATCCGGGTTGAGGCCCTGACGCCGGCCGACTGGCGGGCTTGGCGCGACCTGCGGCTGGAGGCGCTCCTCGACACCCCCATCGGGTACGGCGAGCTGCACGCGGACGCGGTGCTGCGTCCGGACGAGGAGTGGCAGGAGCGGATGGAGTGGCCCGGGCTCCGGCTGCTGGCGTACAGCGAGGTGGGCCAGCCGGTGGGGATGGCCGGCGGGTTCCACGACGAGGGCCGGCCGGTGCTGTTCGGGGTCTACGTCCGGCCTGCTTCGCGGGGTGCAGGGGTGCTCGCGGCGCTGGTGGAGGTGGTGCGTGCCTGGGCGGCGCCCGAGGCGCTCGAGCTTGACGTGCACGTGGACAACGCGCGGGCGCACGCGGCGTACCTGAAGCTCGGCTTCGTGGCCACCGGACACGTGACGGTCGGCGGCGGCATCGACGGGCGGGACCTGCTCCGGATGCGCCGGTGACGCGGGCGTGACGGTGACGCGGGCGGTTGATCTTTGCGGGTCGGCGCGGCCTAACCGGTCCAGCAGGCCCGCAATGATCAGCGGACGGTGCTGCTTCCGGCGCGCAAACGGAGGATCTTTGCGGGTTCCGTTGGCCGGGGCGGTCGCCCAGGCCCGCAATGATCGCGAAGGCTGGACCGACACGGCGGCCGGTGAGGCGTGAGGCGAGCGGTTCTTTGCAGGTCGGGACCGCCGTCGGGTATCGTTGCGGGCTGTTGTGCGGCGCGCCTTCTTGACGCGTGCCCGACACTCACGAGCCAAGCCGCAGAGAAGAGCAGATCCGTGCGCACGTACCAGCCCAAGCCGTCTGACGTGACCCGCCAGTGGCATGTCATCGACGCGAGCGACCTCGTGCTCGGTCGCCTGGCCAGTCAGGCCGCGATCCTGCTGCGCGGCAAGCACAAGGCGTACTACGCCCCGCACCTCGACACCGGCGACTTCGTCGTCGTCATCAACGCCGGCAAGATCGTCCTGACCGGCAACAAGGCCGCGCAGTCGCGCGTGCACCGCCACTCCGGCTACCCGGGTGGTCTGACCAGCACGCCGTACGCCGATGTTCTCGCGACCCGCCCCGAGCGGATCATCGAGAAGGCGATCAAGGGCATGCTGCCGCACAACACGCTTGGCCGTCAGATGCTCAGCAAGCTGAAGGTCTACGCGGGCCCGACCCACCCCCACCAGGCGCAGAGCCCGGTTCCCTACGAGCTCAGCCAGGTGTCCCAGTAATGACTGCAGAACTCATCCAGACTGTCGGCCGCCGCAAGGAGGCCATCGTCCGCGTGCGCCTCATCCCCGGCACCGGTCAGTACAAGCTGAACGGCCGCACCCTGGAGAACTACTTCCCGAACAAGGTGCACCAGCAGGCGATCAACGAGCCGTTCGTGACGCTCGAGAAGGCCGAGCAGTACGACGTCATCGCGCGCCTGCACGGCGGTGGCATCTCCGGCCAGGCCGGCGCGCTGCGTCTCGGCATCGCCCGTGCGCTCATCATGCTCGAGCCTGACGACCGCCCGGCCCTGAAGAAGGAAGGCTTCCTGACCCGTGACTCGCGGATCAAGGAGCGCAAGAAGTACGGCCTCAAGAAGGCCCGTAAGGCGCCGCAGTACAGCAAGCGCTAGTCAGAGCCCGCTCGAGGCGGCTTCCCGTTCGGGGAGTCGCCTCGCGGCCTGTCAGGACCTGTACGGGAGGCACGCATGGCACGGCTGTTCGGGACCGACGGCATTCGGGGGTTGGCGAACGGTGACGTCCTGACGCCAGAGCTGACCCTGCGCCTGACCGGGGCTGCGGGAGCCGGCGCGGTGGCGCGGGCAGGCGCCGGCGGCGCCCGCCCGATGGTGGTGATCGGTCGGGATACCCGGCCCAGCGGGGAGATGCTCGAGGCCGCGGCCGTGGCGGGCTTCACGAGCGCCGGCTGCGACGTGACGCGACTCGGGGTCGTCCCTACGCCGCTCGTCGCGCACAGCACCTCGCAGTGGCAGGCTGTGCTGGGGCTGGCGATCACGGCCTCGCACAACCCGGTGCAGGACAACGGTCTGAAGCTGTTCGCCTCGGGTGGCCGCAAGCTCAGCGACGCCGAGGAGGACGAGCTCGAGGCGGCCCTCGCGCATCCCTGGGCACGACCGGGTGGTCTCGGCGTCGGCAGGTCGAACGCCGACAACCGACCTCAGCGCGTCGACGCCTACCTGGCCGACCTGTTGGCGAGCGTAGGCGCCCTGGACGGCCTGCACGTGGTCGTCGACGGTGCGCAGGGGGCGGCGTCCGCTCTTGCGCCCGAGGCGTACCGACGGGCAGGTGCCCGCGTGACCGCGATCCACTGCGAGGGCACCGGATCGCTGATCAACGAGCGCTGCGGTGCGACCCACCCGGAGTCGCTCGCTGCCGCGGTGGTCGCCCTCGGCGCGGACCTCGGGATCGCGCACGACGGGGACGCCGACCGGTGCATCGTGGTGGACGCCGGGGGCTCCGTGCTCAACGGCGACCAGGTGCTCGGCCTGCTGGCGCTGGCGCGCAAGGACGCCGGCCTCGCCGGCTCGGACGTGCTGGTCGCCACCGTCATGAGCAACCTCGGGCTCGTGCAGGCCATGACCACCGCGGGGATCGACGTGGTCCGCACCGCGGTGGGGGATCGGTACGTGCTGGAGGCCATGGTTGCGGGCGGCCATCCCCTGGGGGGCGAGCAGAGCGGTCACGTCGTGATGCTCGATCACGCCACCACCGGAGATGGTCTGCTGACAGCGCTGCAGGTGATGGACCGGGTCGTCCGCACCGGCCGGTCCGTTCGCGAGCTGGCCTCGGCCGTGACGCTGCTACCGCAGGTGCTGCTCAACGTCTCTGCCCCTCGCCCCCGGGCGACCGCGTCGGACGTGCTGGCCGCGGTCGGCGCCGAGGAAGCGGCGTTGGCCGGCCGCGGTCGCGTGCTGCTGCGGCCCTCCGGGACCGAAGCCCTCGTCCGGGTCATGGTCGAGGCGCCGAGCCAGCCCGAGGCGGAGGCCATCGCCGGTCGCCTCGCCGCCGTCGTGGGCTCGTGAGGCGTTGGTCTCAAGGTCTGCGTGACCCGGACACGTCGTGCTTTCATGAGCCCGAGAGGTGCCAGCCGCAACCGGTGGCGTTCGACCCGGGGAGCAAGCTCATGCGTGGCACAGTTCGACTGACGGTCTGGCCGGCGGCGTTGACGCTGGCGCTGCTCATGGCCGTACCGGGCTCGAGGTCACCCTGGCTGCAGAACGCGGCCTCGGCGCACCCCGGTTGGACGGTCGTCGCCGACAGCCAGGAGACCTCGGCTGCGGACGGCGCCGCGTTCCGGGCCATCGACGGCGACCCGGCGACCTTCTGGCGGAGCCGGTTCACCGGTGGTGAGGCGGCGCTGCCGCACACGCTGACGGTCGACACCGGTCAGACCGGTCCGGTGGCCGGCGTCGTCCTGACCCCCCGCCAGGACGACACGCCGGACGGCAACATCGGCCGGTTCCGGGTGCAGGTCTCGACGAACGGGACCTGGTGGCGGACGGTGGCCTCGGGCCTGCTCGCCGACAGCACCGGGACCAAGACGGTCCAGTTCCCCCTCGTCAGCGCCCGGTACGTCCGGGTGACCGCGCTGTCCGAAGCGGGCGGCCGCGGGCCGATGACGACCCTCGCCGAGCTCAGCCTGCTGACCTCCGCGCCTGCTGCACCGACCTCCGGCACCGGCCGCTGGTCGTTGCCGTTCAACCTTCCGCTGGTCCCGGTGTCGGCGGCGATGCTGAACACCGGCAAGGTGCTGCTCTGGTCCTCGTACCGGCCTGATGCTTTTGGGAAGCCGAACGAGGAGGTCTCGGGTCGCACCCTGACCGCCACCTATGACCCCAGCAGCACGGCGGTCAGCCAGCGCACCGTGACCAACACCGGGCACGACATGTTCTGCCCGGGTACGGCGCTGCTCCCCGATGGCACGCTGCTCGTCAACGGCGGCAGCACCGACGGCAAGACCAGCCTGTTCAACCCCAAGACGGGGGTCTGGTCGGCCGGCGCGGACCTCATCATCAAGCGTGGCTACCAGGCAGCGGTGACCACGTCGCAGGGGGCGGTGTTCACGCTCGGCGGCTCGTGGAACGACAGCGCCGGCGCCAAGAACGGCGAGCTCTGGACGGCAGCGGGTGGCTCTCAGCTCCTGCCGGACGCGGACGTCACCCCGAGCCTCACGCAGGACACCGGCGGGGTCTTCCGGCAGGACAACCACGCGTGGCTCTTCGCGGCGTCTCAGGGGATGGTCTTCCACGCCGGCCCCAGCCAGGCCATGGGCTGGTACGACACCGCGGGCACCGGCACCTACACCGCTGCGGGGGCGCGGGCCGACGACAGTGATGCCATGAACGGCAACGCCGTGATGTACGACGTAGGAAAGATCCTGGCCGCCGGCGGCTCGCCGAACTACAGCGGTGGCCTGGCGACCAACCACGCGTACACGATCGACATCAGCCAGGGCCCCGGGGTGCTGCCGACGGTGGTTCCGCTGGCAGGCATGAACTCTCCGCGGACCTTCGCGACGTCGGTCGTGCTCCCCAGTGGGCAGGTGCTCGAGGTCGGCGGCCAGGACGTGCCGGCGCCCTACTTCGACGGCGGCTCGATCCTCAAGCCCGAGCTGTTCGACCCGGCAACCGGCGCGTTCACCGTGATGGCTCCGATGCAGATCCCCCGCAACTACCACAGCATCGCGCTGCTGCTGTCCGATGGCCGGGTGCTGGCCGCCGGGGGTGGGCTGTGCGGGACGACGTGCACGGACCCGGCGGCGAACCACCCGGACGCGGAGATCTTCACCCCGCCGTACCTGCTCACGGCGACCGGTGCCCCGGCACCCCGGCCGGGGATCTCCACGGCCCCCACCACGGCCACCGTGGGCTCGACGATCCAGGTGCGGACGACGCGCGCCGTCACCGCCTTCTCCCTGGTGCGGATGGCGTCGGTGACGCACGGGATCAACAACGACCAACGCCGGGTGCCGCTCACGTTCACGCCACCGGCGACCGGTACCACGTACGCCCTGACCCTCCCGAACGACCGTGGCGTCCTGGTGCCGGGGGCCTACATGCTGTTCGCGCTCGACGCCAAGGGCGTCCCGAGCACGTCGAGGATCGTCACCGTCTCCTGAGCCCTAGGCTCGGGAGCTATGAGGAACCTGACGCGCGAGGAGGCCGCGGCCCGCGCTGACGTGCTGGACGTCGCCTCCTACGACATCGAGCTCGACCTCACGCAGAGCGACACCTGGTTCTGGTCCACCGTCGTGATCGCGTTCACCGCGACTGCGGGAGCCGAGACGTTCCTGGAGCTCGATTGCCTGACGGCGGTGAGCGCCACCCTCGACGGGCGACCGATCTCCTTGCAGGGCAACAGGTTTGCGCTGGACGGCCTCGGTGGCGAGCACGTCGTCAAGGTGGTCGCGCGCTGCGCGTACACCCGCAGTGGCGAGGGGCTGCACCGCTTCACCGATCCCGCAGACGGGCGGGTGTACGTCTACGCGCAGGCCTTCCTGGACGATGCGCAGCGGATCTTCGCGTGTTTCGACCAGCCCGATCTGAAGGCGGTCTTCCGGCTGCGGGTGAAAGCTGCCGACCTGGTGCTGTCCAACACCCGCGGGAGGCTCGAGGACGGCGTGCATGTGTTCGAGCAGACGGTGCCCCTGTCGACCTACCACCTCACCCTCGCGGCCGGTGCGTGGCACGGCGAGCAGTGCTGGCACAAGGGCATCGAGCTCGGGGTCTGGTGCCGGTCCTCGCTGGCCCCGAGCTTCGACCCGGCCGAGCTGCTCGAGGTCACGCGGGAGTGCTTCGACCTGCAGCAGGTGGCGTTCGGGTCGCGTTACCCGTTCGGTGACACCTACGACCAGGTGTTCGTGCCGGAGTTCAACGCCGGGGCCATGGAGAACCCCGGGATGGTCACCTACTCCGACGAGACGTTCGTGTACCGGTCCCGGACAACGGAGGGGAACCGCCGGCTGCGCGCCCAGGTGATGGCCCACGAGATGGCCCACATGTGGTTCGGCGACCTCGTCACGATGCGCTGGTGGGACGGCATCTGGCTCAACGAGTCGTTCGCGGAGTTCATGGGGCTGCAGACCACCGATGGGGGCACCCGCTTCAGCGGCGCGTGGAGCGATTTCTGCCTCGGGCGCAAGGCGTGGGGCTACCGCGCCGACCAGCTCCCGACCACCCACCCGGTCGCCGGGTACGTCGCCGACACCCGAGCGGCGCTGTTGAACTTCGACGGGATCTCCTACGCCAAGGGCGCCGCGGTGCTGCGCCAGCTGGTGGCGTTCGTCGGCGAGGAGACGTTCTTCACCGGGCTCCGGGCCTATCTCGCAGCGCATGCCTTCGGCAACACCGACCTCGCAGACCTGCTCGTCGAGCTCGAGCGGGCGAGTGGCCGGGACCTAGGCGGCTGGGCGCGGTCGTGGCTCGAGACCAGCGGGGTCAGCACCTTGCGACCGCGCTGGGACGGGGGGCGGCTCACCGTCGTGCAAGAAGGTGAGGTGCTGCGCGACCACGTCATCGAGGTCGGCTGCTATGACGCCGCGCTGGCCCTGAGGGAGCGGATCCCGGTGCACGTCAGCGGGGCCGAGACCGCCGTGCCTGGCGCCCGACCGGCCGACCTGGTGCTGCTCAACGACCGCGACCTGACCTTCGCCAAGATCCGTTTCGACGAGCAGTCCCTCAGCACCGTGCTGCACCGGCTGGCCGAGCTTCCGGACGAGCTGGCCAGAGCGCTCTGCTGGGGCGGCCTCTGGGACGCCGCGCGCGACGGAGAGCTGGCGGCGCGGGACCATGTCGCGGCCGTGCTGGCAGGGGTGGTCGCCGAGCAGGACCCCTCCGTCGTCGAGACGCTCCTCGGCCAGGCAGCCCGGGCCGCCACTGCCTTCGCGCCGGTCGCCGAGCGGGACGACCTGACGGCAGCGATCTCGGCCGCGTGCTGGCAGGCCGAGGTGCAGCCGGGCAGCGACCTGCAGCTGGTCCGGGTCCGGGCTGCCATCACGACGTGCCGCGACGCGGGGCGGCTCGGAGAACTGCTCTCCGGGGTCGGCGTCCCCCACGGGCTGGTGATCGACAGCGAGCTGCGCTGGCACGTCCTGCGCCGGGTCGCGGCCTTGGGATCTGCCGACGAGGCGGCGATCGAGCGCGAGCTGGTGTCGGACCGGACCGCGAGCGGTGAGCTTCAGGCGCTGGCTGCGCGTGCGGCGCTACCGGATCCGGAGACCAAGGAGCGCAGCTGGTTGGCGCTGGTGTCCGGGGCGTCGACCAACGCGGAGGTGCGCGCGATCGGGGGCGGCTTCTGGCAGCGCACCCAGGCCGCGTTGCTGCGCCCTTACGTGGAGCGCTACGTCGAGGTGCTGCCGTCCCTCTGGTCGACGCTGTCGCCGGCGCTCGCCGGGTCGATCACCCACCAGGCCTTCCCGTCCGTGGTCCTCGAGGCTGCTACCGAGCAGCGCATTGCGGCCCTGCTGCTGGAGGAAGGCCATCCGGCCGGTCTGCGCCGCGTCGTGCTCGAGCTGCACGACGACCTCCGCCGGAGCCTGGCCGCTCAGGCGGCCTCCGCCCGCTAACCTGGCCCCATGTGCGGCATCGTGGGATACGTCGGTGAGCAGGACGCCCTCGAGGTCGTGCTGGGCGGGCTGAGGCGCCTGGAGTACCGCGGCTATGACAGTGCGGGAGTCGCGGTGCTGTCCGCCGAGGGTGCGCTGACGGTCGAGCGCAAGGCCGGCAAGCTGGCCAACCTCGAGAAGCAGCTCGAGGACCTGACGCTGCCGGGCACGCTCGCGATCGGCCACACCCGGTGGGCCACGCACGGGCCGCCGACCGATCGGAACGCGCACCCCCACGTGGACTGCTCCGGCGCCGTCGCGGTCGTGCACAACGGCACCATCGAGAACTTCGAGGTGCTCGTCCGGGGCCTGGAGGAGCGGGGTCACCGGCGCACCAGCGACACCGACACCGAAGCGGTCGCGCACCTCATCGAGGAGCGCTTCGACGGGGACCTGGCCGCCGCCGTCCGCTCGGTCTGCCGGGATCTGCAGGGCTCGTTCGTGCTGGTCGTGGCTCATCAGTCCGAGCCGGACCTGGTCGTGGCCGCCCGCCGCAACCTGCCGCTCGTGATCGGGTTGGGCGAGGGCGAGAACTTCCTCGGCAGCGACGTCACCGCCTTCATCGCCCACACCCGTGAGGCCCGCGCCGTCGACCAGGACCAGGTCGTCGAGCTGCGCCGTACGGGCGTCGTCGTCACCGACCTCGACGGCAACGTGGTCGAGGGCGAGAGCTACCACGTCGACTGGGACACCGCGGCCGCGGAGAAGGGCGGCCACGAGTTCTTCATGCTCAAGGAGATCGAGGAGCAGCCCGCCGCGGTCCGCGACACCCTCGGCGGCCGCCTCACCGAGGGCGGGCTGCTGCACCTCGACGAACTGTCGATGAGCGATCAGGACATCCGTGACATCGAGCAGGTCGTCATCATCGGCTGCGGTTCGGCCTACCACTCGGGCCTCGTCGGGAAGTACGCCCTCGAACGCTGGGCGCGGCTGCCCGTCCAGGTCGAGATGGCCTCGGAGTTCCGCTACCGCGACCCCGTGATCGGACGGTCGACGCTGGTCATCGCGGTGTCGCAGTCCGGCGAGACCGCGGACACGCTCGAGGCCGTCCGCCATGCCCGGTCGCTGCGCGCGAAGGTGCTGGCGGTGACCAACACGGTCGGTTCGACGATCAGTCGGGAGAGCGACGCGGCGCTCTACACGCGCGGTGGCCCCGAGGTCGCGGTGGCCTCGACGAAGGCCGTCATGACGCAGATGACCGCCATGTACCTCGTGGGGCTCTACCTCGCTCAGGTGCGCGGCACCCGGGACGCCGACGAGGTCCGCGCCCACCTCGGTGACCTGCAGCAGATCCCAGCCCTGGTCGAGGAAGTGCTGACCAGGATGGGTCCGGTACGTGAGTTGGCGCAGTCCCTCGCGTCCGAGGAACGGGTGCTGTTCCTCGGACGGCACGTCGGCTACCCGATGGCGCTGGAGGGTGCGCTCAAGCTGAAGGAGCTCGCCTACATCAGTGCCGAGGGCTTCCCTGCCGGGGAGATCAAGCACGGCCCGATCGCCCTGATCGAGCAGGGCACGCCGGTCATCGTGATCGCCCCCCGGCACGCCCTGCAGGCGAAGCTCATCAACAACGTCCAGGAGGTACGGGCGCGCGGTGCCCGCACCATCGTCATCGCCACGGACGGGGACGACGCGGTGACCCCCTATGCCGACACGGTCATCCGCGTGCCGGATACCAAGTCGCTGCTCACCCCGCTGCTGACGATCGTGCCGCTGCAGGTGCTGTCGGCGGCCGTCGCGATGGCCCGCGGCCTGGACGTCGACCAGCCGCGCAACCTCGCGAAGTCGGTCACCGTCGAATGATCGTCGGTATCGGCGTCGACCTGTGCGAGGTCGCCCGCTTCGCGAAGGCGCTGGAACGTACACCTGCGCTGTTGGAACGGCTGTTCACGCCGGCGGAGCAGAAGATCGAGAAGCTCGAGTCGCTCGCGGCCCGGTTCGCCGCGAAGGAGGCGGTGGCCAAGGTGCTCGGCGCCCCAGGCTTGGCCTTCAGGGAGGCGGAGGTCGTCTCCGCCGAGAACGGCAAGCCGTCGCTGGTGCTGCACGGCGCGGTGGCGGAGGCCGCTGCCGCTGCCGGGATCACGCGCTGGCACCTGTCGCTGTCGCACGACGGAGGCATGGCCACGGCTTATGTGATCGGCGAGGCGTGAGGTCCGCCGCCACCGTCGCCCAGGTGCGCGCGGCGGAGGAGCTGCTGCTAGCGGCGGGAGTCCCGCTGATGGCCCGCGCGGCCACCGGCCTCGCCCACGCCATCGCCCGCCGGCTGCCCTTCCTGTACGGCGCCCGGGTGGTGCTTGTCGTCGGCTCGGGCAACAACGGCGCCGACGCCCTGTGGGCGGGGGCGTGGCTGGCGCGCCGCGGGGCGGGCGTCGTCGCGGTGCTCGCGAGTGACCCCGTCCAGGACGCGTTGCAGGGCTTCCTGAGTGCCGGCGGCCGGGTCGGCACGGCCGAGGCGCTGCGCGGCGCGGACGTCACCGTGGACGGGCTGGTGGGTATCGGGGGCCGCGGGCCGCTGCGACCTGAGGCGGCTGCACTGGTGGCCCAGATCGAGGGCTTCGTGGTCGCGGTCGACCTGCCGTCCGGGGTCGACGCCGACACCGGTGTCGTGGCCGGTGCCGCGGTCCGGGCGGATGTGACCGTCACGTTCGGGGCCTGGAAGCCCGGCCTGCTGCTTGCTCGCGACCACGTCGGCGAGGTCGAGCTGATCGCGATCGGGCTGGACCTGCCGGTCGCCGCCGTCCAGGCCCTGGAGGCGGCGGAGGTGGCCACGCTGCTGCCGGACGGCGTCCGCGGGTCTGACAAGTTCTCCCGCGGCGTGCTGGGGGTCGCGGCCGGCTCGCAGACCTACCCGGGGGCTGCGGTCCTCGCCGTCGGGGCGGCGGTCCGGGCCGGTGCGGGGATGGTCCGCTTCGCCGGTGCGCCGCACGCCGTGGAGCAGGTCCGGGCCCGCTGGCCCGAGGCGTTGGTGAGTCAGGCTCACGGGACCGACGTCGTCGACGTGGGCCGGGTGCAGGCCTGGGTCCTGGGACCGGGCCTCGGCACCGACGCGGACGAGACCGTGGAGGCGGTGCTGGCGCAGGACGTGCCGGTGCTCGTCGATGCCGATGCGCTGACCATCTGCGCCCAACGGCCCTCGTGGCTCCGGGACCGGACGGCGCCGACCTTGCTGACCCCGCACGACCGTGAGTACGCCCGCTTCGGTGTCCCCGTGGGTGAAGACCGGGTACGGGCCGTCCGGCACCTTGCGCGCGAGCTCGGGGTGCACGTGCTGCTGAAGGGCGATGCCACCGTCATCGCCGGGCCTGACGGTCCCGTCAGGATCAACACCACGGGCACCGCGGTGCTGGCGACCGCAGGGTCTGGCGATGTCCTCGCCGGGGCGATCGGCGCGCTGCTCGCCCAGGGACTGGAGGTCCTGGACGCGGCCAGCGTCGGTGCCTACCTGCACGGCCGCGCCGGCGTGCTGTCGGCCGCGGGAGCGACCACCAGCGCCGGTCTCCTGCTGGAGGCGTGGCCTGCTGCCGTCCGAGAGGTCCGTGCGGGACACTGACGCCCGTGAGATCCACCGCCCGCATCGACCTCGACGCGATCTGCGACAACGTCGTCGCGCTGCGCGCGGTCGCTGCCGGGGCGCAGGTGATGGCCGTCGTGAAGGCGGACGGCTACGGGCACGGGATGCTGCCGAGCGCGCGCGCGGCTCTCCGAGGCGGTGCGAGCTGGCTCGGGGTCGCCTTTCTCGAAGAGGCCCTCGCGCTGCGGGCCGCTGGCCTGGAGGAACCCGTACTGGCGTGGTTGTTCTCCCCGGGTGAGGATCTCGCGCCCGCCGTGTCGGCGGGGGTGGACCTGGGGATCTATGACCTTGCTGAGCTGGCCCGCGCGCAGGTCGCCGCCGAGCAGACCGGCCGGACCGCGCGGCTGCACCTGAAGGCCGACACCGGGTTGTCCCGCGGCGGTGCGACCGCGCCGCTTTGGGCCGAGCTGTGCGAGGCGTCGGCTAAGGCCGAGGCCGACGGCAGCGTGGTTGTCGCCGGTGTCTGGAGCCACCTGGCGTTCGCCGAGGAGGGTCCGGCGCACCCGACGAACCGGCAGCAGCTCGCGGCGTTTGCGCATGCCCTGGTGGTGGCGGCTGCCCACGGGCTGCGGCCCGAGGTGCGGCACCTCGCCAACTCGGCCGCCACCCTGACGGACCCCGCGACGCACTACGACCTGGTCCGACTGGGCATCGCGATGTACGGCCTCGGGCTGGACCACGGCCTCCGGCCGGCGATGTCCTTGGTGTCCGAGGTGGCGCTGACCAAGCGCGTGCCCGAAGGTACGGGGGTGAGCTACCTGCACCGGCACGTCACCGCCGCCGAGACGACGCTGGCCCTCGTGCCGCTCGGGTACGGCGACGGCATCCCCAGGGCGGCCGGGAACACCGCGGAGGTGCTCGTCGGTGGCCGGCGTCGTCGGATCGCGGGCGCCGTTTCCATGGACCAGTTCGTCGTGGAGGTCGGCGACGACGCGGTCCTCGCCGGCGACCAGGTGCTGCTGTTCGGGGCTGGTGATCAGGGCGAGCCGACGGCCCGCGACTGGGCCGAGGCAGTGGGCACGATCGACTACGAGATCGTCACGCGGGTGGGCGGACGCGTTCCGCGCGAGTACGTCGGAGGTGGGGCATGAGCCGTCGTCGGGCAGGACTGCTGGGAGGCCTCGCGGGCGCCGTAGCCGTCGGAGCCGCGGCCGGGCTGGCCGCCGAGCGCTACGCGGTCGGTCGCACCCGGTTGCGACCCGATCCTGAGGCGGGGCTGGGCTTCTACGACCAGCCGTCCGACCGCGTCCGGCGGGTGATCGCTGATGACGGGGTGCCGCTGCACGTCGAGGAGGTCGGCCCGGTCAAGGCCGGCGTCACGCTGATCTTCTGCCACGGGTACGTCCAGCAGAACGCCGTCTGGTACTACCAGCGCGAGGCGCTGACCGAGGAGAACCCCGGCAAGCTGGTGTTCTACGACCACCGCTCGCACGGCCTCAGCGGCCGCAGCAGCGCCAAGAGCGCCACGATCTCCCAGCTGGGCAAGGACCTGCACACCGTCATCGATGCCTGCGCGCCGAGCGGCAAGGTCGTGCTCATCGGTCACTCCATGGGTGGGATGACGATCATGGCGCTCGCCGATGAGCACCCTGAGCTCTTCGGGGAGCGAGTCGTCGGCGTAGCGCTGGTCGGGACGTCGACGGGCAAGCTGGCATCGGTGACCTTCGGGTTGCCGGCCGTCTTCGAGCGCATCAACCGGCGGGCGCTGCCCTACCTGACCCGGGGCATGCGCGGGCGCCCCGACGTGTTCGAGAAGGGCCGGCGGCTCGGCACCGACCTG
The DNA here is from genome assembly GCA_046590985.1 of Mycobacteriales bacterium. Classification (GTDB taxonomy): domain Bacteria; phylum Actinomycetota; class Actinomycetes; order Mycobacteriales; family SCTD01; genus RYN-111. The sequence goes on from JBKJVH010000016.1 coordinate 17,183, forward strand.
GCCTTCGTGGGTACGAGGCGGGTCGCGTTCGGCGACGGCGACATCAGCCCGGCGCATGTCGAGTTCGTCGAGCAGATGCTCGCCGACATCCCGGTCGACGTGATCGCGGAGTTCTACGACACGTTCATGGCCCATGACGTGCTCGAGCGGGTCGGGGTGCTCGCCGACGTCGAGACGCTCATCCTGTGCGGCAGCGCCGACCGGATCACCCCGGTCGCGCACAGCCGGGAGCTGGCCGCGGCGTTGCCGACCGCACAGCTCGTCGTCCTCGAGGGCGCCGGCCACATGGTGCAGCTCGAGCGGGCGCCCCTGGTCACCCTGCAGCTGCGGGCGCTGGTGCGTCGCTCGACCAAGGCGCACAGCCGGACCGCATGAGCCCGGAGATCCTGAGCTGCACCCGGTGCCCGTCGCTGGTCGCATCGCGCACCTCGGTCGTGGTGGGGTCGGGGCCGGACGGCGCCCGGCTGCTCGTCGTCGGGGAGGCGCCGGGCGCTGCGGAGGACGAGACCGGGGTGCCGTTCGTGGGGCGCAGCGGGCAGCTCCTGGACCGGCTGCTCGCCGAGGCGGGCCTGCCGCGTTCGGCCGTCGCCGTTGTCAACACGGTCAAGTGCCGTCCCCCGGACAACCGGGTTCCGACGCGGGTCGAGACCGCGAACTGCCGCCCCTGGTTGGTGCAGCAGCTGACCGAGCTGGCGCCACAGCTCGTCGTCACCCTCGGGTTGTCCGCGACCGTCTGGTTCCTCGGCAGGACCACGCTGGCCGCCGCCCGTGGCCGGGTGCACCTCGTGGAGGGCCGGCACGTGCTGCCGACCTACCACCCGGCAGCCGCACTGCGCGGTGGCCCGAACGGGGAGCCGATGCGGCTGCTCCGCGAGGACCTGCGTGCGGCCGTGGCGCTGGTCGCATGAAGCTCGACACCGTGGACGACACCCGAGCGTTCGGACGGGAGCTTGCGAAACGCCTGCAGGCAGGGGACCTGGTGATCCTCAGCGGCCCCCTTGGTGCCGGGAAGACCGCCCTGACCCAGGGGATCGGCGACGGCCTCGGCGTCTCCGGACGGGTCACGTCGCCGACGTTCGTCATCGCCAGGGTCCATCGCGGGCCGCTCCCGCTGGTGCACGTCGACGCCTACCGGCTCCGCGACTCCGGACGGCTCGACCTTGACGACCTCGGGATCGACGAGGAGCTCGACCGGGCCGTGGTGGTGGTCGAGTGGGGCGAGGGTGTCGTCGAGCAGCTGTCCGACAGTCACCTCGAGATCCGCCTCGAGCGGCACGACGACGACACCAGAACCGCGACGGTCACCGGCGTCGGGCCGCGCTGGGCGTGACCTGCTTTTGTGCTGGGACGTCTTTCCGGCCATGATCGCGGGAGGCAGAATCTGCCGCACCGGTCCGCATGCTTTGAGGAGCCCTCGTGTCCCTGACGATCGCCAGCATCCTGGCTGACTCAGCCCTTCGCTACCCCGACAACGACGCTGTCGTGCTCGGGGACCTGCGGCTGACGTACGCCCAGCTGTGGGGGCACGCCAAGCAGTACGCCGCGGTGCTGCGCGAGAAGGGCGTCGGCCCGGGCGACCGGGTCGCGCTGCTGCTCCCGAACACCCCGCACTTCCCGCTGGCCTACTTCGGCACCTTGGCGCTGGGCGCGATCGCCGTGCCGGTGCACGCGCTGCTCAACGCCTCCGAGATCGAGTACGTCCTGACCGACTCCGGTGCGAAGGCGCTGATCTGCGCCGCGCCCCTGCTGGGTGAGGGCGCGAAGGGCGCGGAGCTCGCCGGTGTCCCCGTACTCGCCGTGATGGACGGCGGGGACGCCACCATCGAGCGCATCGACACGATGGCGCTGTCGGCGACCCCGATCGAGGCGTTCATCCCGCGCGAGCCGGAGGACACCGCGGTGATCCTGTACACGAGCGGGACGACCGGCAAGCCGAAGGGCGCCGAGATCACGCACCTCAACGTGACGATGAACGTCATGGTCTCGGCGCAGCACTCCTTTGACATCGACGAGACGGACGTGGTCCTCGGCTGCCTGCCGCTGTTCCACACCTTCGGCCAGACCTGCTGCATGAACACCGCGTTCTACGTCGGTGCCACCGTCGTGCTGCTGCCGCGCTTCGACGGCACGTCGGCTCTCGAGCTGCTCGTGAACGAGAAGTGCACGATCTTCATGGGCGTCCCCACCATGTACGTGGGTCTGCTCGAGGCCGCCAAGACCTCCGAGCTGCGCCCGACGCTGAAGAGCGCGCTCTCCGGCGGCGCGGCGCTTCCTCTTGCGGTGCTGGAGAAGTTCGCGGACACCTTCGGCACCAAGATCCTCGAGGGGTACGGCCTGACGGAGACGTCCCCGGTCGCCACCTTCAACCAGAAGGGCTTCGAGCCGCACCCCGGTACGGTCGGCAAGACCATCTGGGGGGTCGACGTGGAGATCGCCAAGGCCGAGGTGGACGAGCGCATCGAGCTGCTCCCGCTCGGCGAGCTGGGCGAGATCGTCATCCGCGGTCACAACGTGTTCAAGGGCTACCTCAACAAGCCGGAGGCCACCGCCGCGGCGATCGTCGACGGCTGGTTCCGCAGCGGCGACCTCGGCACGAAGGACGCCGACGGGTACATCACGATCGTCGACCGCAAGAAGGACATGGTCGTGCGAGGTGGCTACAACGTGTACCCGCGCGACGTCGAGGAGGCCCTGCTGCGGCACCCCTCGGTCGGTCAGGTCGCGGTCATCGGGCTGCCCGACGACACCTACGGCGAGGAGGTCTGCGCTGTCGTCATCAAGGCCGGCGACCTCACGGAGGAGGAGCTGATCACCTGGAGCAAGGACCAGCTCGCGAAGTACAAGTACCCGCGTCGGGTCATCTTCGTGGACGCCCTCCCGCTCGGACCGTCGGGCAAGATCCTCAAGCGCGAGCTGGTCGCGCAGTACAAGGCCTAGCCTCTAGGGGTGCTCGCCCTCGTCCTGGACACCTCGACCCCTGCGGTGACGGCGGGCCTCGTCCGCGACGGCGAGGTGCTCGCGGAACGGGTCGTGGTCGACGGCCGCCGACACGGCGAGCTGCTGGCGGTCGGCATGCGTGAGGTGCTGGCGTTCGGCGACCCTGACACCGTGGTGGTCGGCGTTGGACCGGGGCCGTTCACGGGACTGCGCGTCGGGATCATGAGTGCGGCCGCCTTCGGGTCCGCCCGGGGGATACCGGTGCTCGGCGTCTGCAGCCTCGACGGTTTGGCCGGCCCGTCCACGATGGTCGTCACCGACGCTCGTCGCAAGGAGGTCTACTGGGCCGTCTATGACGCCGCCGGTCTGAGGGTGGACGGACCGCACGTGACCACGCCTTTCCTTGCGCAGCAGGCGATCGACGGGCTACAGGTGGTCGGCGACGGTGCCCAGCTGTACGGCTTCGCGACCGCTCGCGAACCGCGTTACCCGTCACTCCGGTCGCTGGCACTGGCGGCGGTTCAGCAGGAGCCGCTGCCGCTGACACCGCTGTACCTCCGCCGACCGGACGCGATCGAGCCAGGAGCTGCCAAGAAGGTCCTGGCGTGAGTGAGGGGCCGCTCCTGCTGGACGCGTTCCCCCGGACGTGGGAGTGGACCGGGGTGTTCTCCTCCGACAACCTCCCCGGCCGGCTGAACCTGGTCGCGTCCTGGCCCGACCCCGAGGTGCTCTTCGTCGCTGCGGGCGGTGCTCCGTACCTGGTGGAGGCCTGCGACCCGGATGCCTGGTCCCGGCTGGATCGCCCTGGTGCCAGGCACTTCGAGGCAGTTGACGGCTTGGCGCTGCTCTTGGATGACGACGTGCTGGCGGCCTACGACGCGACCGGGCTGGCCTGGGAGAGCGACGCCCTCGGGCGTGCGACCTGGCTCGGCGTGCTGGACGACGAGGTGCACCTGCGAACCGGGGACACCCTGCATCGGGTCGCCCTCAGGCACGGCCGGACGGTCTCGGAACCGGCGTCATGGTGAGTGTCCAGCGCTTCCGGTGGTGGCACGTCGAGCAAGTCCTGCCGCTGGAGCGGGAGCTGTTCCCGGCCGAGCCGTGGACGGCCCATCACTTCTGGTCCGAGCTCGGCCAGACGCAGAGCAGGCACTACGTGGTGGCCGTCTCCGGTGACAGCGTCGTGGGCTATGCCGGGCTCTGCGACTACCCGGACGAGGCCTTCGTGCAGACGATGGCCGTGGCTCCTTGCCAGCAAGGCAAAGGACTCGGAGCCCGGCTGCTGCTGAACCTTCTCGAGGAGGCGGCGCGCCGCGGGCAGACCAGGACCCTTCTGGAGGTGCGCGCGGACAACGACGTTGCGCAGCGCCTCTACGCGCGGCACGGCTTCACCAAGGTCGGGGTACGGCGGGGCTACTACCCTGGCGGGATCGACGCCTGGGTGATGGAGCGGACCTGACATGCCTTTGGTGATGGGGATCGAGACCTCCTGCGACGAGACCGGCGTCGGGATCGTCCGCGACAGCGTGCTGCTCGCGGACGAGGTCGCCAGCTCGGTGGCCGAGCACGCCCGCTTCGGTGGTGTGGTGCCCGAGGTGGCGTCCCGCGCGCACCTGGAGGCAATGGTGCCGACGGTCGACCGGGCGCTGGCGGGCGCCGGGATCGCACTGCGGGACCTGGACGCCATCGCCGTCACGAGCGGCCCTGGACTGGCCGGGGCGTTGCTGGTGGGGGTCGCCGCGGCCAAGGCCTACGCGCTCGCGTTGGGGATCCCGCTGTACGGGGTGAACCACCTCGCGGCGCACGTGGCCGTCGACGTGCTCGAGCACGGGCCGCTCCCCGAACCGGCGATCGCGATGCTGGTCAGCGGCGGGCACTCCTCGATCCTGCTGGTCGAGGACGTCACCAAGACCATGACGCCGCTCGGGCAGACCGTCGACGACGCCGCGGGGGAGGCGTTCGACAAGGTCGCTCGGCTGCTCGGCCTCGGGTTCCCGGGTGGGCCGCTGGTCGACCGGGCCGCGGTTGCCGGCGACCCGGCAGCGATCGCGTTCCCGCGCGCGATGATGGCCGAGGGCTACGACGTGTCGTTCTCGGGACTGAAGACCGCGGTCGCGCGTTGGGTCGAGAAGCAGGTCGGGCCGATCCCGGTCGCGGACGTCTGCGCCTCGTTCCAGGAGGCCGTGGTGGATGTGCTGACCCGCAAGGCCCTGCGCGCCTGCAAGGACGTCGGCGTCGGGCACCTGCTCATCGGCGGCGGGGTCGCGGCCAACTCGCGGCTGCGGGCGCTCGCGCAGGAGCGATGCGACGCGGCCGGCATCGTGCTGCGGGTGCCCAGGCCGGGGCTCTGCACCGACAACGGC
>JBKJVH010000035.1:0-14478 GCA_046590985.1 Mycobacteriales bacterium
AGCATGTCCGACTCGTGGATCTCCTGGAAACCGCGGATGGAGGAGCCGTCGAAGCCGAGGCCGTCGGTGAAGACGTCCTCGTTGAAGGACCCGGCGGGCACGGTGAAGTGCTGCATCACGCCGGGCAGGTCGCAGAAGCGCACGTCGACCATCTCGACGGCTTCCTTCTTGATGTAGCTGAGTACCTCTGAGGCGTTCTTGAACACGTCGTCCTCTCCGGAGCTGACAGAGCTTTGCTGACGTCAGACGCTAGCCAGCCGTTGTTTCGAGGGAGTAACACGCGGCAGGCGTCCGACTGGTCCGAAAGATAGCCTGAGCCCATGGCGAGGTGGACAGGCACGTGGCTGCAGGGCCCTGAGGTGACGCTTCGGGAGATCAGGGACCAGGACTCCTGGCCCGGCAAGCGGCTCGGGCTGCCCCGTGAGGGCTCCGGGTCGGTCGCGCCGTTCAGCGCCCGGGCGATCGCGATGCTGGTGGACGTCCTGGCGAGCTCGCTGGCCTCCGGGCTCATCGCGGCCAGCCTGGAGAACCCCACGCCGGTGGACCGGCAGGTGGCGGCGTACTCGGTGATCTTCCTGGAGCTGCTGCTGCTCGTGGCGCTCACGGGGCAGAGCCTGGGCATGCGGCTGCTGAGCCTGAAGGTCGTCCGGCTCAAGGACGTCACGCGCCCGCCGGGTTTCTCGACAGCCTTCCTGCGTACGGGAGTGCTCCTGGGCACGGTCGGGCTTGCCGGGTTCTTCACGCGCGACGGCCGGGGGCTGCACGACCTCGCGGCCGGTGCGGTCGTCCTGCGCGACTAAACCCTGCCGGCGGGAAGGGCAGGGGGGAGGTGAGGTGTTCCAAGGCTGTGACGGCATCTCTCCCCGGCAGCCGAGGTTGCCGCCGTGCTTGATGGATGGGCGCGAAGCCGCGCGGAGCCAGCGACCCAGCAGCTGGCCGCCATCGCAGACCGTGCTGGTGGCACCGCAACCCAGGTGACGGCGCTGGCGTGGCTGTTGGGAGTGGGGTCGTGCGTGGCGCTGGCCCGCTCGATGTGGACCCTTGCCATCGTCCTGTGGCTGCTGAACCGGACGCTGGATGGCGTGGACGGCGCGCTCGCCAGGAGGCAGGGACCGACCGAGTGGGGTGGGCTGCTGGACCTGCTCGCCGATTTCAGTATCTACGCTGGGTTTTTGCTGGGCCTCGCGATCGCCGTCCCCGACGTGCGCCTGCCGGCGCTCGCTTTGCTGAGCAGCTACTACCTGTCGGGGGCCGTGCTGCTGGCGACCTCGTCGCTTCTCGCCCGCCGTGAGGAGGATCCGCCGGATGGCCGTTCGCTGCATTTGCGCGGCGGCCTCGCGGAGGGCACGGAAACGATCCTGGTCTACGTCGCGCTGCTGGTGTTCCACCAGCACGCGGTACTGATCTTGTGGGGGTTCACGGCGGCCGTGGTCGTCACCCTCGGCCAGCGGCTGCAGTTCGCCAGAGCGGCACTCAGTCGCGACCCCGCCTCCGCACGACTGACCGCAAAGACCTAGGAGCTCGCCGCGTGTCCCTGCCCCAGACCGCTCGTCGCCTCGCCCTTGCCCTGTCCGCCACCGTTGTCCTCTCCGCCTGCGCCGCGGGCAGCTCGGAACAGGCTGGCGCGCCCTTCAGCAGCCGGGCACATGGGTGGCAAGGCGTGCTGGAGCGGGCCAAGGGACAGACCGTCAACTGGCAGATGTACGGCGGCGACGCGACCCTCAACAGGTTCGTGAACGGGTACGTCGCCGACCACCTGAAGGCGCTGGGCATCACCCTCAACCAGGTCAAGATCACCGACACAGCCGAAGCCGTGAACACGGTCCTGGGGGAGAAGCAGGCAGGCCGCACCACTCAGGGTGCGGTCGATGCGATCTGGATCAACGGGGAGAACTTCGCCACCGGCGTGCAAGCCGACCTGTGGGCGTGCGGTTGGGTCGCCACGCTGCCCAACGCCCGCTTCTTCGATGCCACGGCGCCCGCCAACACCAGCGACTTCGGCACGCCGGTGAACGGCTGCGAGGCGCCTTGGCAGCAGGCCAACTCCGCCCTGGTGTACGACGGCAAGGCGTTGTCGTCGGCCGACGTCGCTTCGCTCAGCACCTTGGTCGCCTGGGCGCGGGCCCACCCCGGCCACTTCGCCTACCCCGCGCCGCCGGACTTCACCGGCTCGCTGGTCGTCCGTACCTTCCTGTACGACCAACTCAGCGGTCCGGGCGCGCTGGCTGGTGCATTCGACGAGCAGGCGTATGCGAAGGCGACGTCGCCCCTGTGGCCGACGTTGCGGTCGCTGCAGCCGTCGCTGTGGCGGAAGGGCTCGACGTACCCAAGGACGCAGGACGCGGTCGAGAAGCTCTACGCCGAGGGTGAGATCAGCGCCTACTTCACCTACGGACCCGGCGCGGTCGCCGACAAGGTCCGCAAGGGCACCTTCCCGGCCAGCACGCGCGAGACGGTGCCCTCCGGCGGCAACATCGCGAACACCAGTTTCGTGGCGATCCCGAAGAACTCACCGCACCAAGCCGCGGCGATGGTGCTGGCCAACCTGCTGGAGGACCCGCAGACGCAACTCGAGCTGTACCGGGCCGAGGGCACCTACCCCGCCATCGACCTGAGCAGAACGGCGCCGGAGGTGCAGGCCGCCTTCAGGGCGGTGCCGACCGGTCCCGCTGTCCTTCCGCTCGAGGCGCTGCTCAGCAACACCCGGCCTGAGCTGCAGGCCGCCTATGTCAGCCGGCTGGAGAAGGACTGGAAGGCCCAGGTGCTGCAGCGCTAGTGCCCAGCTCCCTGCGGTCCCTTCGCTCCTCGCGCCTGCCTGCCTGGCGGTCCTGGGTGCTGCTCGCTCCTGCGCTGGCGGTGCTGGCCCTGTTCGGGCTCGGCCTGCTCAGTGCTCTCGTCCAGAGCCTGGGCTACCAGCCCTACGTCGGCTCGCGGCGCTGGTCCTTCGCTGCCTACCACGCGCTGGTGCACGATCGGGCCTTTGGGGCATCGTTGGGCCTGACGGCCCGGGTCGCGGTGCTGGCCACCGCGCTGTCCCTGCTGCTGGGCGTCAGCTGCGGTCTGGTGCTGCACCGCGCCGCCCACCGGACCAGGGTCATGCGGTTGCTGTTCTCCCTGAACCTGGCCGTGCCGCACCTGGTCGGTGCGCTGGCGATCTCGCTGCTGCTGGCGCAGTCCGGGTTCGTGTCCAGGGTCGCGCACGCGGCCGGCCTCTCGTCCGGCCCCCAGGCCTTCCCTCCGCTGGTCCAGGACCGGTTCGGGTGGGGCATCATCGCGGAGTACGTGTGGAAGGAGACGCCCTTCCTCGGCATCATCACGTTGGTGGCACTGGGTTCCCGAGTGGACGATCTCGAGCAGGTGGCCCGCGACCTGGGCGCCCGCGGCTGGCAACGGCTTCGGTACGTCACGCTGCCCCTGATCGCGGCCCCCGTCACCGCCGCCGGGGTGCTGGTGCTCGCCTACGCGATCGCGTCGTACGAGGTCCCGCTGCTTCTCGGGCAGACCTACCCGGCGACGCTGTCCGTGGTCGCCTATCAGTCCTTCAGCGACACCGACCTGCTGGTGCGACCGCAGGCGATGGCCGCGTGCGTGGTCCTGGCAGCCGGGTCGGCCGCAGTCATCTCCTGCTACCTCTGGCTGATGCGGCGCCTCACGCCGACGGCCCTGTGAGACGGATCGCGTTGGGTGGCGTGGTCGCCGCGCTCCTGCTGCCGTTACTGCCCCTGGTGGTGTGGTCGGTCAGTGGGCAGTGGCGCTACCCGGCGGTACTCCCGCAGCGGACCTCAGCTCGGGGGCTCCAGCTGGTCGCCGAGGGCCACGGCGAGGTGCTGCGCGGACTGCTGACGTCGTTCACCGTGGCGGGGGCGGTCGCCCTGCTGTCGGTCGCCATCGGCGTGCCCGCCGGCCGGGCCCTGGGGCTGCACCGGATGCGGGGGCGGCGGGTTCTGCAGCTGACGTTGCTGGCACCGGTGCTCGTCCCGGGCCTCGCCGTCACGTTGGGGATCCAAGTCGTGTTCCTGCGGCTCGGACTCGCGGCGACCCTGCCTGGTGTGGTCCTGGTGCACCTGGTGCCTGCGGTGCCGTACGCCACGCTGCTGATGACGGCCGCGTTCACGACCTTCGACGCCGACCACGAGCAGCAGGCACGGGTGCTCGGTGCCGGCCCGGTGCGCACCACCCTGCTGGTCACGCTCCCGCTCTTGCGTCAGGCCATCGGCGCGGCGGCGCTACTGGCGTTCTTGATCTCCTGGAACGAGTACGTCCTGACGCTCATCGTCGGGGCCGGGCAGGTCAAGACCCTGCCGATCCTGCTGTTCGCGGCCATCGGGAGCAGCGACACCACCACCGCGGCAGCGCTTTCCCTGCTGCTGATCGCGCCACCCCTGCTGCTGGTCGCGCTGGTCGCGTCGCGCTGGTCCACCGCCCTCGCACCGGCACCGTCGTGACCGGGCTGGGGCTGCGGGTCGCCGGCTTGTCGAAGGCGTACGGCGACGCCGAGGTCCTGAAGGAGGTGGACCTGCAGGCAGCGCCCGGCGAGCTGCTGGCCGTGCTGGGGCCGTCGGGCAGCGGGAAGTCGACCCTGCTGCAGATCCTGGCCGGGCTCCTCGACGCTGATGCGGGGGAGGTGCAGCTCGGGGGCCGGCCACTGGTGGGGCCAGCCGAGCACCGTCCGACCGGGATGGTCTTCCAGAAGCCGTTGCTGTTCCCGCACCTGTCTGTCGGCGACAACGTCGGCTTCGGCCTGCGGATGCGGGGGATCGCCCGTCCCGACCGAGTACGGCAGGTCAGTCAGATCCTGCTGGACGTAGGACTGAACGGGTTCGCGGACCGCCGGGTCCGGGAGCTGTCCGGGGGGCAGGAGCAACGCGTCGCCCTGGCCCGGGCGCTGGTGCTGACACCAGCGCTGCTGCTGCTCGATGAGCCCTTCTCTCAGCTCGACCAAGCGCTGCGTGAGGAGATCCGCGACCTCGTCCTGGCCCTGCACCGTCGGCAGGGCCTGACCACGGTGCTGGTGACCCACGACCAGCAGGAGGCGGCGCTGGTCGCTGATCGGGTCGCCTTGCTGCTCGACGGGCGGGTCCGTGGCTGTGGCGCGCCCGAGGAGCTGTTCCTGCACCCCCCGAGCCTGGCGGCGGCGCGGTTCCTGGGCGCCAGTGTGGAGCTGGCCGGGGTGGTGCGCGGCGAGGAGGTCGTCGGGCAGTGGGGGCGGCTGCCACGGCCTCCCGGCACGGCTGCCTCGGAGGGCGACCCCGTTGTGCTGGTCCTACGAGAGGAGCACCTGACCCTTGAGGCGACCCCTGGCAGTGCGGGCCTCACCGCGATGACTGAGAGCGTCCGGTTCGCCGCCACCTACGTCGAGGTCGTGGCAGACCTGCCGGGTCACGGGACCGTGCGGGCCCGCGCCGCCTCCGGTGGCCGGCAACCCGTCGTGGGCCGACCCGTGCTGCTCCACCTGCAGGCGGGCGCCGGGCACGAGCTGCCCGACCTACCGTGGACGCCCGGCTAGCAGGCGCCGGCCCCGGACGAGCAGGGTCAAGGCCAGCCGGGGCAGCGGGGCCTGCAGCCGCCGCTGCACGTCGCTGATGCCGGCGTTCCACACGGCGTCGCCGTAGGTCGGGTAAGGGTGGGTGGTCGCGGCCACCTCGCGGGCCTTCAGCCCGGTCCGGGCCGCCAGGACGACCTCAGCCAGGCTCTCGCCGGCGCGCGGACCGACGATGCTGGCGCCCACGATGCGCCCCCGGCGATCGACGACCAGATCGGTGCGCCCGAGAGTGTCGGCGTCCGTCACGGCCCGGTCGACCTGGGCGTGCTCCCAGGAAAGCAGGCGCAGTCCGCTTGCGGTTCCCGCCTCGTCGGGGCCGATGCCGACAGCAGCGACCTCGGGCCGGGTGAACGTGACCCGCGGGGTCAGGCTGACGTCCGCGGTGCGCCGCAACCCGAGCACGGCGTTGGAGGCCGCGATGCTGCCGTGGACCCCTGCGGTGTGGGTGAACTGCGGGTGCCCGGTGAGGTCGCCGGCTGCCCAGATCCGGGGGTTGGTGGTCCGCAGCTGCCCGTTCACACGGACAAAGCCGCGCCCGTCGGTCTCGACGCCGGCACTGTCCAGCCCGACGTCGGCGGTGCGTGGGGACCGGCCGACGGCCACGAGCAGCCGGTCGTACCCATAGCTTTCGCCGCGGCTCGTCTGGACGCGCTCGTCCATCACGGCGGTCACGGCCGCTCCGGTCACCACCTCGACCCCGTCTGCCCGCAGCGCCGCCGTGATCAGCCTGCTGGCCGCCTGGCTCTCGGCGGACAGCAGCCGCCCGGCAGCCTCGAGCACGGTCACCTGGCAGCCGAGGCGGGCGAAGCCCTGCGCCAGCTCGCAGCCAATGCTCCCGCCGCCGATCACCACCAACTGGTCGGGGAAGGCGGTGAGGTCCCAGATGGTGTCGCTGGTCAACGCGCCGGAGTCGGCCAGGCCCGGCACCGGGGGCAGGGACGGGCGGGCTCCGAACGCCAGCACTGCTCGGCGGAACCCGATCGGTGTGCCGTCCACGTCGACCGTACGCGGGCCTGTCAGGGTGGCTCGGCCCAGCCGGACGGTGATGCCCTCGCGCTCGAGGGTCGCGGCGGAGTCCTTAGGCGCGATTGTGGCGATGGACTGTCGTACGTGCGCGAGCACGTCGCCGGCGTCGACCCGCACCTGGCAGTGCACACCCAGGACGGCGGCCCGGCGGGCGCCGGCGGCGCTCTCCGCGGCGGCGAGGAGTGCCTTGCTCGGCACGCACCCGGTCCACAAGCAGTCACCGCCGGGGGGCCGCTCGTCGATCAGCAGGACCCGCGCGCCGAAGCCCGTGGCGGTCTTGGCGGCGACGATGCCGGCGGCTCCCGCGCCCAGCACCACCAGGTCCCAGGGCCCGCTCCGGCGGCTCACGGGGTGCTGTCGTGGGCGAGCAACGCGAGCCGTTCACGGGCGCGCAGCAGTACCTCGGGCGCTGGGCCCTCCCAAGACCGGGCGAGGGCCTGGCTCAGCGCCCGCTGGCGGCCCGCAGTGCGGGCGCACCGGGGGCACCCTGCGAGGTGCCGCTCGAGCCGGCTGATCTCTTCGTCCGTCAGCAGCGCGGAGGGGTCACGGTCGAGGTAACGGTCCAGGCGCTTCCCGGACCAGCGGCAGTGCAGCATCGTGAACATCCCGGCGCCCCTCATGTGGCTCCGCCTTTCCCATGTGAGCCGGTTGGGCTCGCGCCCTTCCTGTCCAAGGTGTCGCTCAGCTGCGTGCGCAACCGACGGCGACCTCGGCTCAACCGCGACATCACCGTTCCCTCCGGCACCCCGAGAAGCTCCGCGGTCTCGGCGTAGGTCAGCTGGTCCACGTCGATCAGCAGCACCACGACCCGGAAGCGCGGGTCCAGATCGGCCAACGCAGTCTGGAGCTCCGGACCGAGCAGCGTGTCCACGACGGTCTGCTCGGCGGACGGAACGTCCCCGCGCGCGCCGAACGCCGGACGGCTGCGTTCCAGATGCGCATCGTCGACCAGGCGAGGCCGCTGACGTCGTAGCTCGTTCAGGTGCGTACGACGCAAGATGGTGAGCAGCCAGGCTCGGGGGTGCGCACCATCAAAGCTGTCCTGGGCACGGAAGGCGCGCAGCAACGCGTCCTGCACCAGGTCCTCGGCCTCCGCCCAGTTCCCACCGGTGAGTCGCGCGGCCGCGCGCAGCATCACCTCCAGGTGCGGCGTCACCCACACCTCGAACGGCGCGAGCGCCGGGACATCGGTGGCGACGTGCATGGCAGGGGAACCCGCCCGCAGCTGCGGATCCTTCCCGATCCCGCTCACCCGGCGGCCCAGGCCGCGACGTGCACGTGCCCACCGAGCAGAACCCGGTGCTCGACCCGCCGCAGTTCCGGGGCCTGCAGCTCCCAGGGTGCCCGGGTCGGGTCGGCCCCACCGGTGAAGCAGGCGAGCCGGGCGAGCGGTCGCAGCGGCGCCCACCGACCCCGGGGGAGCCCGAGATCGGCCATGGCGATCCTGCCTCCGGGTGCGAGCGCGGCGACGCTGCCGTCCCAGGCCTGCCGGTAGCCCTCGATGATCGACATCGCGTAGGTCATCAGCACCGCGTCGAACTGCCCAGGAAGCAGGGCGCTCAGGGTCGCTGATCCGGCGTCGCCGCGATGCAGGTGGACGTTGTCCCACCCCGCCGCCACGACCCGATGTCGGGCCTGCTCCAGCATCTGCGGGCTGAGGTCCAGACCAACCACGGCGCCCTGCTCCCCGACGGCCGCCCGCAGCAGCGGCAGGTTGAGACCCGTCCCGCACCCGACATCAAGAACCCGGTCCCCCGGTCGCAGCCCGAGCAGATCCAGGGACAGCAGCCGGGCAGGCCGGTAGACCGGCCGCTCCAGCGACAGCACGTCGTAGAACCTGGCACCCACGGTGTAGCGCCCCACCCGACGATCCGCACGGGACCCAGACGCCGGCTCAGCTGGGTCGTCGGAGTCCGTCACCCCCTCAGTGTGGCCTGTTCCCTCCGGTCCTCGGCCGGCAGGCGATGACGCACCCGCCGCGCGAGTGCCCCACTGACCAGGGTCAGCGCAGCCAGACCTAGCAGCGCCGACAAGAACTGCCACGACCCGGGACGGATCCCGTACGCCCCGACCGCGACATACGCCGCGGACGCGGGCACGATGCCGACAACGGTCCCGACCAGGTAGGTCCGCAGCCGCATCGAAGACATCCCGCACACGTAGTGCACCGCACTGAACGGCAACACCGGCAGCAGCCGCAGCACGAGCACCGCCAGATAGCCCTCATCGCGAGCCAACGCGTCCAACGACCGCAGTCGGCTCCCCGTGAGCCGCTCCACCGCACCGCGACCCAAGTACCGGGCCAGGGCAAACCCCAGCAACGCCCCCAGGCTGGCGCCGAGCACCACCAGACCGAGGCCCTGCACGAACCCAAACACCCCACCCGCCACGATCGTCAACGCCCCCGCCGGCGTCGGCAAAGCGGCCAGCAGCGCGTACACCAGCACGAAGAGCAGCGCCCCCCAGGCACCGCTGTCCCGAACGCTTCCCCGGATCTCCTGCGCGCCCGGCACAACGCCCGTGGCCACCAACACCACCAGGGCCACCAGAAGGAGGACTCCCAGCACCGCGCGTACCCGCGTACTGACCCGCGGCGGTGGGGTCTGTGGCGTGCTCACGTCAGGGAAACACTCCGGCGGCACCGCGACCTTCCCCCCTGCGAAGGATCCGGAGCTCAGTGCGCCGTCACGGGCGTCAACGGCAGCAGCCGCCACAACGACGCGTTCTCCGCGGGGTCGAGCACGCTGTGCTGCACGCAGGCCGGTACGAGCTCACCCGTCTCGGGGCGTGCCACCGCGTAGGAGCAGGCCCGCAACCGTTGCTTTGCGTCCGCCAACCGCGGTTCGGTGCAGTCCTGGCCGCGTTGCATCGCCTCCCAGGCGCCTCTCCACCGATCAGCTGGGCGTGTGCGCGGGGACCACGCAGCTCCCGGAGCAGCCGCATCTGCTCCCTCACGACGCGGACCGTGTGCGGGCCGTCGACCGCCACCCGGTTCGCATCCCGGGAGTGTTAGCAGGGCGTGCAGGCCAGGTTGCAGCGGGGGAAGACCCCGTGAGTTCCTTCGCAACCGACCGCGTGCTGACCCAGCGTCTGCGCCCGGGTCCGCACCGCCTCGGGCAGCTCCGCCCACCGACGGGACAGCGCGGCGCGGGTCTCAGGCAGCACCGGACGGGTCCGTAGCTCGACGGATCGGAGCCGACCGTACAGGCTCAAGAATCGGCGCTCGCGCTGCGGCTAGCGGGCGCGACCGCGTGGGACGCGGGTCGGCATCGGGCCCTTCGGGACCGGCAGGGCCGACTTCAGCGCCTTCAGGCGGGCGTCGAGCACGTTGACCTGGGCCGGCTTGATGTTGCGCGGCAGCCGTAGGAAGTGCTTCTCGAGGTCCTTGAGCGCGACCTGGCCCTCGCCGTCGCCGACGACCACGTCATAGATCGGGGTGTCGCCGATGTGCCGCGACAGCGAGCGCTTCTCGGCGCCGATGAGGT
The DNA here is from genome assembly GCA_046590985.1 of Mycobacteriales bacterium. Taxonomy (GTDB): domain Bacteria; phylum Actinomycetota; class Actinomycetes; order Mycobacteriales; family SCTD01; genus RYN-111. The sequence continues at coordinate 10,054 of JBKJVH010000035.1, forward strand.
TGCGCACCCGGTTGGGGGCGCCCTCGGCGACCAGCACGATGCCGGGGCGGCCGATGACGCGGTGCAGCAGGTCCTGCTCCTTGGTGAAGCCGACCGCGGGAGTGATGCGCCAGTTGCCACGCATGTTGGACAGCACCGCCGCGGCCGCGCCGAGCTGGCCCTCGACCTGGCCGAACGCGGTCTTCTGGACGCGGCGCCCGAAGATCGCGGCGGCCACGAGCAGCGAGATCATGAAGCCGATGATGCCGAGGTAGACGGGATGGCTGACCAGCACGCCGAGCAGCACGAACACCGCGAGGGTGATGACGAAGGCGCCCAGGACCAGCGGCAGCATCTTCGGGTCGGCCTTGCGCGTCATGGAGAACGCCAGCTTGATCTGGGCGAGCTTCTCCTTGCGCGACGGGCCGACCTTCTTCGCAGCCTTCTTCTTGGGTTTACCTCGCCTGAGTGCCATAACCGGACAGGCTAGTTGCCGGCGTCGCGAGCCTGCCGCTTGGCCGCGCGCGCGGCGCGTACCTGAGCGTCGTCGGCCTCCGCCGACTCCAGTGTCGGAGCGGTGCCACCCATCGACTGGGGCAGCCACCAGGTCTGGTCTGCCCGCTTCGCATCGACCTTGTACGTGCGGCGTGCCTCCTCGAGAAGCACCTGCATCCGCTCCTTGAGGTCCTTGGTGGCCTGCACCGGGTCGGTGTCGGCGACGAAGGGCTCACCGACGACGATGCGGATGGCAGTGCCGCGGGTCAGGTCCTTCTTGCGGCCCTTGGTGAAGACCCGCTGGCTACCCCAGACGATGACCGGGATGAGCGGCACGCCGGCCTCGGTGGCCATCCGGGCGGCGCCGGACTTGAACTCCTTGAGCTCGAAGCTCTGGGAGATCGTGGCCTCGGGGAACACCCCGACCAGCTCGCCGGCCTTGCAGGCGTCGACGGCAGCCTGGTAGCTGCCGGCGCGGGCCTCGCGGGCGACGGGGATGTGCTTCATGCCCCGCATCAGCGGGCCGGAGACCTTGTGGTCGAAGACCTCCTTCTTCGCCATGAAGCGCACCAGGCGCTTCTTGGGCCGGAACGCGAGGCCGGCGAGGGCGAAGTCGAGGTAGCCGGTGTGGTTGATGGCGACGACCCCGCCGCCGTGGGCGGGGACCAGGTCGGAGCCGGTGACGTCGAACTTCAGCCCGAGCCCGAGGAAGACGAGGCGCGCGACGCCGACGATGGGGCGGTACACCGGATCTGCCATGGGGCCACGCTAGTGCCCTGGCGTCAGCGGGAGACAGCGGCCTGGCGCTGCGAGATCTCGAGGGCGCGGCACATGGCCAGGTCGGCCTCGCAGCGGGCCTTGGCGTGGTTGTTGTCCTTGACCATCGAGCCCCAGGCGTTCTTGCGGGCGGAGCCCTGACCGCCGTGGGGCAGGACGGTCAGGAAGAGGGTCTCGAGGTTGCGGCTGGTGTGGACGAGAAAGGGGATCGACACGGGTTGCCTCCTGAAGTGGCTCGCTCTCAGCCTGGCGCCCCCGTGTAACGGATGTGTGACTCGTACATGAAGGCCCGGGGTCGATCAGCGCACGACCTGGTCCAGGAACACGTCCAGCAGCTCGGGGTCGAACTGGCTCCCGCGGCCGGCGAGGAGGGTGGACACCACCCGGTCATGGGGCCAGGCCGCCTTGTACGGGCGCTCGCTCGACAGGGCGTCATACACGTCGGCGATGCTGACGATCCGGGCTTCGACCGGGATCTCGGCACCGCGCAGCCCGCGGGGGTAGCCGCCGCCGTCCCAACGCTCGTGGTGCGTCAAGGCGATGAGGGCGCCGGTCTGCAGGACCTCGATGCAGGATCCCCTGAGCATGGCGGCTCCGGTCTCGGAGTGCTGCTGCATGAGCAGCCGTTCGTCGACGGTCAGGGGGCCGGGCTTCAGCAGGATGGTGTCCGGGACCGCCACCTTGCCGAGGTCGTGCAGCAGGCTGGCCACGCGGACCATGTCGACCTGTTCCGCAGTGAGGCCCGCAGCTCTGGCCAGGGCGCCGCTGAGGTCGCTCATGCTGCGCAGGTGCTCGCCGGTGCACGGATCACGCCACTCCGCCACGGTGGCCAGGCGCAGCACGGTCTCCTCGTGCAGGGCCGCCACCGTCTGCTCCGACAGGGACAGCTTGCGCACCGCCTCGGCCAGCGCCGAGGTGCGTTCCTCCACCTGGGCGCTCAGCTGCCGCCGGGAGTCCTCGTGGGCTGAGTCCCTGGCTCGGCGACTCAGGGCCGTCGCGACGTTGATGAGGATCTCGGTGGACTCGAACGGCTTGATGACGTACGCCAGCGCCCCGTACCGGGCTGCGGGTTCCGCGGCGCGCACGTCGGCCAGCGCGGTGACCATGATGACGCCGAGGCCCGGGTGCAGTTCGGAGATGCTGCGCAGCAGCGAGAAGCCGTTCTCGCCCGGCATGTTGACGTCGCACAGCACGAGGTCGACGTGCTCGGTGGCCAGGACCTGACGGGCCTCCGTCGCCGACGCCGCTCCGAGGCACCGGTAACCCGCTGCGCTCAGCATGCGCAGGAGTCCCCTGCGCAGCGGTTCCTCGTCGTCGACGACGAGGACGCTGGCGGTCGCGATGGCGGTGGTCACGCGAAGCTCTCTTCTGCCTGGAGGCTGCGGTGGACAGCCTCGATCAGGATCTGCGCCGGGAAAGGCTTGCGGAGCAGCTGGGTGCCGTCGAGCAGTGGCCCACGGCTGGTCAGGTAGTCCCGGCCGTAGCCGGAGGCCAGCACCACGCGCAGCTCGGGCTGGACGGTGCGGAGCCGATCGGCCAGGTCAGGGCCCGACAGGCCTCCGGGCATCACGACGTCGCTGACGAGGACGTCGATCGGCTGCTCCCCGAACCGCTCCAGGGCCTCCGGGCCGCTGGCCGCCTCGACGACGACGAAACCGGCCTCCTCCAAGATCCGACGGGAGGCCTTGCGGACGCCGTCCTCGTCCTCGACGAGCAGGACGGTGGCTCGCGCGGGTGGGAGCTGCTGCGGGATGTGCATGTCGGCTGACGGCTGGAGGGCCTCCGAGCTCAACGGCAGCAGGACCATCACCGTCGTACCCTCCCCGGGAGTGGAGCAGATGCTGACGCGGCCGCCCCAGCGGGTCACGATGCCGTAGACCGTCGCCAGGCCGAGCCCGGTTCCGCGGCCGACCTCCTTGGTCGTGAAGAACGGCTCGAAGGCGCGGTCCTGGACCTCCTCCGGCATCCCCCCGCCGGTATCGGTGACGCACAGCCGGGCTTGCGGCCCGGTCCCGTCATCAGGTTGCAGGTCGAGCGTGAGCGTCAGGGTTCCGCCGCCCGGCATGGCGTCCCGGGCGTTGACCGCCAGGTTCATCACGACCTGGTCGAGCTCGACCGAGTCGGCGAGCACGGGGACGGGTTCGTCGGGGACCGCCAGCACGACGTCGATGTCGTCGCTGAGCGTCCGCCGGAGCAGCCGGTGCCGGTCGATGAGGAGCGCACGGGCGTCGAGCACGTCGGGCCGGACCGAGTCGCGGCGGCTGAACAGGAGCAGCTGCTGCGTCAGCTCAGCGGCCCGCTTGGCAGCCTTGTCGACCTCGTCGACGTCCTCCGCCCAGGGCTGACCGACGGCAGCCGTCCGCAGGAAGCCGGTGTAGCTGAAGATCACCGCAAGCAGGTTGTTGAAGTCGTGCGCGATCCCGCCGGCGAGCTGGCCGACGGCCTCCAGTCGCTGCCCCTGGCGCAGCCGCTCCTCGGCGCGCGTCTGGCGCTCGACGGCCTCCTCGACCTCGGCGTTGCGCTCCTCGAGTCGCTGCACGAGCTCCAGGGCTTCGTCCCGACGTCGCGCGGTCTTCTCCAACAGCATCATGACGACCACGCAGGCGACCAGGGAGATCGCGCCCATGATCCACGGGAACGTGGTCGCCAAGCGCCCGGTGAGTGGGGAGCGCGGGTGCAGCACCAGCAGCAGCTGGTTGCGATGCCCGCCGGCGCCGGGCTGGGCCGTTTCGAGCCCGATCCCGACCCACGCCTGCGCCTGCTCGCCCTGCAGGGGCAAGCCCTTGGCGACGTTGGACGTCAGCAGGGTGCGCTCCGAGATCGACCCGAAGTAGATGGCGTAGTCCACGTTCTTGAACGCCTCACCCGGAAGCTTGATCTGTGCGGCGGTGGAGCGCTCGATGTGGCTCTCGATGTAGACCACCGTCGTCGGGCCGGCAGGGGCAACCAGGCCGAGCCCGCTGTCGGTGTCGGCGCCGAACAGGCCGACCAACGCCAGGCGCGGCCTGACGGCTGCACGCAGGGTGGCCAGCCCGGCCGCGGAGCGGAGGTCGAGCTGAGGCTTACCGCTCTGAGCCAGTACCTTGCCGGTCTTCAGGTCGACGAGGTCCACGGCGCCCAGGCCTGCGCCGCCGGCGTCCGGCGACGCCATCATCGCCTTCGCGATGCCGCCGA
>JBKJVH010000121.1:0-84984 GCA_046590985.1 Mycobacteriales bacterium
CATGCTCGAGGCCAACCTGCGTCTGGTCGTGTCCGTCGCCAAGAAGTACGCCGGCCGCGGCATGGGTCTCACCGACCTGATCCAGGAGGGCAACCTGGGCCTGATCCGTGCCGTCGAGAAGTTCGACTACACCAAGGGCTTCAAGTTCTCCACGTATGCCACCTGGTGGATCCGGCAGGCGCTCACGCGCGCCATGGCCGACCAGGCCCGCACGATCCGGCTGCCCGTTCACATGGTCGAGCAGGTCAACAAGATCCGCCGCGTCGAGCGCGACCTCGTCGTCCAGCTCGGTCGCAAGCCCACGGCAGCAGAGATCGCCGTCGAGGTCGACCTGACGCCCGAGCGTGTCGAGGAGATCCGGTCCTACAACCGCGACCCCGCTTCGCTCGACGCCCTCATCGGCGAGGACAGCGACGCGAGCCTCGGGGACTTCATCGAAGACGAGCACGCCGTCATGCCCGGCGAGGCCGCGGCGTTCCTGCTCATGCGCGAGGAGCTGTCCGCGGTCCTCGCGTCGCTCACGGACCGCGAGCGACGCGTCATGGAGATGCGGTACGGCCTGGTCGACGGCCAGCCGCGCACGCTCGATGACATCGGCAAGGACTTCAACCTGACCCGGGAGCGGATCCGGCAGATCGAGGGCAAGACGCTCTCCAAGTTGCGTCACCCGTCGCGCTCCGCGTCGCTCCGGGACTACCTGGACGACTAGTGCTGCGGCTCCTCGTCAGCCCCCGCTGGCTGGTCCGGCACGTGCTGGTCGTGCTTGCCGTGGGTGCCTGCTTCGGCTTCGGCCGGTGGCAGTACGGCCGGGCGGTGCAGCGCGACTCGATCCTCAACTGGTCCTACACGGTCGAGTGGACGCTGTTCGGGCTGTTCTCCCTGCTGTGCTGGGGATGGCTGCTCCGGGACGAGCTCCGCGGCGGGCCGGCCGAGCCGGTTCAGGAGGCGCCCGTCCGGGTGTACCAGCCGGTGGCGCCGCCGGTGACCGAGGAGGAAGACCCCGAGCTCGCGGCCTACAACCGCTACCTCGCCGAGCTCAACGCGAAGGAATCCCGCTGACCGTGACACTCAAGAACACCCCGCTGAACCGCTATCGCTTCATGGCCTACCTGGTGGGCACGCTCCTGGTGATCTTGGTCTTCGGGGTGATCATCTCCAGCCACCCCATCGAGAAGTACCTCGGGATCGCACACGGCTACCTGTACATGATCTTGCTGGGCACGATCGCGGACCTGTGGCGGCGCCGGCGGTTCCCGCTGCAGGCCGTGGTGCTGGTGGCGCTGGCCGGGACGATCCCGTTCCTGTCGTTCTACGCCGAGCGTCAGATCACCGCGCGCGTTCACGACGGCCGCTACTAGGCACGACGAAGGGCGCCCCGGCGAACCGGGACGCCCCTTGTCGAACAGCCTTTAGAAGGGCGCCAGGCTGCCGGTCGGCGTGCCGTTGCCGGTCGGGCCGTCGTACCCGACTGTTCCGGTGCACAGGTAGGCCGCGGCAGTGTTCCGGCCCTTGACGCACCGGCCGTTGCTGCCCGACGTGACGTCGTGCAGGAAGCCACTAGCGGAGTAGGTGTTCTGGGCCGGCACGCCGGCGAGGTTGGCTCCGGAGAGCCCGTAGATCCCGCCGATGATGGGTGCCGCCACCGACGTGCCGCCGAACACGAACCAGTTCGCGCCGCCGGTCGAGCCATAGCTGTCGTAGACCGCCACGCCGGTCGCCGGGTCGGCGACCGCCGCCACGTCGGCGACGGTCCGTCGGCTGCAGCTGGCGTCGTGCTGCCACGACGGCTTGCTGATGTAGGACGAGCAGCCACTGCCTGCTCCGCTCCACACCGTCTCAGGGGTGCTGGTGCGGTTGCCGTTGGCGTCCAGCGGAAGGTTGGTGCCCCCGACGGCCGTCACCGTGTTGAACGCGGCAGGTGTCTGGGCGCCGTAGCCACTGTCACCGGAGCTGACCGTGATGGCTACTCCCGGGTGGGTGTAGTAGCTGGTCTGAGTGGAGGTCTCGCCGCTGAACTCGCCACCGCCGTAGGAGTTGGACACGACCTTGGCACCCATCGTCACGGCCCGGTTCACAGCCGTGCCGAGGTCGGCGAAGGACGCTGAGTTGGCTCCGACGTAGAGGATCGGACACGTCGGGCAGATCGAGGAGACCATCTCGAGGTCGAGCATCTCCTCCTGGCCCCAGCCGGTGTTCCCGGCAACCGTGCCGATCGCGCCGCCCGTCTGGCTGACCTGGTTGAGGTTGGCGGTACCCAGACCGAACTTGGTCCGGTAGACGGCCAGGTCGGCCGCCGCGCTCGGGTGGGCGTAGGCGTCCACGACCGCGATCAGCGTGCTGCCGGTCAGGCCGCTGGGGTTGTAGGCCCGCTGCAGCTGGCCGGGGTTGTACCCGCTGACGTAGCTGGTGGTCGCGTCCGGGACCGCGCCCTTGGTGCGGACGTGGGCGAAGCAGGCTGCGTAGCCGGCGGGCGCCTGGGCGCAGACGCGCTTGTCGCCGCGAGTGGTGTCGGCGGCGGACGCAGAGGTGGCGCCGACCAGGGTGGGCACGGCGAGCGTGGTGGCGGCGAGAGCCACGAGGAACGAACGACGCATGCAGGGGTCTCCTGTAGTACGGGTGGTGCATGGGTCACTTCGGATGAAGTGCTCCCTGCACTGTGGACCTTCGAGGGCCGTTCGTCACGAGTAACAGGCAACTGTCCCCTTTAGGCAGGAAATGTCAGGTCAAAGGCGAAACAGGAACGAAAGCCCCTGTTCTTGAGGAGAACCGTGCGCATCCGTCCCCTGCTGCTTGCCTTTGCCGTCGGTGCGGCGGCGCTGACCGCCGCTCCCGCGACGGCGGCCGCCACGACGCTCACCGACGTGACGATCGCCGCCAGTGACGGCGTGCACCTGGTGGGCGACGTGCACCTGCCGGCTGCCACGGGGCGCTTCCCGGCGATCGTGGACATGGAGCCGTACGGCCGGTCCTCGGCGACCACGTTCGTGCCGAACGGGTACGCCCACGTCAACACCGACGTCCGCGGTTCCGGCAAGAGCGGCGGCGCACTGTGCCTGCTGTGCCAGCGCGAGCAGCAGGACGTGTACGACGTGGTCGAGTGGGTCGCGCACCAGCCGTGGAGCAACGGTCGCGTGGTGCTCTACGGCTACTCCTACTCGGCGATCACCGCGCTGCTCGGGGCCGAGCTGCAGCCGCCGCACCTGACGACCGTCATCGTCGGGCACCCGCCGACGGATCCCTACCGCGACGTGGTCTGGCACAACGGCCTGTACGACCAGGGCTTCGTCGAGCAGTGGTTCGCCGGCCAGACCGGCACGCAGGCGCTGGGCCTCGGGCCGCAGCCGCAGTACCTCGACCGCAAGGACCAGCTGTTCGCGGTCGAGACGCGCCTCAACGACCTCGACAGCCCGCTGTACAGGGAGCGCTCCGTGCTCGCGCGGGTGAACCGTATCCAGGTCCCGGTGTACGTCTTCACCGGCTGGAACGACATGTACAGCCGCGGCGACCTGCGGCTCATCGACGCGCTGCGGGTGCCCGCGCAGCTGTGGATCGACCCGTCGACGCACCACGGCACCGGACAGCTCGGCGAGGTCGGGGCACCTTACGACGACGGCTCGAATGCGGTGACGCTGAGTGCCGCACCTCCCAAGGGCCAGGTGCTCCGCTGGCTCGACCACTACGTCCGCGGGGTGCGCAACGGGGTCGACAAGCAGCCGCGGGTGACCTGGTTCGACCGCGGGGACCGGACCTGGCACACCTCCTCTTCCTGGCGGGCTGCCGCCCCGTCCCTGACGCGGTTCAACCTGAGCGGTGCAGTGTCCGGGACGGCCACCTCCCTGCAGGACGGCTCGCTCGTCACCGGCAAGGTCACCGGCCGCGACGCCTACCAGAGCTCCTACGTGTACGACCCGACCGCGGGTTCCTCGACGCCGATGGGCAAGGAGGGGCCGGACGGCTTCGCGCCGTACATCCACACCGACCAGCGCCTCGATGACGCGCACGGGCTGACGTTCACGACGGCCGCGGTGGCCAAGCCGCTGCACCTCGTGGGCGCCTCCGAGCTGCGCTTCTGGGCCATCACCGAGGCAGCCGACATGGCGTGGGTCGGGCGGTTGTCCGACGTCGCGCCGGATGGGTCGCAGACGCCGATCACCAGCGGGTGGCTACGGGCGTCGTTCCGGCACGTCGACCCGGCCCGGTCGCGTCCGGGGTCGCCCTACCTGACCGATGACCGGCACGACCCGGTGACGATCGGGCTGGCCACGGAGTACCGGATGGACCTGTGGGACACCGCCTTCACCGTGGCCAAAGGGCACCGGCTCCGGCTCTGGTTCGCCTCGTCGGACTCCCCGACCCACGAGCCGGTCCCGGCTGCCGGCCGCAACATCGTGTTCCACGACGCCCAGCACCCGACCCAGCTGATCCTCGGCACTCGCTAAGATAGAACCTGTTCTCTTCCTGTCTCCGAGGAGCGGTATGCCCAAGCGCGTGGTCATCTGGGGTACCGGGTTCGTCGGCAAGCTCGTCATCGCCGAGGTCCTCAAGCACCCGGAGTTCGAGCTCGTAGGTGTGGGGGTCAGCAACCCGGCCAAGGTCGGCGCGGACGTCGGCGAGATCTGCGGGCTGGACCCGATCGGGCTGCTCGCCACCGACGATCTCCCTGCGCTGGTCGCGTTGCAGCCTGACGCCCTCGTGCACTACGGGCCGACCGCGGCGCACGCGGACGAGAACATCCGCGTCATGGGGGCCTTCCTGCGCGCCGGCATCGATGTCTGCTCCACCGCGATGACTCCCTGGGTGTGGCCGTCCATGAAGCTCAACCCGCGGTCCTGGATCGACCCCATCACCGAGGCCTGCGCCGCCGGTGGGTCGTCCTGCTTCACCACCGGCATCGACCCCGGCTTCGGGAACGACCTGTTCCCGATGACCCTCATGGGGCTGTGCAGCGAGGTGCAGCTCGTCCGGGCGCTCGAGCTCGTCGACTACCAGAACTACACCGGCGACTACGAGGACGAGATGGGCATCGGCCGGTCGCCCGAGTTCGTAGCGCTCCTGGAGCACACCGACCTGCTCGTGATGGCCTGGGGCGCAACGGTTCCGATGATGGCCGCGGCCGTCGGCATCGAGTTGGACGCGATCACCACCACCTGGGACAAGTGGGTGACCGACAAGCCCATCGAGTGCGTCAAGGGGACGATCCAGCCCGGCCAGGTCGCGGCCATCAACTTCACGATCAACGGCATCTTCCGTGGGCAGACCCGGATCCAGCTCGAGCACGTCAACCGGATCGGGCCCGACGCCGCCCCCGACTGGCCACGGGGGACTACCGACGACGTCTACCGCGTCGAGATCACCGGCTCGCCGTCCATCACGCAGGAGACGGCGTTCCGCTTCACCGACGGCAGCGGCCGGGACGCCGCGGCCGCGGGCTGCCTCGCTACCGGCCTGCGCGCGCTGAATGCCGTACCGGCGGTGAACGCGCTGCCGCCGGGCTGGGTCACGCCGCTGGACCTGCCCCTGATCGCGGGCGTCGGGACGATCCGCTGAGTTTCCGCCTGACCACCGCGTAGGCCACGAAGGCGACCACCAGGGCTGCGGTCACGAGCAACGAGTAGTGGTTGATGGCGTTCACGACGTCCAGTGCCGGTCTCCCGACCGACCAGCCGAGCGCGGCAAGCAGGCTCGTCCAGAGCAGGGTGCCCACCGCGTCCCCGAGCACGAACGTGCCGAGGCTCATCCCGCTCGCGCCGCAGAAGGCGTAGACCGCGGGGTTGGGCACGGGCAGGAAGTACGCCACGGTCAACGTCCGGACGCCATGGCGCGCGACCCAGCCCTCCGAGCGTTCGACACCGCGTCGCGAACGCGGCGTTCGGGCGTACTGGTAGACGATCCGGTTGCCCCACAGCCGGCCGGCCCACCACAGGAACACGTCGTAGAGCGCGATGCCGACCAGTGGCGCCAGCCCGACGAGCACGATCGACTCGCGCCCGACGCTCGCCGCCGCGCCGCCGGTGATGACCGAGGCGACGTTGCCGGAGAGCGCCTCCAGCAGGAGGCCATGGTGCTTCAGCATCGACGGCGTCAACAGGGTGAGGGCGTACGTGGCGACGACCCCGGCGACCAGTCCGAACACGCACAGGCGCGCAGCGTTGCGGCTCACCGCGGGGGTAGGGGCTGTCAACGTCGCGCGCGCAGCTCCGCCGTTTCGCTCGCGTCCAGCTCCAGAGCGTCGGCGAACTCCGCAACGGTCAGGTAGCTGCGTTCGGACATGACCCGAGCGTACGGCCTCCGCGCGCGATTCCTGAGGTGTGCACAGGCGGGCGCGAAGTGAGCCCCTGCTCACCGCCGTCCGCCCTAGCGTCGGTGCCGGCGCGCGCTGGCACCGACGACCGCGTTCGGTTGCCGGTCTGTCCGGGCTGTTGCGGTTTGGGCCCTCGCGCACGACAACTGCTACCGTTTGGTAGTAGTCTGATGCCGTGATCCGCCGCTCCTCTTCCGACCTGTCGCTGCTGTTCGACGTCCACGCAGCGGCCCAGGCGGTCGGCGCGGTCGTCGGTGAGGCGCTCGCGGACGCGCCGTTGGCCCCCAGCGGCTACGCCCTCTACAGCGTCCTGTTCGACGAGGGGCCGCAGACGCCGTCGGCGTTGGCCAGGCGACTGGGGATGCCCCTGACCTCCATGACCCACGCGGTGAAGGCCCTCGAGGTTCGCAAGCACGCCGCCCGGGTGCCCGACCCTGCCGACGGAAGGTCCTACCGGCTACAGCTGACGGCCGACGGACTCGCCGCTCACGGGGCCACGAGCAGGGCCTTCGCCGAAGCGGAGCGGCGCTTCCGCACGCGCCTCGCGGTCCCACACGATCAGGCCCGGCGTGTTCTGCATGCAGTCCTCGCCGCCGCCTTGGACGCCCAGTTGGAGCTGAGGGCGGAGCGATCGGCGTGAGGGTCCGCATGGTCGTTGTTGCCGCGGCGCTGCTGGCCAGTGCTTGCGAGTCGGCGCCCGCACCCCCAGCTGCCCAGCGCTCGCCGACTCCCTCGCCCTCTGCCTCAGGAGTGCCGGTCGACCGCGTCGCCGGGTGGACGGCCGATCTCGACGCCCTGCTTGCGGCACGCGACAGCGTCCATCCGAACGGCTGGCACGGACAGTCTCGCGCCGCCTGGCTGAACCAGGTGGAAGCGGTGAAGGCCAGCCTCCCGGCCTTGACCGACGCCCAGGCGCTGGTCGCAGTCGTCCGGCTGGCGGCGGCCCCCAGCTACGGCGGGCGCGACGGGCACAGCGGCATCTTTCCGTTCGTCGGTGCGACCCATGCCTTCCCGCTGCAGCTGTGGCAGTTCCCGACAGGGCTCGTCGTGACGGGAGCCAGCCCGCCGTATGCCGACCTCGTCGGGGCCACCGTGGTTGCCGTGAACGGACACCCGGCGGCCGAGGTCCTGCGCGCCGTAGAGCCGCTCACGCCACGGGACAACGCGTCGAGCCTGTTGGCCTACTCGACCCTCTACCTGCGCAGCCCCGAGCTGCTGGTCGGGCTGGGCCTGATTGATCGAGTTGGGCCGACGTCCTTCAGCCTGGTCGACCGGGCGGGACGGCGGCGGACGCGGGCCATCGCCCCTGTCGCTGCCGCCGTCGACAACACCTTTGCCGGGGGCGCTCCCCACACGCTCCCCACCGGTCCGGCTCCGTGGCTCGCCCGCCAACACGAGGTGCTGTGGTCGTCCTATCTGGCCGACAGCAGGACGCTCTACGTGCAGTACAACCAGGTCCGGCCCGTCCCAGGTCCCGCCCTCGCGTCCCTGCTCGCCCGGGCACGTCGCCCCGACGTCGACCGCGTGGTGCTGGACCTGCGCAACAACGGTGGTGGCGACAACCACAACAACGCCGCGCTGGAGCAGGTGCTGGCCGATCCGGCCATCGACCGGAAGGGACACCTCCTGGTCCTGATCGGAAGGCTCACGTTCTCCGCCGCGGCCAACCTCGCCACCGACCTGGAGCAGTCGACGAGCGCCGTCTTCGTCGGTGAACCGCTGGGTGGCAGCCCCAACCTCTACGGTGACGCCGACCCGATCGCGCTGCCCTGGGGTGGTCTCACGCTTTACATGGCCACCCGCTACTGGGAACGCAGCACGCCGGACGACCCACGCGTGACGATCGAACCGGACGTACTGGTGCCCCTGACGCTGTCGGACTGGCTCGCCGGCCGGGATCCGGTGCTTGCGGCGGCTACTCGATTCCCGCACTGACAGCACGGAGTCGATCACCGGCACATCCCGGTCGCGGGGCCTGCCCGAAGGCGATGCGGGGACACGTCTCCACGTGCCCGCGCTCGGTGCTGGATCGGCAGCCGCCACGCCTGGCGTTTCGCTGCAAACCCAGCAGCCGACGCCGAGGCCCGTTCAGCCTTGCTGGACCCACAGGCGACTCGCCGGCGAGTCGGCTGCGCATCCAGCACCGGGCTGCCCCCGCCCGTCGCGGAGCCGCGCAGAACGCCGACTCCTCTCCGTGGGAAGTTCTGCTCCGCAGGACGAGCCGGCTCGCACGACCCAAGCTGGACCACCACCCAGGGCGGTGATCAGGCCTTCGTGAGCTCCAGGACCGGGATGGTCCGGACGCCGCGAGTCTTCTCCTCGTACTCCGCGAAGCCCGGGTAGAGCGCGGCCTGCTTCGCGTAGACCTCGGTGCGCTCAGGTTCGGGCAGGTCGCGGACGGTGACGGGCCACGTCTCCGTGCCGACCTCGACAGTGGCAGGTCCGCCGGCGACGAGGTTGTCGTACCAGTCGGGGTGGTCGGGAGCGCCGGCCTTGGAGGCGAACACGAAGATCGCGCCGTCCTCGCCGGGGAGGTACATCATCGGTGCGACGTACTCCTTGCCGCTCTTGCGGCCGGAGTGGTGCACGAGGGTCAGCGGCGCTCCCTCGAACTGGCCACCGACGCGTCCTTCGTTGGCGCGGAACTCCGCGATGATGTGAGCGTTCCAGTCGTTCATCGGGCTCTCCTGACGCCGGGGGTCTGGTCCGATCGAACCAGACTCACCAGGGTGTGTCACAGTCGCGGCATGTCCGACGTGCGCGTGACGGTCCTGTCCGACAGCGAGCCCGAGCACTGGCGCCAGGTCGAGGACCTGCGCGAGGCCGGACCGGACGACGCGGTGTTCGCGCTGGACCGGCACAGCGGCGAGGTCCGCTTCGGCGATGGCGAGCACGGCCGGCGCCCACCGGACGGGGCGGTCGTGCGGGCGTCCTACTTCAACGGCCGGCGGCTCAAGGCCGGTGACCTCACCGTCGAGCAGGTCTACCAACGCGAACCCGCGCGAAGGCCGACGACCGGCAAGATCGTGCAGATCATGCCGGCCGACGGGTGGTCGCTCGTCCAGCGACTGAGCGGTCAGGAATCGCTCCAACCGCTGGTCGGTTGGGCGCTCCTGGACCCGCCTGTGCCGCTCTACCGGAACGGTGGGGACCCGCCGCCGGTGGCCGTGCAAGCCGTCCGCGGCCTGGTCGTCGGGCCGGCCGGGACGGTCCAGCTCGTGGACGAGCTCGCCCCCAGCTTCGCCGGCTACCGGCACTGAGTCAGGCGGCCTGAAGCGCCTCGACGGGAGCGGCCGCCGGCGCGGGGGTGGACGGCAGCGACAGCCGGGCGATCTTGCGCCACACGCTCGCGTACTGCTTGGTCAGCGGACCGCTGACGTACGGCAGGCCGTAGCGGGCGCAGATCTCCTGTACGCGCGGCGCGATCTCGACGTACCGGTTGGACGGCAGGTCCGGGAACAGGTGGTGCTCGATCTGGAAGCTGAGCTGGCCGGTCATCAGGTTGAAGAGCTCGCCACCCTCGAGGTTCGCCGAGCCGAGGAGCTGTCGGACGTACCAGCCGCCGCGAGTCTCGTTCGCGGTCTCCTCCTCCGTGAACTGCTCGACCTCGTCGGGGAAGTGACCGCAGAAGATGATGGTGTGGGTCCAGACGTTCCGCGCGATGTTGGCGGTCACGTTCGCCGCCAGCGTCGTCACCGCCGAGGGGCCGGAGAGCAGCGGCCAGACGACGTAGTCCTTGACCATCTGCGGGCGGATCTTCTTCCAGATCTTCCCGAGCTTGGAGCCCGCCTCGCGCGGCGTCATCTCGCCGGTGAGGACCTTCTCGATCTCCATGTCGTAGAGCGCGATGCCGTACTCGAAGAACAGCGCGAGCCCGACGTTGATCGGCATCTGGAACAGGTGGTAGGGCTTCCAGGGCACCTCATCCGACATCCGCAGCAACGAGTAGCCGAGGTCGCGGTCCTTGCCGATGATGTTCGTGAAGGTGTGGTGCAGGTAGTTGTGGGAGTGCTTCCAGTCCTCGGCGGAGGAGGCGTGGTCCCACTCCCAGGTCGTCGAGTGGATCTCGGGGTCGCGCATCCAGTCCCACTGGCCGTGGATGATGTTGTGGCCGAGCTCCATGTTCTCGAGGATCTTGGCCACGGTCAGCATCGTGGTGCCGGCCAGCCACAGCGGCGGGAACAACGAACCGAGCAGGGTGACGCGCGCGGCGCCCTCGAGCTGCCGGTGCACGCGGACCACCTTGCGGATGTAGGTCGCGTCGGACTCGCCGCGGGCGGCGATCACGTCGTCGCGGATCGCGTCGAGCTCGCGGCCGATGGCCTCGATCTGGTCAGGGGTGAGGTTCTTCATGGGAGCTCCTGTTAGACGTCGAGCGAGCAGTCGCCCGCGGGGGAGGAGATGCAGGTCTGGACGAGGTCGCCGGGCTCGCCGTGCACCGAGCCGGTACGCACATCGCGCACCTGACCGGACAGCAGCGGCACGACGCAGCCGAAGCAGATGCCCATCCGGCAGCCGCTGGGCATCAGGACGCCGGCGTCCTCGCCGGCTTGGAGCAGGGTGGGGCCGGTGCCGGACGAACCGGTCCGGGCGAAGGAAACCGTGCCGGTGTCGCCGCCCCCGACGACCAGGGGCGCGAACCGCTCGACGTGCAGGAGGTGCGACAGCCCGGCGGCCTCCCAGTGCGCGCACACCGCCTCGAGCAGCCCGGCCGGTCCACAGACCCAGGTCTCGCGGGTGCGCCAATCCGGCACGAGCTCCTCGAGCTGGGCCATGGTGAGCAACCCGTCGGTGTCGGTGTGCCGCTCGACGAGCCGATAGGGCGCGGCCAGGCCCCGCAGCTCCGGTCCGAAGATCACGTCGGAGCGGGTCAGCGCCGAGTGCAGGTGCGTGATGTCGGCCGGAGCATCCAGTCCCCGGAGCATCCCCATCGCGGGCGTGATGCCGGAGCCCGCGGTGAGGAACAGCGCCTTGCGTACCGGCTTCCAGACGAAGTCACCGGCGGCCGGCTTGATCCGCAGGACGGTGCCGACCGGGGTGTGCTGGACGAGCTGGGTGGATACCAGACCGAGCGCCTTCACGGTGATGGACACCTCGTCGGGGGAGGTGAGGGAGTAGGTCCGCCAGTGCTGGACGCCGTCGATCTGCACGCCGACGCCGACGTACTGGCCGGGGACGTAGCCCTCCCAACCGAGGCCGGGCTTGAGGACGAGCGTCGCGGCACCGGCGGCCTCCGGGGTCACCGAGACGACCCGGGCGCGGAGCTCGCGGGTGTTCCAGAGCGGGTTGACGAGCCCCAGGTAGTCGTCGGGCAGGAACGGCGAGGTGAACGCCGTGCCACGGCGGACGATGGTGTCGAGCAGTCCCACGACTCTCTCCCTACGGTCTAGTAACTTACCTATCCGTAGGTTACGCAGTCGTAGGTCCAGTTGTCGATGTGACGGCCATGACACACCGGCGTACGGTCGCAAGCATGCGCGCCTTGCTCCCCGCTCTGGCCCTGACCCTTCCGCTGCTGCAGGCCCCGTCGGCCGACGCGGCGGTCTCCCAGAACTGGTACCAGTACCACCGGGACTCCCTGCACGCCGGCTACAGCCCCTCGACGCCGCGCCCCACCGTGCCCAAGGCGGTCTGGAAGGCCCGGCTCGACGGTGTCGTCCAGGCCAGCCCGCTCGTCATCAACTCGATCGTCATCGCCGCGACCGAGAACAACACGATGTACGGGCTCTCCCGGCACAGCGGCCAGGTCATCTGGAAGCACCACCTCGCGACGGCGGTGCCGCTGAGGTACCTGCCCTGCGGGAACATCGACCCGGTGGGCATCACCGGCACGCCGGTCTATGACAGCGCGCACAACCGGGTGTTCGCGGTGACCACCACCCGCGTCGGCACCAAGCTTCGGCACACCCTCGTCGGGCTCAGCGCCGCCACCGGGGCGGTGCAGGTCTCGAAGGTGATCGACCCGGCCGGCCAGGACCCCAACGTGGAGAACCAGCGCGGCGCGCTGGCCCTCAAGGACGGCCGGGTCCTCATCACCTTCGGCGGCCACGCCGGCGACTGCGGCGACTACCACGGCTACTTCATCTCGGTGCTCACCGACGGCACCGGCGTGCACGTCTACCGGACCGGTACGCAAGGGGCGGCCGGCATGTGGCAGGCGTCCGGCCCGGCCGTCGACGCCCGCGGCTTCGCCTATGTCGTGACGGGCAACGGCCGGGCGACCAGCGGCGCCTGGGACGGCGGGAACTCCGTCCAGGTCATCAACGCCTACTCCGCCCGACTGCACGACTACTTCGCCGAGAGCAGCTGGGCCCAGGGGAACGCCGACGACACCGACCTCGGCAGCAGTGGCGCGCTCCTCTACGGCAACCGGCTCTGGATCCAGGGCAAGACCTCCACCGGATACGTCCTGGACGCCGGCCACCTCGGTGGCATCGGGCACCCGTTGCAGACCGTCCAGAACGCCTGCGCGCGCCAGTTCGGCGGGCCCGCGACGGTCGGCGGTTCGATCATCCTGCCGTGCACCGACGGGCTCCGGCAGCTCCGGATCCGCGGCGACCAGAGCGTCACCCTCGGGTGGAAGGCTCCCTCGTACATCACCGGTAGCCCGGTGATCGGTGGTGGGGTGGTCTGGTCCCTGGAGCCGGGTGCGGGCACGCTGTACGGGCTCGACCTCGGCACCGGGGCGGTCCGCTACACGATCGGCGTCGGGACGACGGTCCGGTTCGCGAGTCCCTCGCTGTCGGCGACGATGGCCTTCGTGCCGACGACGACCGGGATCACCGCGGTCGGGGGGGTCTAGCTGGTGAGGTTGCCCTTGGACCACTCGGCGTAGGAGAAGTTCCAGTCGTACATGCCGGCGTCGGACGTCACCGGCTTCACCACCGAGTGGATGATGTTCACGACGTCGCCGAGCAGGCTGTTCTCGTAGAACCACTTCGCGTCCGCGACCGAGGTGTTCACGCAGCCGTGGCTGACGTTGCGGACGCCCTGGACGCCGACCGTCGCGGGGTTGGCGTGCACGAACGCGCCGCCGTTGGAGATGCGGTCGCTCCAGGGGAGCTTCTCGTAGTAGCCGCCAGGACCGGCGGTCGGGATGCCGACGGTGCCGGAGTTGTAGGTGTGCGACTTCTCGCGGGTCAGCACGATGTGCACGCCGCCCTTGGTCGGGTACTGGTCCCGACCGGTGCTCACCTTGACGGTACGGGCGAGCTTGCCGTCGATCGTCACGGTCATGACGTGCGCGGTGATGTCGACGGTGGCGACCAACGCCCGGCCGATGGCGAAGGTCCGCGTCACCGGCTCGGGCGCGCCCCACGCGTCGCTGTCCGGGACGTGCAGGCCCGCCAGGGCAGCCGTGACGCTGATCTTCGTACCGGCCTTCCAGTAGACCGGGCCGCGGTAGTGGACCTCGAACGAGTTGTACCAGCGCCAGGCACCCTCCACGGCCGGCGCGGTCGTGACCTGCAGCTTGGTGAGGACGGCGGCGCGGGCCGCGGCCGACCTCACCTTCCGGTCGAAGCGCACGATCACCGGCTGCCCGACCCCGTAGGTGCCGCCCGACGGCGACAGCGTCGCGTGCAGCACGTGCTCGGCGGGGGAGGCCTTGACGGTCTTGTCGATCGTGGAGGTCCTGCCGTCAGCGGCCTTCACCTCGGCGTGCAGGGCGTAGCTCTCGTTCGGCGTGAGGGTGTGCTGGGAGACCCAGGCTGTCGGGCTCAGGATGCCGGTGACCGCGGTGCCGTCGGCGGTGGTCGCGGCGAGGCTCGTGAGGGTGCCGTCGGTGACCCGGAACGACAGGTGCGACTGCCACGGGACGGTGCTGTTCTTCTCGCCCGCTAGGGCGACGGAGACGGTCGGGGCGGGGGTGGGCGTCGGGCCAGGACCCGTGATGCCCGCGAGGCCGCCGCCGCCCGAGCCCTGGAGCACGAGCGCGGTCCCTGCCCCCAGCGCGAGGGCGCCCGCGATGCCGAGGACGACGACCGACGTGGCCAGACCGGCGTCGGAGCGAACGGAGCGAAGCACGGGCACCTCGGGGAACGAGCGGACGGAGTTGTTCCATTGTGCGTGATCCGGGCGTTCTGCGCTCCGGCACCGTGCTGGCACCTCAGCCGAGGGCCCGCCGGTCCCGGAGCTCCGGCTCGCCCAGGCGAGCCACCCGGCCGTCGTGCTCGCCGGCCCGCCAGGCACTTCCCGACACCTGCCGGTCGCCACGCTGGCTGCCCCGCCAGGACCCGCGCGCCTCCGAGGAGCGGTCGTGGAAGGCCCGTACCCGCTCGGCCTTCTCGCGCAGGACCAACGCCCCGCTGGTGCTGGGCGCGGCCTCGTCGTGCTGCTGCAGCGCCCGGGTGCGGGCCGCCTGGAGCCGCTCCTGGACGGCATGCATCCAGCCTTCGTAGAACGAAAGCCGCCAGGACACCGCGGCGATCCCGGCGTTCCGGTGCTCACCGGCTCGCAGGCGTCGGGCGGCCGCCGAGGCCATCTGGGTGGCCAAGGAGGCCCACAGCTGCTCCACGACGTCGAGGTCCGCGGGGTAGCCGAAGCCGAGCACGAAGGTCGAGTCGTTCGCGACGTTCACCAGCACGTCGTTGGTCTGCGCCACGAGCAGGTAGAGCACCACGAGCTGCCGGTTGCCACGCTTGCCACGCTCACCGATGCCGAGGCGGCGCTGCTCGAAGGTGTCGTCGGCGGCCTTGAGGCGGCGCGCGGCTTGCCGGGCCCGAGCCAGCTCGAGGTCGACGGCATAGGTCGTGGCCAGCTCCTGGGCGCGCGTCACGAACGCGTCGGCCTCGTGCTCGTTGTCGGTGCCCTCGGCCTGCGCCAGGAGCTTGCCGATCTTGTCCAACACCCGCTCAGACAACGCTGTGCTCCCCGTACTCGACGCGCAGTGTGAGCGCTGCCGCAGCCCCGAGCGTCTGCTCGACGAGCTCCAGCATCCTGTGGGTGAAGGCCGTGCCGTGCGTGCTGTCGCCGTCCAGGTGGAAGGCCAGGTGGTGCGCGAGCTCGTGCAGCAGGACCGCCTCGCGCAGCGCCCACGGCGTCCCGTGCGGCGGGATCGGCAGGGCTATCGTGCCCGGTTCCTGCCAGTGGGCACGACCCTGTCCGCGGCGGGTCCTGAGTGCCACCACCGGCACGTCCCAGGGCTCGAGCACCTGACCGCAGTAGGTCTCCGCGGCTGTCAACGTCCCGAACTGCACCTCCGCTGGCAGCACCACCGAGGAACCGGCCACCTCGGCCCGGGTGGCGCCCCGTCGGGCGGCGTCCAGCCGGAGCCCCCAGGCGTCCTCCGCCTGGTAGACCCGGGCCCGCTGGCCGTCTCGCTGCATGGCAGGAGGTCTACCAGGGATCGGTGACAGCGCGCCGGGGCCCCTGTGGACAACAGGTGAGGTGGCTCACATCCACGGCCAAGGAATCGCCCTAGGACACGACTGTGTTGCACCCTTGACGGTGCAGCAGTCGATCTGAGGGAGCACGACGTGGTGGACGGACGACCGGCGCGCATCGCCATCGTGGGTGCGGGGCCTGCCGGGATCTACGTCGCCGACGTGCTCATGAAGTCTGAGGTCGAGGTGAGCATCGACCTCTTCGAGCGTCAGCCGGCCCCGTTCGGCCTGATCCGCTACGGCGTCGCGCCGGACCACCCGCGCATCAAGGGCATCATCACCGCGCTCCACCAGGTCCTCGACAAGCCGCAGGTCCGGCTGCTGGGGAACGTCGAGTACGGCGTGGACCTCAAGCTCGATGACCTGCAGCGCTTCTACGACGCCGTGGTGTTCACGACCGGCGCCGAGAAGGACCGCGACCTCGACATCCCGGGCATCGAGCTGCCGGGGTCGTTCGGCGGTGCCGACTTCGTGTCGTGGTTCGACGGCCATCCCGACGTGCCGCGCGACTGGCCGCTCTCGGCGCGAAGCATCGCCGTCATCGGGGCCGGCAACGTCGGCCTCGACGTCGCCCGCATGCTGTCCAAGACCGCGGACGAGCTGCTCGTCACCGAAATCCCGGCCAACGTGTACGACGTCCTGAAGGCCTCGCCGGTCGAGGAGGTGCACGTCTTCGCCCGCCGTGGCCCCGCGCAGGCCAAGTTCACGCCGCTGGAGCTCCGCGAGCTGGACCACTCACCCAACGTCGAGGTCATCGTGGCGCCGGAGGACATCGAGTACGACGACGGCTCCGTCGAGGCGATCAACTCCGACAACCAGACCAAGCTCGTCGTGCGTGAGATGGAGCGGTACGCGATGCGCACCGCCGAGCACGGCCTCGGCACCCGGCCGCGCAAGCTGTTCCTGCACTTCTTCGAGTCACCGGTGGCCGTCGAGGGTGACGGCCGTGTGGAGCTGTTCCGGACCGAGCGCACCGAGCTCACCGGTGACGGCAACGTCACCGGGACAGGGGTGTTCAACGAGTGGCCGGTCCAGGCCGTGTACCGGTGCGTCGGCTACCGCTCGACCGAGCTCCCGGGCCTGCCCTGGGACGCCCGCAACCACGTGGTGCCGCACGCCCTCGGCCGGGTTCTCGACATCGACGGCAACCACCTGCCCGGGCTCTACGTCAACGGCTGGGTCAAGCGCGGCCCCGTCGGCCTCATCGGCCACACCAAGGGCGACGCGATCGAGACCGTCCGCTCGCTGCTGGAGGACCTCGAGGCCGGCCCGGTCGCGGCCGAGCCGTCGCTGGACGCCGTCACCGAGTTCCTGGAGGCCCGCTCGGTGGCGTACACGACCTGGGACGGCTGGTACGCCCTGGACGCTCACGAGAAAGCCCTCGGTGCCGCCTTTGGGGAGGTCGCCGGCAAGGACGGCACGCTCGCGCCCCGCGCCCGCGTCAAGGTCGTCGAGAAGGACGCCATGATCGAGGTCTCCCGCACCGTCTGACCCCTTGTGTCCTCAAGACTGGCCCGACGGCCGCGCGTGGGCGTGCGGACGCAAGCTGGGGCGTCAGGCGCGGGGGAGCAGCACCACGAACCGGCCGCCTGGGCCGGCGGTGCAGGTCAGGTCGCCTCCGGTGGCTCGGGCGAGCCGGCGCGCCAGCGCCAGCCCGAGGCCTGCGCCGCTGTGGCCGTCGTGGATGTCCAGCCGCCGACCGGGCTCGAACACGGCCTCCTGGTGGCCCTCCGGGACGCCGGGCCCGTCGTCGAGCACCTCGAGCTGGACCCCGGCCGGGACGGCGCTGATGCGGATGCGCGGCTCCGTACCTGCGTAGCGCCGTCCGTTCTCCAGCAGCGGTGCGAGGACGCGTTCGACCACCTCTTCCTGCGCGCCGACGAACGGCACCGTCCCGACCACCTCGACAGGTACGCCGGTCTCGCTGGCCACGTGCACCGCGTCGCACCGGCCGGACGACATGTCCGCACGGGCGGCGGTGAGCAGGGTGTCCAAGATGCGCTCCATCCGGCGGGCACCCTCCCCGACGGTGACCATCGCCCGCTGAGCCTCACCGGCGGTACGGGGCCGGCTGCCGTACAGCTCGGCCTCCGCGATGATGCCGGCCAGCGGGGTGCGCAGCTCGTGGGAGATCTCCGCCGACAGCTGCTGCTCGCGGCGGAGCACCGCCGACAGCCGGTCGAGCAGGGCATCCAGCGTGCCGGCCAGCTCCTCGAGCTCACCCGGACGGTCACCGGCCCCGAACCGGAGCGAGGTGTCACCTACCGACCACTCACCGGCCTGCCGGGTCATCTCCGCGACCGGTCGCAGCGCGCGTACGGCCACGGCGCGCGAAACGACGTAGACCAGCACGACCAGGAGCCCGCCCAGGAGCACCGCGCCGACGACTGTGACGCGGGAACTGCGCCGGTACGGGTCCAGCGAGATGGCCGCCACGACCGTCCCGACCTGGCGGCCCTTGTCCCGCACCGCCACCGACAGCAGGGCCGTCGCCGGCGGCTCGTCCTTGCGTACCAGCTGGTTCGAGGTCCCGGCGAGGGAGTCGGCCGAGGCCTGGAGCTGGGTCGCGCCGGCAGGCCGCTCGACGGCGGTGTGGCCCTGGTACACCCAGATGCCGGTGTCGAGGGAGGTGTCCTGGTCGTTGTCAGCGATCTCCAGGCTACCGTCGGAGCGGACGGACACGGTCGTGGTCGCGGCGGCGGCCCGGCTGCGCAGGACGTTCTCGGCCTCAGCGTCCAGGCGGCGTTGCAGGAGCAGCGAGAAGGCGAGGGTCAGCAGCACGACCGCGAGCGCCCCGGCGACCATGCCGGACAGGGCAAGGCGGCCGCTGAGGGTCCGCGGTCCGGAGGTCTGCACTCCCAGCTTCACTGGCAGGGTCACGACGCAACGGCGCGGTAGCCCACCCCTCGGACCGTCTCCACGCGATCGGTGGACCCGACCTGGTCGAGCTTGCGGCGTATCCGGGCGATGTACTGGTCGAGGGTGTTCTCATGCACGATCGCACCGTCGGGCCAGCCCGCGCGGAGCAGCTCGCGGCGCCGGACGACCTCGTGTGGCCGGCCGAGCAGGGCCGCGAGGAGCCGGAACTCCGTGGGCGACAGCGACACCGTGCTGCCGTCGTTGGTCAGCGCGTGCAGGGACGGGTCCAGGGTCAAGCCGCTGCTCGTCGCGGTCGTGAAGGTCTCGCTGCGCCGGAGCAGCACCCGGATCCGGGCGAGCAGCTCAGCGATGTGGAAGGGCTTGGTCAGGTAGTCGTCGCCACCGGCGGCGAACCCGGCGAGGCGCTCGTGGACCGCATCCTTCGCGGTCAGGAACAGCACCGGCGCCTGGATGCCCCGGGCCCGCAGGGCCAGGCACACGTCGCGCCCGTCCGCGTCGGGCAGCCCGATGTCCAGGACGACCGCGTTGGTGTGGTCGCCCGCGCTGGAGAGCGCGGACTGACCGTCGCTCGCGGTCGTGACGGTCAGGCCCTCCTCGCGGAGAGCGCGGGCGACGACGTCACGCAGCGCATGGTCGTCCTCGACGAGCAGCACGTGGGACATGCTCCGAGCATGACAGCCCGCACCCGATTCGGTGAGGAGCAGTCAGGTTCGGTTCAGATCTTGTGCTTCAACCCGTGACCTTCGCCACCCTCGTGCGTTGGACGGGTGTGCGCCTGCGGCTCCTTGCTCTCCTCCCCCTCCTGCTCGTCGGGACCCTCCTCGTTCCCAGCGCCTCGGCAGCCGGGAACCCGACCGGTCCGGACGTGTCGAAGTACCAGCACGACACCGGCCGTGGCATCGACTGGGGCGCGGTGCGGCGCTCCGGCCAGAGCTTCACGTTCATCAAGGCCTCAGGTCACAGCGACCGCGTCGACCCGTGGTTCGCGCGCGAGTGGGCGGCGGCGGGCAGAGCCGGCATCATCCGCGGCGCCTACCACTACGCCAACCCGTCGGCCTCGCCCACCATCGCGCGCAGCGCTGACGCCCAGGCTGACCTGGTCGTGCGCACCGTCGGCAACACCCGCGAGCAGCGCAACCTCGGGATCGCGCTGGACCTGGAGTCCACCGGCGGTCTCAACCCGACCCAGCTCGCCCAGTGGGCGCACGCCTTCCTCGACGGCGTCGAGCGCCGCACCGGCCGGGTGCCGATCCTGTACACCTACGTCAGCTTCTGGTCGAACGCGATGGCGAACAACCGGAGCTTCGGCGCCTACCCGCTGTGGCTCGCCCGGTACGGCCCTCGGCCGGCGCCGCTGGCCGGCTGGTCGCAGTGGACCTTCTGGCAGCACAGCAGCAGCGGCCGCCTGCCGGGCATCGTCGGCCTCGTCGATCAGAACGTCATGTGCTGCAGCACGGGCACCCTCGCAGCGCTCGCCGACGGCCGGAGCTCAGCGATCACGAAGCTCTGGCGCAAGCTCGGCGGTGCCTCCGGCGCGCTGGGGCTGCCGCTCGGGACGGAGGCGGCCGTCGCCGGCGGCTGGGCGCAGACCTTCCAGCACGGCTTCGTCGCGACGACCAAGGCGCACGGCACCCACGCCGTGCTGGGCGACATCTACCAGCGCTATCGCAGCAATCCCTCGATCGGCATCCCGATCGCCGACCAGCAGGTGCACCCGTTGAACGTCCGGACGCAGGCATTCACCGGCGGCCAGATCGTGTACGCCCCCAGCGTCGGCGCCCATGCCATCCCGACGGCGATCCTTGGTCGCTGGCTCGCCGACGGGGGCCTGCGCTCCCAGGAAGGCCTTCCGACTGCGGAGGCCACGCGCGTCTCCCAGCAGTTCGTCGGAGGTGGCCTCTACCGCACCAGGAGCGGTGTCCGCCTGGTCCCGGGCGCCATCCGGGACCGGTACGAGGAGCTCGGCGGCCCCGGCTCGGCGCTGGGCCTCCCCTCGGCCGAGGCCACGCTCGTGGCCGGGGGCCGGACCGTGACGTTCGACGTCGGCGCCCTCGTCGAGCTCGTGGTGGCCGGCCGGCACGTCGTCGTCTAGGAGCGAGCACCACCCTGCCTGACTGCTCAGCGTGGTGCTTGGGGGCGGATCGCAGGAGAGGGGACCTTCGACCTCTTTGCATGAGGCGTCGCGGTGGGGACAGTGAGGTCCAGTTTCCCTTCTGGAGGCGGTGAACGATGGACAGCTCACGGTTGGGTCCGATCGCGGTGGGGGTCCTGCTGCTGAGTGCCGCAGGCTGCAACAGCACGCCGACCGCTGCGCCGACCAGCAGCCCCAGCGCGACAGCGACAGCGACCGCAACCGCAACCGCGACCCCGACAGCGACAGCGACCCCGACCCCGACAGCCACGACGGTTCAGTCGGTGGCCGGTCCGGTCTGGGAGGTCGACGCGCGCACCCTGGGTCCCGGCCCGCAGACCCGTGGCGTGTCGGTGCTCCGCTCGATGCGCACCGGGCCGCACGGCAGCTACGAGCGCCTGGTGCTGGAGTTCACGCACCCCTTCGGTGAGGTGAACGTGCGCTACGTGCCCGTCGTCCGGGCGGATCCCTCGGACAAGATCGTCCCGCTCCGGGGTGCTGCGTTCTTGCAGGTGGTGGTCCAGGGCGCTGTGGCGGACTACGCGGCTACACCCCTTCATCCCTACACCGGTCCGTCGACCGTCACGCCAGGCTTCCCGACCCTGAAGCAGGTCTCGATCTCCGGGGACTTCGAGGCTGTGCTGAGCTTCGGCGTAGGCCTGTCACGGATCGCCGGTTTCCGGGTGCAGCGCCTCCGGTCTCCCGATCGGTTGGTGCTGGACGTCGCAGCACCTCCTACCTGGCGTCACTGGCCTGACGACAACCTGCTCGCGGCCCGGGCAGCGCAGACGGCCCTCGCCGGCGGGCACCAGCCCTGGCGCGGCGATCCGGCCCAGGTCGCGGCCGCCTACGCGCGCGCAGTCCTGAGCTGGTCGTCGCCGGTCGTGACCCGGCTGGCCGCCGACCGCTACCGGCTCGGGCAACAGGGCTCCGCGGACCACCTCACCGTGCGGACGGTCAGGCCGTTCGCCGCGACCAGCGGCCCAAGCGTCGTCGAGGTCACCGACACCCGCTAGGCGGGATGGCTGGCAGGTGACCAGCTCCCCAAGCCACACGCCACCAGCATTCAGCCGAGAGCTGAGACACACCACGGGCCCAGCAGGACTTGGAGGATTCCTACAGAATCGGGACCTCAGAGCAGTGGTCGGCAGGAGGCGCGGCCGTCGCCCCGGTCCGGCAGAGTTGTGGGGTGACCTCATTGATCTCACGACCTGCCGACGCGGACGCCGGGCTCCAGGAGCACCTCACCGCCCGCCTCGAGACGGCGCTCGACGCCCATCTGTCGCGTGCGCAGCAGTGGTACCCGCACGACTACGTCCCGTGGAGCGAGGCGCGGGACTTCGCGTCGCTGCCGTTCGAGGAGACCCAGAGCCGGCTGTCGCCCGCCATCCGGGCGTCGGTGCAGCTCAACCTGCTGACCGAGGACAACCTGCCCGGCTACCACGGTGAGATCGCCCGCGTCACCGGCAACACCGACGCCTGGAAGGTCTGGCTCGACCGCTGGACGGCTGAGGAGGGTCGGCACGCCATCGCGCTCCGCGACTACCTCACCGTGACCCGGGCGGTCGATCCCGTCGTGCTCGAGGACGAGCGGATGCTCACCGTCAGCGGTGGCTTCTCCGCGGGTGACCGGGACGGCCTCGCGGTCATTGCCTACGTCTCCATGCAGGAGCTCGCGACCCGGGTGGCCCACCGAGGCACCGGCAAGCTCTCCGGCGACCCTGGCCTGGAGAAGCTGCTCGCGCGCATCGCCACCGATGAGAACCTGCACATGGTGCTCTACCGCGACCTGTTCCTGTCGGCGTTGGAGCTCGAACCCGCGCGGGCGCTGGCTGCGTTGAAGAAGGAGATCGTCGGCTTCGCCATGCCTGGTACGGGGATCCCCGGGTTCCTCCGCCGGGCCGCTGTCGTCGCCCGGGCGGGCATCTACAACCTGGAGATCCACCGCGACCAGGTGCTACTTCCCATGCTCCGGTTCTGGGAGGTCTTCGAGCGGCCGCTGCCGCCGGACGCCGAGGTCGAGCGCGACGAGATCGCCCTGGTCATGGCAGAGATCGACCGCAAGGTCGCCAAGCAGCAGTCCCGGCCCGCACGTTCGCGGACCGGGACCGACCTGCTGGGGGCTCAGGAGCCCACGTAGACGTACCCGTTGCCGACGGAGCACGGGCGGGTCGTGTTGCACCGGTAGTCCCCGCTCTGGTTCATCGCAGCCGAGAAGCTCCCCCGTACTGCGCCGATGGAGTCGGTGCTGGTGATCTGCACCTTGACGTAGTAATACCCGGCGCCCGCGTTCGGCAGGAACGACAGCGCACCGGCCTGCGCAGAGGTGAGGCTGGAGGGGATCGTGACGTTCGACGAGGCCGTGTAGTAGTTCGCCCAGGCCGAGCCGTTCCAGCGCTGCACGGTGTAGGTGACCTTGATGTACTCGGTGCCGCTACTCGGGCTGGTGCGGTAGACGACCGGCCCGGTCTGGAAGATCCACGGACGCAGCATCGGACCGGTGACCGCCGAGCCGGAGTCGTAGTGCCGGCCCTCGACCTGGTAGACGGTCGGGCGCACCGCCATCGTGGACTGGGTGATCGTGTAGGCGTGCGCCGGCTGGGCCAGGACCGGCAGGCACACAGCCGTGAAGCTGGCGGCCAGCAGCCCCAGCGCGGCCGAACGTGCCCGCAGTCCCCGCTTGTGGGCCTGCGGAACGGTGGCTTCGGTCAGGGTGGTGGACATCTCGGTTCTCCTCGGTCGGCGCCCGGGCTGTTCCGGACGACACACACCGTGCCCGGGGCGCGGCCGCCCGTCGGTTCGCCCGCGGACGGCTCCGGCGTTCGCTGGCGAACACGTGACCGGCACAATGCCGGCATGACCGAAGACCTGCTCAGGGCTGACATCCGCCAGCTGACGACGATGCTGGGGGAGACCCTCGCCCGCACCGAGGGGCAGGAGCTGCTCGATCTGGTCGAGCTCGTCCGCGGTCACGCCAAGGACAGCGGCCTGTCCGACCTGCCGCAGGACGTCGACGCGCAGCTCCGCGAGATGGACCTGAGCACGACGATCCGGCTGGTCCGTGCCTTCACGAGCTACTTCCACCTGGCCAACGTCACCGAGCAGGTTCACCGTGGCCGCGAGCTCGTCCGTCAGCGGGCCGAGCAGGGCGGCTGGCTCGAACGCGCGCTGCGGCGGATCGCCGACGCGGACGTGCCGGTGGAGGTGCTGGCGGCGGACGTCGCCCGGCTGGCCGTACGCCCCGTCCTGACGGCGCACCCGACGGGGGCGGCCCGCCGGTCCATCCTGGACAAGCTGCGCCGGATCGCGGCGCTGCTGGACGCACCGGCGTCGGCCGCCCGCACCCGCCGGCTGGCGGAGGCCGTCGAGCTGGTCTGGCAGACCGACGAGCTGCGGCTCGACCGGCCCGATCCGTTGGACGAGGCCCGCAACGGCATCTACTACCTGGAGGGCCTGGGCGGTACGGCCGTCGGCGACGTCCTGGAAGAGCTCCGTGACCAGCTCGCCCGCGTCGGCGTGACGCTGCCCGAAGGTGCCCGGCCGCTGACGTTCGGCACCTGGATCGGCGGTGACCGTGACGGCAACCCGAACGTCACGCCGCTCATCACGCTGTCGGTGCTGGAGCTCCAAGCCGTGCACGGCATCCGGTTGCTGCTGGAGCTGGTCGACGACCTGCGCCGCGAGCTGTCGGTGTCCCAGCGCGTCTCCGGGGTGTCCGCGGCGTTGCGTGAGCTGCTGGCCGCTGCGCTCGAGGCGCTGCCCGAGGTGGACCCGCGCTATCGGCGGCTCAACGCCGAGGAGCCGTACCGGCTGTTCCTCACCTGCGTGCGGCGTCGGCTGGCTCTGACGCTCGAGCGGATCGAGACCGGGTCCCGGCACGTGCCGGGGCGTGACTACCTGGCGGTGGCGGAGCTGACCGCGGAGCTGGCCGTCCTGCAGGCCTCCGTTCGGGACCACCAGGGTGATCTGCTGGCCGACGGTGCGGTCGACCGGTTGGTCAGAACCGTTGCTGCGACAGGGATCCTGCTCGCCACCATGGACGTCCGCGAGCACGCCGATGCACACCACCACGCCGTCGGCCAGCTGCTCGACCGGACGTGGGAGCTGGCGTTTCCCTATGCCGACCTGGCCCGCCATCATCGGCTTGCGGCCCTGTCGAAGGAGCTGACCAGTCGGCGGCCGTTGGCGGGCCAGCCGCTGCCGCTGGACGAGGCCGGCGCCAAGACCGCCGGGGTGTTCCACGCGATCCGCACGGCGTTGGACGTCCTCGGCCCGGAGGCGGTGGAGAGCTATGTCATCTCGATGACCCAGGGCGCTGACGACGTGCTGGCCGCGGTCGTGCTGGCCCGCGAAGCGGGGCTCGTCGACCTCGCCGACGGGATCGCGCGCATCGGGTTCGTCCCGCTCCTGGAGACCGTCGAAGAGCTCGACAAGGCCGCCGAGATCCTCACCTCGCTCTTGGAGGATCCCTCCTACCGCCGGCTGGTCCTCCTGCGCGGCGACGTGCAGGAGGTGATGCTCGGCTACTCCGACAGCAACAAGGCCGGCGGCATCGCGACGTCGCAGTGGCAGATCCACCGGGCCCAGCGACAGGCCCGGGATGTGGCGGTGTCCTTCGGCGTCCGGCTCCGGTTCTTCCACGGTCGCGGTGGCTCGGTCGGGCGCGGCGGTGGTCCCACCTACGAGGCGATCATGGCGCTGCCCAACGGGGCGGTGGACGGCGAGGTCAAGCTGACCGAGCAGGGTGAGGTGATCAGCGACAAGTACGCCCTGCCGGTGCTCGCCCGCGAGAACCTCGAGCTGCTGCTGGCGGCCTCGCTGGAGGCGACGGTGCTGCACACGAGGCCGCGCCGCAGCTCGGCCCAAGGGGAGCGCTGGGATGCGGAGATGGCCTTGGTGTCGGCCGCAGCGCATGACCGCTATCGCGCTTTCGTCGAGGACCCGTCGCTGCCGGCGTACTTCCTGGCGTCCACCCCGGTCGACCTCCTGGCGGACCTGCACATCGGCTCGCGGCCGTCGCGTCGTCCGTCGTCCGCGGCCGGCATCGAGGGTCTGCGCGCCATACCGTGGGTCTTCGGCTGGACCCAGTCCCGGCAGATCATCCCCGGCTGGTACGGCGTGGGCACCGGCCTGCAGGCGGCGTCCTCGTCGCTCGCGGTGTTGCAGGAGATGTACGCGGACTGGCCCTTCTTCCGGGCGTTCCTGTCGAACGTGTCGATGACGCTGGTGAAGACCGACCTGACGATCGCGGCGCGTTATGTGACGCGGCTGGTGCCGGCTGAGCTGCAGCACGTGTTCGCGACCGTTCAGGCCGAGCATGCGTTGACCGTCTCGCACGTCCTGGCGGTGACCGGGGAGACAGCGCTGCTCGACAGCGATCCGGTGCTCCGGCAGACCTTGCGCACCCGCGAGACCTATCTCGAGCCGCTGCACCACCTGCAGGTCGAGCTGCTCGCCCGATCGCGGGCGGGCGAGTCAGATCCCCTGCTGGGTAGGGCTTTGCTCCTCACCGTGAACGGTGTTGCGGCGGGCCTGCGCAACACCGGCTGACGCTCTTCCCCGCGGCACCCGCTCCCACTTCCCTGCGCTGGTGCTGAAGTCACCGGCTTCTGTGAGCGTGAGCTGTCCCGTGGTTTCGGCACTGGCGCAGGGAGGTCAGGTGTGGGCGGCGAGCCAGTCCTGCCAAGGAGCCAGGTCCATGCCCTGCGCTGCGACCCAGCTGTCGTCGTAGCAGGTGTCGTCATAGCGATCGCCGCGGTCACACAGGAGCGTGACGATCGAGCCCTCCTCGCCGCTGTCCCGCAGCTCGGCCGCCAGGTGCAGGGCCCCGATGAGGTTGGTGCCGGTGCTGCCGCCGGCCGACCAGCCGGTGGTGGCGCGGAGCCAGCGAGCCGCCGCGATCGACGCAGCGTCCGGGATCTTCAGCATCCGGTCGACGACGCCGGCGACGAAGGACTGCTCGACCTGTGGGCGTCCGATGCCCTCGATCCGGGAGCCCTTGGCAAGGGCGTTCGGGTCTCGTGCCCAGCCCTCGAAGAAGGCCGAGCCCTCCGGGTCGACGACGCACACCTCGGTGGGCAGCCGCTTGTAGCGGAAGAACCTCCCGAACGTCGCACTCGTCCCGCCGGTGCCTGCCCCGACCACGACCCAACGCGGTACGGGGTGGCGCTCGGCTCGGAGCTGCTCCAGGACGCTCTCCGCGATGTTGTTGTTGCCCCGCCAGTCCGTCGCGCGCTCGGCGAACCGGAACTGGTCGAGGTAGTGGCCGCCGACCTCGGCTGCGACGCGGGCGGCTTCCCCGTCCAAGCTGGAGGGGTCGTCGATGAACCTGCAGCTGCCGCCGGCGTGCTCGATGAGCTGGATCTTCTCCGGGCTGGTCGACCGGGGGAGCACGGCGATGAAGGGCAGGTTGAGCAGTCGAGCGAAGTGCGCCTCGCTGACGGCCGTCGATCCGCTCGAGGCCTCCACCAACGTGGTGCCCTCGCGGATCCAGCCGTTCACGAGGCCATACAGGACAAGGGATCTCGCAAGCCGGTGCTTCAGCGAACCGGTCGGGTGGGAGGACTCGTCCTTGAGGTAGACGTCAACGCCGGGCCGGCTCAGGGGCAGGGTGTGCAGGTGGGTGTCGGCCGACCTGGCTGCGTCGGCCTCGATGCGCCTGACGGCCTCGGAGACCCAGGCGCGGTCGGACGGTTGGGAGAGGTCCTCGATCACTCGGTCATGCTCGCAGGTGGCGCAACCCGTCGATCGGGCCGTCCGGCCCCTCCGCGATCCGGACCGAGCCAGGGAGGACCTCACGGCCGCACGCTTGGCAGTGCATGACGGGGACGAGTCGATGCCCGCAGTCGTGTTCGTGCACGACCGGTGGCGGTCCCTCGGTGACGTGCTCGTCGCCCCAGCGCTTGAGGGCCTGAATCACTGGGCTGAGGGCACGACCGGACGCCGTGAGGTGGTAGTCAAAACGTGGGGGAGCGGTGGAGTACGCCCGCCGGTCGACGACGCCGACCTCCTCGAGCTTGCGGAGCCGAGCGGTCAGGATGTCGCGAGGGGCGCCGGTGTTGGCAGCGAGGTCGTTGAAGCGGTGCACGCCGTGGAACAGCTCTCGAACCACCAGGAGGGACCAGCGCTCACCGACCACCTCGAGGGCGTTGGCGACGCTGCAGTGACGGGCAGTGGTGGTGCTCACCTCCCCAGTATGCCTGACTGGGTTGTGTTTTCCAACTGACCATGCTTGAGTTGGATTTCCCAACCGACACCGGAGATGCTGATGTCGCTCGACGTCCTGGTACGTACCCGCGAGATCCCCGTCGTCCGGCCCAAGACCGTGCTTGTGGTGCTGAGCGCCGCGGCCTTCATGGCCAGCCTTGACCTGTTCATCGTCAACGTCGCCCTGAGCGACATCGGCCGCGATCTCGGCAGCGGCTCGCTGTCCGACCTGAGCTGGGTGCTCAACGCCTACGCGATCATCTACGCCGCCCTGCTGGTGCCAGCCGGACGGCTGGCGGATCGTTTCGGGCGCAAGTCGGGCTTCCTGCTGGGACTCACGGTCTTCGTCGTGGCCAGCCTCGGTTGCGCCGTGAGCGGCAGCCTCTGGGTGCTCGTCGCGTTCCGTCTCTTGCAGGCCGCCGGAGCCGCGCTGCTGACGCCGACCAGCCTGGGGCTGCTGCTGGCCGCCACCCCGCCAGCTGGTCGGGCCAGTGCCGTCCGTGCCTGGGCCGCTTCGGGCTCCCTGGCAGCGGCTCTGGGCCCGGTCGTCGGCGGTCTGCTGGTCGAGGTGTCGTGGCGCTGGATCTTCCTGGTCAACCTGCCGTTCGGGCTGGCCGCCCTGGTTGCAGCGTTCGTCCTGGTGCCAGACTCCGACCACGACCGCGGGCTGCTGATGCCTGACCTGTTCGGCGGGCTGGTGCTGATCGTGTCGATCGGGTCGTTGGCGACCGGGCTCGTGAAGGCCCCCGAGTGGGGCTGGGGCTCGGCGTCTACCGTCGGTTTCCTTGCCTTGTCGGCGATCTCGCTCGTCGGCTTCCTCGTCCGCTGCCATCGGCACCCGGTTCCGGTGGTGGAGTTGGCGCTGCTGAAGCATCGGAGCTTTGCCTGGTCCAACGCGACGGCCCTGCTGTTCTCCGCCGCCTTCGCCGCCAACCTGTTGTCGTTCGTGTTGTGGATGGAGGCGGTCTGGCACTGGTCAGCCC
Organism: Mycobacteriales bacterium; assembly: GCA_046590985.1. Taxonomy (GTDB): domain Bacteria; phylum Actinomycetota; class Actinomycetes; order Mycobacteriales; family SCTD01; genus RYN-111. The sequence goes on from JBKJVH010000121.1 coordinate 28,885, forward strand.
TGGAGACCGGTCTGGGCGTCGCTCCCGGGCCGCTGATGGTGCCGGTCTTCGCAGCGGTCGGGCACCGGCTGACCCGCCGCTTCAGGGTGGGGCAGGTGACGGCCGCGGGTTCGCTGCTGCTGGGCATCGGCGTCGCGCTCGTGCTCCTCTCGATCGGGACCGAGCCCTCCTACGTGGCCGACTTCCTGCCAGGTTGGCTCATCGGCGGGGCAGGAGTAGGCCTGGCGCTCCCGACGATCCTGTCCTCTGCGACGGCGGACCTGGCCCCGCAGGAGGCGTCGACGGGCAGTGCCATCGTGAACATGTCGCGACAGATCGGCGCGGTGCTGGGGATCAGCGTGCTGGTCGCCGTGCTGGCGGTTGGTGACCCGCGGGCGGCGTTCACGCACGCCTGGTGGGTGATCGTCGGCCTCAGCCTCGCGGGAGCGGTGGCCGCCCTCGGGACGTCGCCCGCCCAGGCGTAGGACCGTCCCGGACGGGCCACCTGCGGACCGTTCTCCAGCGCCCGTCCCGGCAACCCAGGGTCCGGTGCCGTCGTTCGGGTCCGCCACGGAGCAGGTCCGGGTGGACCTGCTGGACTGCGGGGCGTTGTGGCAGTTGCTCGACGCCGACGGACCGCGGTGATCCTCACCGATGCCAACGTGCTGGTCTACGCCTTCCGACGGGAGGCGGCGCCGCACGAGGCGTACGCCTGGCTCACCCGGATCGTGGACGGCGCGGACGAGCCAGCGCGGACGCTCAGCCGGACCGCTGACTTCAGCACCACAGCAGGGATGTGGGGAAGACATGCGGGTCAGAAGTCGCCGGCGGCCTTCCGGAGGTCTTCCAGCGCGTTCACCAGCGACGTCATCCGACGCGGACTCAGACCCGGCTGGCTGAAGACGTCGCGGTTGAGCACTTCCGTCGCCTTCAGGCCGGTCTCGCGGCCGGCGTCGGTCACCTCGACCAGGGTCGCCCGTCCGTCGGTGGGGTGCGGCAGTCGCTCGACGAGTCCGGCCGCCGACAGCCGGTCCACGGCGTTGGTGATCGAGGTCGGGTGCACCTGCAGCCGCTCGCTGGCCTTCTTGATGGGCATCGAGCCGCGGCTGCTGAACACCAGGAGCATGAGCAGCTCATAGCGCGCGAACGTCAGGTCGAACGGCTTGAGCGCCTCGTCGACGCGGGCCTGCAGAATCTGCTGGGCACGCATGACCGAGGTGACCGCCGCCATCCCCTCGGCGGCGTCCTCCCAGCCGTGCTCCTCCCACTTCGCCCGGGCCAGGGCGATGGTGTCCCTCACACGTTGCGGCGGTACTGACCGCCGACCTCGAAGAACGCGTCGCTGATCTGTCCCAGCGAGCAGGAGCGGACCGCTGTCATCAGGGCTTCGAAGACGTTGCCGCCGGTGGTGGCGGCCTCCTGCAGCAGAGCCAGCGCGGCGGGCGCCTCCGAGATGTGGGCGGTCTGGAAGGCGTGCAGCCGGTCGAGCTGGGACTGCTTCTCGCCCTCGGTCGCGCGGGCCAGCTCCACCGTGTGTGGCGGCTCGTCGGACGCCGGCGCGAGGAAGGTGTTGACGCCGATGAGCGGCAGCGACCCGTCGTGCTTCTTGTGCTCGTACAGCATCGACTCATCCTGGATGCGGCCGCGCTGGTACCCGGTCTCCATCGCTCCGAGAACGCCGCCCCGCTCGGCGATCCGGTCGAACTCGGCGAGCACGGCGGTCTCGACGAGGTCGGTGAGCTCCTCCACGATGAACGACCCTTGGAGGGGGTTCTCGTTGATCGACAGGCCCCACTCCTTGTCGATGATCATCTGGATGGCCAGGGCCCGCCGTACCGACTCCTCCGACGGGGTCGTGACGGCCTCGTCGTAGGCGTTGGTGTGCAGCGAGTTGGCGTTGTCATACAGGGCGCAGAGTGCCTGCAGCGTGGTGCGGATGTCGTTGAAGTTCATCTCCTGCGCGTGCAGGGATCGACCCGAGGTCTGCACGTGGTACTTCAGCATCTGCGAACGGGGGGAGGCGCCGTACTTCTCCTTCATCGCGATCGCCCAGATCCGCCGGGCGACGCGACCCATGACGGTGTACTCCGCGTCCATGCCGTTGCTGAAGAAGAACGACAGGTTCGGCGCGAAGTCATCGATCGACATGCCGCGGGACAGGTAGGCCTCGACGTAGGTGAACCCGTTGGCCAGGGTGAACGCCAGCTGGCTGATCGGGTTCGCGCCGGCCTCCGCGATGTGGTAGCCGGAGATCGAGACGGAGTAGAAGTTCTGCACGCGATGGTCGACGAAGTACTGCTGGATGTCGGCCATCGCCCGGAGCGCGAACTCGGTGCTGAAGATGCAGGTGTTCTGGCCCTGGTCCTCCTTGAGGATGTCGGCCTGCACGGTGCCGCGGACGTTGCGAAGCACCCATGCCCGCACCTCCTCGGCCTCAGCGGCGTCCGGCTCCCGGCCCTCCTCTTCGACGAAGCGGGCGAGGCGCTGGTCGATCGCGGTGTTGAGGAACATCGCCAGGATCGTCGGCGCCGGGCCGTTGATGGTCATCGACACCGAGGTGGTCGGGGAGCACAGGTCGAAGCCGCCGTACAAGACCTTCATGTCGTCGAAGGTGGCGATGCTGACCCCGGAGGTCCCTACCTTGCCGTAGATGTCGGGGCGCAGGTCAGGGTCGCGGCCGTAGAGCGTCACCGAGTCGAACGCGGTCGACAGCCGGGTCGCCGGCTGGCCCTCCGACAGCACCGTGAACCGCTTGTTGGTGCGGAACGCGTCACCCTCACCCGCGAACATCCTGGCCGGTGCCTCGCCGACGCGCTTGAACGGGAAAACGCCTGCGGTGTAAGGGAAGTAGCCCGGCAGGTTCTCCCGGCGCAGGAACGACACCAGCTCACCAGCATCGGTCGTACGGGGCACAGCCACGCGCCGGACCTTGCTGCCCGAGAGCGTCTCGCGGGTCAGGGGCGTGTGGATCTCCTTGCCGCGGACGGAGTAGACGAGCTCGTCGCCGGAGTACTCCTCGACCCGGGCGGGCCAGGCGTCGAGCAGCGCCTGCACAGCCGGGTCCAGGGAAGTCCCGGCGATCAGCGCGTCGAGCTCGGCGGTGTGCTCCACCAGTGCGCGGGCGGTCTCGAGGTGCTGACGGGTGCGCGCCCGGGCGGCCTGCTCGGTGGTCGTCGAGTGGTAGTGCCGGATCGTCTCGCTGATCTCGGCCAGGTAGCGCTCGCGGGCCGCGGGCAGCACCGACGTCAGGCCGGTCGAGACGTGGGTGGTCACGTGCGGCAGGACACCCGGCCCGGCGTTCAGGCCCTTGGCGAGGAGCAGCGCCTTCAGCTCCTGGTAGAGCGCGGTGACGCCGTCGTCGTGGAAGCGCGCGGCACTGGTGCCGAACACCGGCATGTCCTGGGACCCACCGCTGGAGCCGGACCGGTTGCGGGCCATCTGACGGGCCACGTCGCGGCGGGCGTCCTCGGCACCGCGGCGCTCGAACTTGTTGATCGCCACCACGTCGGCGTGGTCGAGCATGTCGATCTTCTCGAGCTGGGAAGAGGCGCCGTACTCCGGCGTCATCACGTAGAGGGAGACGTCGCAGTAGTCGGTGATGGTGCCGTCGCCCTGGCCGATGCCCGGCGTCTCGATGATGACCAGGTCGTAGCCGGCCGCCTTGCAGGCGTTGATGGCGTCGTGCAGCTTCTCGGGCACCGGTGCACCGGACGTGCGGGTCGCGAGTGACCGGAAGTAGATGTCGCTGCCGGCCAGCGCATTCATCCGGATCCGGTCGCCCAGCAGGGCGCCACCGCCCTTGCGACGCGTCGGGTCGATGGCCAGCACAGCCACCCGGAGCTTGTCCTCGAGGTCGAGCCGGAACCGGCGCAGCAGCTCGTCGGTGAGCGAGCTCTTGCCCGAACCGCCGGTGCCGGTGATGCCGAGCACGGGCACGGGACGCGCGGCCTGCGCGCAGTTCTCGGCCAGCTCGGGGGAGCGACCGGCCTCCAGCACCGTGATGGCTCGGGCGAGCGCCGCCGGGTCGCCGGACAGGACGGCCTCGATCGACGGCGGCAGCGCAGCCAGGTCGGTGTCGCAGGCCTTCACCAGCGTGTTGATCATGCCGGCCAGGCCCAGGCGCTGGCCTTCCTCGGGAGCGAAGATGGTGACGCCGCGGGACTTCAGCAGCGCGATCTCTTCCGGGACGATAACGCCACCGCCACCGCCGAACACCTGCACGTGACCGGCGCCCACCTCGGCCAGCCTCTCGACGAGGTAGGTGAAGTACTCCACATGGCCGCCCTGGTAGGAGCTGACGGCGACGCCCTGGGCGTCCTCCTGCAACGCGGCCTGCACGACGGCCTCGACGCTGCGGTCGTGGCCGAGGTGCACGACCTCGACGCCTTGGCTCTGCAGCACCCGCCGCATGATGTTGATCGCGGCGTCGTGGCCGTCGAACAGGGACGCGGACGTCACGAAGCGCACGGGGTTCACGGGAACGTGCAGCGTCACGGGAAGGCTCCAAGGGAGGTCGAGGTCCCCCACAAGATAACTGGACGTCCTCCTATTTGGCTAGTGACAACTGCAAGGACGTCCACGTATCTTTACGGCATGCTCACCGCTTACTCCCTGCCCGAAGAGCACCTGGCCCTGCGCGACACCGTGCGCCAGCTGGTCGCCGACAAGATCACGCCGTACGCCGCGGCGGTGGACGAGCGCGCGACCTTCCCCCAGGAGGCGTACGACGCCTTGCTGGCTGCCGACCTGCATGCGGTGCACGTGCCGGAGGCGTACGGGGGAAATGGCGCGGACGCGCTCGCGACCTGCCTGCTCATCGAGGAGGTGGCCCGCGGCTGCGCCTCCTCGAGCCTGATCCCCGCGGTCAACAAGCTCGGCTCGCTGCCCCTGCTGCTGGTCGGCACGGAGCAGCAGAAGCAGCACTGGCTCGGTCCGCTGGCTCGCGGGGAGGCGCTGTTCTGCTACGCGCTGTCCGAGCGGGAGGCCGGTTCGGACGTCGCGTCGATGAAGACCCGCGCGGTACTGGACGGTGACACCTGGGTGCTCAACGGCGTGAAGTGCTGGATCACCAACGCGGGTAAGGGCGACTCCTACACGGTGTTCGCGGTGACCGACCCGGAAGCCAAGCGGGGCCAGCACATCAGTGCGTTCCTGGTCGCCAAGACCGACCCGGGCGTCTCGTTCAGCAGTGGGGAGAAGAAGCTCGGGATCAAGGGCAGCCCGACGCGGGAGGTCATCCTGGACAACGTGCGGCTGCCGGCCGACCGGCTGCTCGGTGCCCGCGGCGAAGGCATGTCGCTCGCAATGCGAACGCTCGACCACAGCCGCGTCACGATCGCTGCTCAGGCGATAGGGATCGCCCAGGGGGCCCTGGATCTCGCGGCCTCCTACGTGAAGGAGCGCCACCAGTTCGGCAAGGCGATCGCGGACTTCCAGGGCATCCAGTTCATGCTCGCCGACATGGCCATGACGCTCGAGGCCGCCCGCCAGCTCACCTACTGCGCGGCCGCCAAGTCCGAGCGGGGCGAGCCAGACCTGACGTATTTCTCGGCGGCAGCGAAGTGCTTCGCGAGCGACACCGCCATGGCCGTGACCGTCGACGCGGTCCAGCTGCTCGGTGGTTATGGCTACACCCGGGACTTCCCTGCCGAGCGCCTGATGCGTGACGCCAAGATCACTCAGATCTACGAGGGGACCAACCAGGTCCAGCGCATCGTGCTGGCCCGTGAGCTTTTGAAGGCAACCCGTTGAGCTTCGACAAAGTAGGCGTGATCGGTGGCGGCACGATGGGTGCGGGCATCGCGGAGGTGTCGGCCAAAGCCGGTTGTGACGTCATCGTGCTGGAGGTGTCCGAGCCGGCCATCGATGCGGGACGCAAGCGCGTCGAGAGCTCGCTCGGCAGGGCGTTGCGCAGCGGCCGGCTCGAGGAGGCGGAGCACGACGCGATCGTCGGCCGGATCCGCTACGTCACCGACTACGCCGACCTCGCGGACCGCGACCTGGTCATCGAAGCCGCGCCGGAGATCGAAGAGCTGAAGTTCACCATCTTCCGCACCCTCGACGAGGCCGTGCAGAAGTCTGCGGTGCTGGCCTCGAACACCTCCTCCATCCCGCTGGTGAAGATGGCGGCCGTGACCAAGCGCCCGGCGCAGGTCGTGGGCGTGCACTTCTTCAACCCGGTGCCGGTGCTGCCGCTGGTGGAGATCGTCGAGTCGCTGCTGACGAGCCAGGAGACGCTGCTGGCCGTCACCGAGTTCGCCGAGAAGTCCCTGGGCAAGCAGACCATTCGCTCCAAGGACCGGGCCGGTTTCGTGGTGAACGCGCTGCTCATCCCCTACCTGCTGTCGGCGATCCGGATGCTCGAGTCGGGCTTCGCGTCCGCTGTCGACATCGACCAGGGCATGGTCAAGGGCTGCGCTCACCCCATGGGTCCTCTGGCGCTGGCCGACCTGATCGGCCTGGATACCTGCGCCGCGGTGGCGCAGTCGATGTACGCCGAGTTCAAGGAGCCGCTGTTCGCACCGCCGCCCCTGCTGCTCCGCATGTGCGAGGCAGGGCTGCTCGGCCGCAAGGGCGGCCAGGGGTTCTTTTCGTATGCCTCGTCTTGACGATCTGGAACCTGCTCATCAACGGCGTGTCGTACGCGGACCTGCGGGGCAAATACGTCACCCGGCTCCACCCCCTCAAAGCGGCTGGGTGAAGGGAACCTTCCAGGAGTAGAGCCAAACGCCAGGCAGTCCCTGCCGCCGCTACGCGGCGCTTTCCCGCGCGCAGCGGTGACGGCACGTCGGCGTGTCGGGCGCCGCGTGCAGAAGGTTCGAGTGTCTTCATACACATTCGGTCGCGCCGTCGAACGGAATTTCCCGGATTCCGGTGCTCCAGGGCTAGCGGCTTCACAGCTCTTGGGCCAGAGTGTGCTCGTTTTCGACCCGTGCCTGGGTGAAGACCCGAACATCCATCGCTTCTTTGGTGACGTCGTCACAAAAGTCAGGGGTTCGCATGCCCACGACAGCGCTCGCTCCAGGTCGCACCCGGTCGCGGCGAACCAGCCGACGTAGGGCGATCACCGTCACCTTCGCAGTGGTGGCCTCGCTGGTGCTCAGCACGCTGCCAGGGGGCCCCGGCCTGCGGATCGCGAACGCGGCCGGCGACCTGACGAGCGTGAGTGACGTGCCCTCGACGACGCCGGCCAACCTCGGTGCCCTGGACCTCACCAGCCTGCAGTACGGCGACCCCACGGACGGCGTCGACCTGGTGCAGCCGCCTGAGCCCGACGCCACCGGGGCGGCGAGCCTCGGCTACGACCTCGTGCTCCCCCCGGGCAGGGGCGGGGTCGCGCCCGACCTGACCCTCGGCTACACCTCAGGCGACGACACCAGCTGGCTCGGTACCGGTTGGGACCTCTCAGTCGGAGCGATCTCGGTGGACGCCGCGTTCGGGGCCCCGCGCTACCTCGCCACGCAGGAGTCCGAGACCTACCAACTCGACGGTGACCGGCTCTTCCCCAACGCGATCCGGAGCAACCTGGTCGCGAGGACCGGCTCGGTCAAGGCGAACTTCGTCCGGACGGTCGATACCGCCCACGAGCAGATCATCAGGTACGGGGCGACCCCCTCGACCTACTGCTGGCAGGTGCGGGACACCAAAGGCAACGAGCGCTGGTACGGCGGGGAGCCCGGCGCCACCAGCGGCACCTGCACCCGGCACGACGACGCGGTGCTCACGGCGCCCGCCACCGGTGTGGACGGCGGCGTCGCGGGTGACTACTACTGGGGCCTGGCGTTCACCACCGACATCAGTGGCAACACCGTCCGGTACAGCTACGAGAAGATCACCGGCGTCGGGTTCGGTCAGAAGGCGCAGGCGAACTTCGGGGTGTCGCTCTACCTGTCCTCGATCGTGTACTCCGGCTTCCGGTTCGACACCGCTCCGGACCACCCGGCCTACCGGGTCCGGTTCCTGCGTGACGCCGGCGTGTCGCCGATCCCGGCGGCGCGTCGCGACGTGGCCGTCGACGCCAGCTCCGGTCAGCCGGTCGTCACGCGGGACCTGCTGCGTCGGGTCGAGGTCGAGTACCTCAGCCCCCAGCACTACGCGACCGGGGCGGTCCCGACCTTCGTCAAGGGCTGGAACCTCGGCTACACCAACGGACCGTTCGACAAGGCACTCCTCACCTCGGTCGGCCAGGTCGGTGCCGACGGCGTCGAGCTCGCCCACCACACGTTCAGCTGGTATGACGACGTGCGCGACAGCGCGGGCCGGTACGCCGGCTTCGGTGCGACCGAGCAGTGGGGTCCCGGTGCCCCGGGGAACACCGCGAACATCGCCGCGACCAGCGCGCTCGGGACCTCCTACCGGGGTGGCGCCGACGGGGGTGCCTACATCGGCTTCAACCCGCTGATCGCGTCCAAGATCGGTTCGCTCGGCGGTTCGTTCAACATCGGCGGCGGCCAGACCAACGAGGAGTCCACGCTGGTCGACCTGGATGGTGACGGCCTGCCGGACAAGGTGTTCCTCGAGGGATCGACGGTGTACTACCAGCGCAACCTCCGCCGACCGGGGACCACCGATGCCGACAAGTCAGCCGGCAGCTGGTTCGCACCGAAGCAGTCGTTGACCGGCATCGACAGCCTGGGGCGTTCCAGCGACCTGAAGATCCAGTTGCACTTCGAGGCCTATCCGGTGGTCGCGATCCAGGTCGGTGGTGGTTTCGGGTTCTCCTTCGGCGACCGCTACTTCGCCGACGTCAACGCCGACGGCCGGGTCGACTTCGTCAAGCCGGGCTCCCAGGGCGCCCACACCGTCTACTACAACGTGCTCGGCAACGACGGAGTGCCGCGATTCGTCGACTCCACCTACGCTGACACCCTCGAGGTGCCCCTCGACGCGTTCGTCCCGAGCGCCACGCAGACCCTGCCGCCCGACATCGAGAAGCTGCTCACCGACAACAGCCCCCGGGTCGACACGGTCCGACGCTGGGTGGCCCCCTTCGACGGCGACGTGCGCGTCACCGCACCCGTCTCGCTCACGACCGGAACGTCCTACGCCGGTGACGGGGCCAGGGTCACTGTCGAGCACGACGGCGCGATCGACTGGTCCGCCACCCTGACGGCGGCCCACCCCTCGGACGACCCCGGGTCACTCGTCCTGCACGGGCTCACGGCCGGTGAGCCGGTGTACTTCCGCCTCGACGTCATCAACAACGCCTCGGGTGACGAGGTCGCGTGGTCCCCGAGCCTCGCCTACGTCGATGGCACCGGGACCGCGGTGTCGAGCCCGGCGGACGCGCAGGGCCGCAGCCAGTCCGTGTTCTCCGCGGCGCAGGACTTCACCCTGTTCGGGCGCCCGCTCGCGCAGACGGCCGTCCCGAACACCACGGGCAGTCCCTTCCACGCCACCCTGACGGTCACGGTCACCCCGACCGCGCCGTTGACGGACAACCTGACCGTGCTCGCCTACCGGGGCCGCACCGGTGCGTCGCTGCCGTCGGTGCAGGAGGTCGGCACCACCGTCGTCCCGCAGCGCACCTCCAGCGCGGTCACCGCCAGCTTCGACGTCGTCATCCAGCCTGATCAGGACCTGCTCGGCCCGGACGGGCTTCGTGGCACCGACGACGACCGGCACGCCCAGGACTGGGTGAGCCTCGCGGTGGTGAGCGACTCGCCCGTCGACACCACGAAGTTCTCGGTGACAGCCGGGCTCACCGACCCCACGGCGACCGGGACCCCGCTCAGCGCCGACGAGCAGGCGCGGCTCGCGGCCGCCGGTGTGTCCATCCCGGACTCGTTGCCGGTGATCCCGGGCGTCCGGGTGTTCTCCCGGAGCAGCTCGACCAGCCCCTACACCCCGGTGACCCCGACCCACTCGGGCAGCGCCACCCTCACGCTCGGGGTCGACGCGGCCGGCCTGCAGGGCGATCAGGGCAAGTCGTTCCCGGCCGTCGCGACGGTCAAGACGGCTGACGATCAGGGTCGGGTGGGCGTCGTCGCCCGCAAAACCATGTCCCTCACACAGACCCTCGGCCGCCTGGCGATCGCGGTGCCGCAGAACGACGCGTCGGCCGACAAGGTCTCGTTCACGGCGACGGCCGGCCAGCGGTACTGGCTCGAGCTGAACATCCTCAACTCCTTCGTCGCCGCTCGGGTGGCGCCGACGCTGACCTCCAGCCTGGCAGTGCAGTACACGACGACGACCTCGAAGACCGACACCAGCACCGGGGTCGCCCAGGCGAACTGGCCCGACACCGATGGGGTCTTCCCCTCCGGCAACAGGGGCTGGGGGATTGCCGGCTACAACGCAGACTCCGCGGGTTCGTCCCCGACGCTCCCGATCGACTCCAGCCACTTCGATCTGACCCAGGGTGGGTCTTACGACGAGAACACCACCGTCCCGGATGCGGCGAACGCCCCGTCGGTGACCGACGTGACCAGCGGGACCACTGCGGTCATCCCGTCCGCGTTCCCCTACATCCCCTGGGGTCCCTCCTCGGGTGGCATGGCTGACAGGTGGCGCTCCGGCGGCAAGGACACGCTCTACGGCAACGGCGCCACGATGCAGTCCGACCGGCTCGGCGCCGACGTCCCGATTCCGACGGCGGCCCCCACGGGAGGTCGCACCGCACCGCAGATGCTCAACGTCAACGGCGACTTCAACTTCATGGTCGGGTTGGTCGCGTCGTTCACGGCCGCAGCGGGCGGCGGGCGGGACCTCGCCGACTTCGAGGACTACAACGGCGACGGCTTCCCGGACTACCGGTCAGGGGGGACCGTGGACTACACCGGGCCCCGCGGTGCCAAGGCAGCCACCCGGAACGTCGGCGAGAACAGCTTCGACCTGTCCCTCGGTCTCGGCGGCGGCCTCGACGGCTCAGCCCTGTCGATCGGCTCCAAGAAGTCGGCGGGCAAGGCCGGCAGCACGTCGACCAAGACTTCGCGCGGCATGAAGCTCGGCGCCGGGGTATCGGTCAGTGCGGAGTGGACCAACCCGATCGACGGAGCTAGCGCGGAGATCTCGGACACGAAGTCCGGGTCGGACAAACGCGACATCCAGGGTGCGGTCGCCGACTCCCAGGGCAGCATCCCGACCGTCGCCGGCTCCACCGGGACGATCATGGACCGGAGCCTGATCGACCTCAATGGCGACGGGCTTCCCGACCGGGTCGACACCTACTCCTCAGGTGAGCTGTGGGTCGCCCTGAACCTCGGCTACCGGTTCGCCAACACCCAGATCCAGTGGTCGACGGGCCGGGGGCACTCCGCTAAGTCGCTGAACGGGACCTTGTCGCTGGGCTTCCAGTTCGACGCGATGGAGTTCGCCGGAGGCGTCTCCTACACCGAGGGTGTCGACTTCACGCTCCTCGACTGGATCGACGTCGACGGCGACGGCGTCCCGGATCGCATGAACAACGTCGGCGGCGTCAACCCGCAGACGGTGTTCGGGTCCGGCGACGGCATGAAGGGCCGACCCGAGATCACCTACGGCAACTACCAGCACGGCAACGTCGCCGTGGACGCCGCCAAGTGGGGCGACCAGTCCGCCGACGGGAACCTTCCCGGCGTGCCGCTGCCCGGCGGACAGCTCGATGTCGGTCGGACGACGGCGCTGTCCGGAGGCGTGGACTTCAGCTTCTACATCGGCCCGCTCTGCGTGATCGGGATCTGCTACCTGGTGATCAACCCAGGGGTGCACGGCGGCTACGACCGGACCACCAGTCAGGTGTCCATGGTCGACGTGGACGGCGACGGCTACGTCGACGCGGTCCGCAGCACCGACAGCAAAGACCTGCAGGTGCGGCTCAACACCCACCGTCGAACCAATCTGCTCAAGTCGGTCGCGAACCCGCTCGGTGGCACGTTCACCCTCGACTACACGCGCACCGGCAACACCCGGGCGAACCCTCAGTCGACGTACGCGCTGACGTCGGTGAGCGTGGACGACGGGCACCCCGGTGATGGGGTGAGCGTGATGACCTCGACCTACACCTACTCCGGTGGTGTGTTCGACCGGGCACTGCGCCAGGACCTGGGCTTCTCCGCTGTCAGGCAGGACGACCTGGATGCGAACGGCACCGTGCTGCGCAGCTATCTGCGGTCCTACGCCAACAGCGATCCGTACAGCGCGGGTCAGCTGACGCAGGAGACGACCCTGGACGGCGCCGGCACGACCGTAGCCCGGGCGACCTACGCCTACGAACTGGCAGACGCGAACCCACGGGCATCATCGTTCGGGGCCAAGGTGGCCGACGTCCCGGCCACCGGCGCGCAGCTGTCCGAGGTACCGGCGGTCGGCTCCACCAACCGGGTCACGCTGTTCGACCGCGCGTTGTGGCCGAGGCTGGCGAGCGAGACCGCGACCCGCTTCGACGCAGCAGGGCACCCGCAGGGCCTGCGGACCGACTACGGCTACGACGCCCTCGGTGACGTCATCTCCGTCAAGGAGTTCAACGAGACCGAGACCCCGTACGACGACGTGCTCACCCGCATCACCTACTCCGACTGCTCGGTCCGCTCCGGCGACCGCAGCTACGGCGCTGACAGCAGCTGGGTGTCGGTGGCCCAGTCGGTGCAGCAGTACGGCGGGTTCGACGAGGCGGGCGGCCTGCTGCGGCACCGCGAGGCGGGGCCGAACCTCTGCATCAACGCGGCCCCGACCCGGGTCGCCGAGCTGATCGAGCCGGCGTCCGCAAACGACTGTCATCTCGACCTGTACGCGATCACCGAGATGGGCTTCGACACCCACGGCAGCTACAACACCGTCGCCCGTCCCTCGAACTCGCGTCCGACCAGCTGCGCCGACTACCCGGCGCCCACTGTGGCCGACGCCAGCTACTCCCCGGTCAACGACTGCTCCGACATCGCGCCGCCCGCGGGCTCGCCCGCGACCCGGTACTGCGTGCACTACATCTTCGACCCGCACCGCTTCACCGACATCGCGCAGGTGACCGACAACCACGGGCTGACCTCCTCGGCGACCTATGACCCGCTGAACGGGCTGATCGGCAGCGGCACCGACCAGAACGGCAACCTGACGACGTACGCCTACGACACCATCGGTCGCCGGGCGTCAGTGACCGCACCGAAGGAGCAGGGGACCGGGCACCCGACGGTCAGCTACCGCTACGGCGGCCTCCGCACCCAACCCGACGCTGCCGGCATCAGCTTTGCCTGGGCCGTGGCCGACCACACCGACGTCGTGCGCCCCAGTGATCCGATCCAGACGGTCGCCTTCGTCGACGGCATCGGGCGCACGGTCCAGCGCAAGAGCGACGCCTCGGTCGCGGGCCGCGCGGGAGCATCTCGGGTTGTCGAGGGCGCCGTCGACTACGACGCCCTGGGCCGGGAGGCGAACAAGTACTACCCGCTGGTCGAGGCGGGCAGCGCCGCGACCCTGACCACGTACAACTCGCTGACCTCGTCCTCACCCACCGCCGACACGAACGTCCCGGTGACCAAGCCCACGGTGCGGACCTTCGACGCGCTCGACCGGCTGCGCACCACGACCCTGCCGGACGGCACCACGGAGTCGACGGACTACGACCACGCCGTCGTACCCGACCCGACCTTCGCGTACGGACCCTCCTCAGGTCCGCCCGTCGTCCTCACCCGACAGATCGACACCGACGCGCTCGGGCACCAGACCCGGACCTGGGCCGACGTCGGCGGTGCGGTCTACCGCAACGAGCAGGCGCCGGCCGCGGCCAGCAACCCGGATGGGACGGCCGGCCCGCTCGCGAGCCTGCCCCCGAGCGGCGTAGCGACCACCGCACGACTGGTGGCCTCGACCTCCACTCCAGGTCTCATCGTGACCCGCTTCGAGTACAACTACCTCGGTCGTGTCGTGGCCGCGGTCGACCCGGCCGGCGCGAGGACGACCTACTCCTACGACCTGCTCGGCGACCTGACGTCGACCAACTCGCCGGACGCCGGCGTGGTGGACAAGCAGTTCGCGCCGGCAGGCAACCTGCTGACGGTGACCCGTTCCGGCGGCACCGTGGCCGGCTACGGGTACGACCTCGACCGGCTCACGTCGATCGACTACACCGACGCGACCCCGGCAGTCCGCTACTCCTACGGCAACCCCGGCGCGACCGGCAACTCCGCCGGGCGGGTGAGATCGGTCCATGACGGGGCGATGGACCGCACCTATACCTATGACGCGGACGGCAACGTCGTGACGGAGGCGGCCACCGAGGCGGCCGACCCGTTCGGCAAGGGCTCCGGCGGCACGCCGCCGAACGCCACCACCGGCTGGACCTTCGACAGCCTCGGGCGGGTCCTGACCACGAGCTACCCGTCCAAGGAGGTCCTGACCACTCACTACGACTTGGGCGGCCGGCCGGACAAGTTGGTCTCCGCGATCCCGCAGTCGACGCTCTACGACCAGTACGGCACCCCGGTCCCCAGGCCCGACCTGGCCCTGACCTACGTATCGTCGGTGGGTTACGACGAGTTCGGCCAGGGGGCCAGAATCACCACGGGAACCGGGGTGGTCACCAGCTATGGCTTCGACCCGAAGCGGCGCTTCCTCACCAGCATCGACACCGACTCGACCGTCGCGCTGCAGCAGGACGGCTCGACCTCGGCGGCAGCCCAGCTGCAGCGGCTGCGCTACACCTACGACTCTGTCGGCAACGTCCGCGACGTGGTCAACAAGCTCTACGACCGCGGGTCCGCCACGTCGGTGTCCCAGCTCGGGACTCCGCCGGCCAACGGTCTGCCGGGTGCGTCGCAGCAGTCCTACACCTACGACGGCTTCTACCGCGTCACCGGTGCGGTGGGCAGCTACACCGACCGGAACACCCGTCGCAACTACACCTTCGCGGACGACTACTCGGCCAACGGGAACCTGGTGGCCAAGAAGCAGGTCACGACGACGACCCTGACGACCGGGACGACCGGGACGAAGAACACGGGCGGCAAGACTGCCACGACGTCTGGTGGAAGTTCGGCGCTGAGCAACTGCAACGCGAACACCAGCTCCGGTGGCGGGGCCATGAACGACGACAGCCTGGCCTCGTTCGCCATCGCTGCAGGGGACGTCACCTATCGCAAGGACACGGCCGGCCACACGATCCACCAGATGCAGAAGCTGGCGGCCCGCGACTACACCTACGACGCCAAGGGCAACCTGGCGTCGTGGAGCGAGCCTTGCTCCAAGAGCAAGACCATCGGCCGTCAGATGACCTGGGACGCCGAGAACCGGCTGGTCCGGATCGCTGAGGGCAACAACGACACGCAGTACCGATACTCGGCCGAGGGGGTGCGCTCGATCGAGCGTGGCCCGGGCGGGACCTCCTGGTTCGTCAACGACTACTGGCGGATGGTCAACGGCGGGCTTCGCTACGCGAGCATCTATCTCGGTGGACGCCTGATCGCCAGCCACCGCACCAGCGGGGACGACATCGCCGCCCCGCCCCCGGCGACGTGCACGGACACGGTCCTCTCGCCGTGCGTCTGCACCTCGGCCTGCTCGGTGCCGGACGCGAGCTACTGCGTCGGGGATCAGATCTACGACGCGGCGACGTCGACCTGCCAGCCCCGCCCGACCGTGCCCGGCAAGATCTACTTCCTGCACAAGGACCTGCAGGGCAGCCTCCGAGTCGTCACCGACGAGAAGGCAGGGGTGTTCCAGTACGTGGACTACCTGCCGACGGGCCGACCATGGGTGCTGGGGCAGAGCACGATCAAGGACACCCCGAACCTGTTCGCCGGGGGCTGGACCGACGCCACCTACGACCTCGTGAACTTCGGTCAGCGCTGGTACGAGACAAGGGAACAGCAGTTCTACAGCCCCGAGCCGATGCTCGAGGAGGATCCACTGATCACGGTGGCCAATCCGGACCTGTTGTCGGCGTACACCTACGCCTCGTCGAACCCGCTGAGGTACGTGGACACCGACGGCCGGTTCAAGAGCCCTGCCGACGTCGCGTCCAGCTTCGTGTCCTCGTTCTCCGGCCTCGACCGCGGCAAGGGCCAGAACAGGCCCAAGGCCAAGCTCTGGTTCGCCGGCAAGGCGGGCTTCGAGGAGCTGAAGGACGGCAACAACGGGGCGTTCCCGGACGCCAAGGACAAGGTCGACCGGTACACCACGCTGCTGGGCATCGAGACCGTGGACGGGGTGACGAAGGTCAGGCTGGCCGGGTTTACGGTGTCGAAGCGGGGCGGTAGCGACCCTGCTGCCGCCACGGCGCCGCAGACCTCGCCGAGCCAGCCCGGGGTCCAGGCTGCCGCCGCTGACACCACGGCGCCCACCTCGCAGGCACCGTCACGGACCTCGCTGTCCGGGACGGCGGCCAGCCCGACGGCGGCGACGCAGGGCAGCCTGGGCTCGACCGCCGGCCAGGCCGCGGTGGCGGAGAACGGGTCCCCGGGAGTGGTGAAGACGACCTCTGCCGCGGAGGCATCCGCCGGCGGGGCCACGGCAGGGGACAGCCCGCCACCGCGCCGTGCCTCGGTCGGCAGTGCTGCCCAGGGGCTGGAGGACACCGACCCCTGAGCGTTCGCGGCGTATCGCCGGTCACCCGTCGGCATGCCAGACCCGAGACGTCGGCCACCGCCGCCAGTTCCCCCGAGTTCGTGTGTCGGAGCGGATGGCCTACGCAGCACCCGGTCCGGCCGTTCTCACAGGAAGATCGGCGGCGTAGCGTCGAGGCATGACCAGCTCCTTTCGTCAGGTCCTGTCGCCGGTGGCGCTGGCGTGACCGCCCAGGCGGTCCCGTCCTCGACCGACCTGTTGCTGGAGCGCCTGACCCGGAGCATCCCCACCGGCCGGCTCGTGGTCGACCGCGATGTGCTGGCCAGCATCAGCCACGACGAGGCCGAGTGGGCTGCCGTCGGGCAGGCGGCGGTCGGCCTGCGCGCTCGCAGCGAGGCCGAGGTGCAGCACGCCGTACGGGTCTGCGCCGAGCTGGGCGTCCCCGTCGTCACCCGTGGCGCCGGTACGGGCCTGTCCGGTGGGGCGAACGCCTCCGACGGCTGCCTGGTGCTCGACGTGTCGAAGATGGCTGCAGTGCTGGAGATCGACGCCGAGAATCTGATGTGCGTCGTGCAGCCGGGCCTGGTCAACAACGATCTGAAGGCGGCGGTGGCCGAGCAGGGGCTCTGGTACCCGCCGGACCCCGCCAGCGCCCCCTGGTCCACGATCGGCGGCAACGTCGCCACCAACGCCGGCGGCCTGTGCTGCCTGAAGTACGGCGTGACGCGCGACTACGTGCTGGGGATGCGCGCGGTCGTCGGCGGCCCGGCCGGCTACGGCACGGCGGTGGCCTATGGCCGCAAGACCAGCAAGGGCGTCGCGGGCTATGACATGACGGGTCTGATGGTCGGCTCCGAGGGCACGCTCGGTGTCGTCACCGAGGTGACGCTGCGGTTGCGTCCTGCGCTGAAGGGCACGCCGCGTACCGTCGTCGGCTCGTTCGCCAGCCTGATCGACGCGGGGGCTGCCGTCGCGCTGGTGACCCGGAGCGGCTTGACGCCCGCGGCGCTGGAGCTGCTCGACCGGTACTGCCTGCAGGCCGTGGAGGAGTGGAAGCACCTCGGTCTGGAGGCCGACGCCGCGGCCATGCTGCTGGCACGTGTCGACACTCCCGGCGACGCCGGTGACGAGGAGGCCTTGGCGCTGGTCGCCTGCTTCAAGCAGGCGGGTGCGCTGTGGGCTGCGCAGTCCACCGACGACGCCGAGGCGGAGGCGCTGTTCGAGGCTCGTCGGCTGGTCTACCCCGCCCTGGAGCGGCTCGGCCCGGTGCTGACCGAGGACATCGTCGTGAAGCGCTCCCTGCTGCCGGTGATGCTGGCCGAGGTCGAGGCCATCGCGACGCGTCACGAGGTCCGGATCGCCACGATCGCGCACGCCGGCGACGGCAACCTGCACCCGCTGATCCTGACGCCTGCCGGCGACGAGAACGCCAAGATCTCCGCTCAGGCAGCCTTCGAAGACCTGCTCGACGCCGCGATTGCGCTGGGCGGGACCGTGACGGGCGAGCACGGCGTCGGCCTCCTGAAGAGGGCCGGTATGGAGCGCGAGCTCGACCCGAGCTCTCTGCTCATGCAGCGCGCCGTCAAGGCCGCGCTCGACCCGCTCGGCTTGTTCAACCCCGGCAAGGTGCTGTGAGGGGGCTCGGGGTCAGACCTCGGCCAGCGGGTCGCAGAGCGCGCAGGCCGTCAAGCCCTTGGTGGTGGCGGTGACGGTCCGCAGGTTGTCGCGGTTCTGCACGGCGACGCAGTCGGAGCGGTGGATCATGGTGCCGGTCTTGGTCGCTACCAGGTCTGGACCAGCAGGCTTGGCGGCGGTGCGGGGTCCGGCGGCGACGGGCGCGTCCTGCAGCAGCGTCTCCATCCGGCCGAGCACCGAGACCAGGTCTGCCCGCATCAGCCGGTTCTCCCGCACCATGAGCGTCATCCAGTAGGCGAAGTAGACGAACCCGCCGGCGCACACCAGGGAGAGCCCGAGCACGCCACCTGAGATCAGGTACGGGATCTGCTCGAAGGTCAGCACCGTGTGGGACGCGCCCTGCCAGCCGAGGAGGACGAGGAGGATCCCGAGCGGGAGCAGCGTGCCGCCGGCGTAGAGCATCCAGCGGTCGTCCAGCCGGAAGCCGGCCCGGGGGATGCGCAGCCCCCGCACGTTGGCGGAGAGCCGCTCCTGGCGGAGCATCGCGTGGCTGGTGGTCATCCGGTCTCCTCGAGTGGGCAGGTGGGGGCGGGCGCTTCCAGCACTCGGTCAGGAAGGCGTCTCATGCCGGCCAGCACGAGGCCGGTGCCGAGCAGTCCGAAGGTGACGAGCCAGGGGGACACCGGACCGCGGCCGGGTCCGACGTGGGCCAGGGCGACGACCGGCCCGAGCAGGGTCGGCGGAGTGCTGCCGCCCTGGGGGGTCGTGACCGGCGGCTGGCCAAGGCTCGGGGTCCCGACGCTGCCGACCGTGCCGGGGTTGCTCGTGCCGGGGACGGTGCTGCCGGCGGGAGGGGTCACGACTCCGGGGACGCTGGTGAAGGGCGGCGGCTTGTAGGCGAAGGCAGGCCCGGCCGTAGCGGTGACGCTCGCGCCCCCGAGCTGCACCGTCATCGAGTAGCCCATCTGCGTGAAGACCGCGACCAAGCTCCCCGAGGTGTACGTGACGTCCGGTCCGTTCGGCTTGCCCTGCGGCTCGCTGACCAGCAGCGTCATCCCGGCGTTCGCCAGGGCGGCGTTGACGGCGTTCGTGGCAGTGGTGAGGGCGAGTCCGGTGCCTTGGACGGTGACGCCGTTGCCGTCGATCGTGGCGGGGAAGCCGGCGATGGTGACGTTCGAGACCAGCGTCTTGCCCTTGGCCGTCGCGGCCACCCCGTCGCTGGTCGCCACCGCGGTGGAGGTGACGCTGCCGATGTGCACCACGCCGGCGGCGAGGTCGATGTTGGAGACCTGGCTGGTGGCTTGCGACGTCACCTGCTTGGCGGCGTTCACGGTCGTGTCGGTGTGGGTCTTGATGGGTCCGAACGTGCCGGCGGCGGCCACAGACATGCCGCTGACGGCTGCCTCGGCCGAGGTGCTGAGCGGCTTGGCGACCGCCTTCATGGTGCTGTTCGGGATCGAGGTGTTGGTGACGGTGTCGGGCGCCGAACCGGTGCGAGCCTCGGCGCGTACCGGTTCGTTCAGGACGGTGGCCTGGGGCGGCACGTTTCCGCTGCTGGCCGTGATGAGCAGGCTGCCGGCGTTGGCGGCGAGCAGGCCGGGCCACGCGACCGCCGCTGTGGCGCTACCGATCGGGCCGTTCTGGAGCTGCGAGGTGGCCTCGGGCACCACGCCCTCGCAGCCGTTGAGCCCCGACGGTGTGACGAAGCAGTAGTTCGGCTCCCCGAACTTCAGGTTCACGCCCTGCGCCGCTGCGGCCAGGCCCCACGAGCCGAGCCCTGAGCCGTTCGCGCCCGCGGCGTTGGCCGTGACCACCGGAATGCTCGCGCTGAGCAGGCAGGTGGCCCCGGCGGCAAGCAGCGCCAGCGCTGACCGGCGGCTCATGCTGCGCCGCCGAGGTAGGCCTCGTTCACGAAGTCCGCGACGTCGGCGGGCTGCCCGACCATCGCGATGCGCCCTCCGGTCATCACTGCGGCGTAGTCCGAGACCGCCAGGGCCGTACGCGCGAACTGCTCGACCAACAAGATGCTGATGCCTTCCTGGGCCAGTTGCCCGACGAGCTCGTAGAGCTCCGACACGATCTTGGGTGCCAGCCCCATGGAGATCTCGTCCAGCAGGAGCACCCCCGGGTTGGCGACCAGGGCCCGTGACATCGCGAGCATCTGCTGCTCGCCCCCGGACATCGTGCCGGCGAGCTGGCCCCGGCGCTCGCCGAGCCTCGGGAAGCGGGCGTAGGCCGTCTCCTGCACCTCCGACGCCGACATCTCGCTGGCGTAGGTGAACATCCGCAGGTTCTCATCGACGGTGAGGTTGGGGAACACCCCGCGGCCCTCGGGGATTCGGCACACGCCGGCCTTGGCGAGGTTCTCGGGGGCGACGTTGTTGACGTGCGTGCCGGCCACGTGGATGCAGCCGGCGGTCGGCTTGAGCTTGCCCGCAGCGACCAGCATCGTGGTCGTCTTGCCCGCACCGTTGGGACCCAGCAGGGCGTACACCGTGCCGGCCGGCACGCGCAGGCTCACGCCGTGCAGCACCTGGATCCGGCCGTACCCGGCGCTGATGTCGTGCAGTTCTAGGGCGGGTGCGGTCAATCTACTCAGCTCCGAGATAGGCGGCCTGGACGGCCTTGTCGGCCTGCACGACGCTGGGGACGCCGACACAGATGATCTTGCCGAAGTCGAGCACGTGGATCCGGTTGCAGACCCGCATCACGAGGTCGACGTCGTGCTCGACCACGAGCACCGCAATGCCCTCGACGGCGAGGTCGATGAGCAGGTCTCCGAGCGCCTCGCTCTCGGCGATGTCCAGCCCGGAGCCGGGCTCGTCGAGCAGCAGGACCTTGGGCTGGGTGGCCAGGCCGCGGCCGAGCTCGACCAGGCGGGCCAGCCCGGTCGGCAGCATGTCGACCCGCTCGTGCTGCACGTGCGTCAGGCCGACCCGGTCGATGAGGTGGTCGGCGACCGACTTCGGGTCGCTGCCGTCCTTGGACCACGAGCGCCGGAACTCGGCGGCGGCCAGGATGTTGTCGCGGGCGGTGAGGGTCCCGAACACCTCGAGCCGCTGGAAGGTACGGGCCAGCCCACGGCGGGCCCGCTTGTACGGCGACAGCGCCGACACGTTCTCGCCGCCCAGCCAGATGACGCCCTCGTTGGGCTGCTCCAGCCCGGTGATCATGTTGAACGTCGTGGTCTTGCCGGCACCGTTCGGGCCGATCAGGCCGGTCACCTGACCGCGGAGCGCGGTGATGGTCGCGTGGCTCACCGCCTGGACGCCGCCGAACCGGACCGAGATGTCATCGACGTGCAGGGCGACCTCGGGGTCGTGCGGGTCGAAGGTCTCACCGGCCGGCGGGACGTAGGTCTCGAGATCAACCGTGGACAAGGCTGGCCTCCTGCACGGACACGCCGGTCGGGGTGCCGGTGGACGGGGTGCGTCGCTGCGCCCGGAGCCAGTGCCCGAGCTTGGACATCTGGCCGCCGAGGCCGTCGGGGTCCCGGCCGATGCTGACCGCGGCCAGCCCGGTGAAGAGGTAGTCGAGCTGCACCTTGTCGGGGATGAAGGTCAGCTTCTCCTTCAGCACCGGGGTGATGCCGATGACGAGGGCGCCGAACATCGCGCCGGTGATGGTGTTGATGCCGCCGACCCTGACCGCGAGCAGCAGCGCGAGGCTGGCCAGCACCGCGAAGTCCTTGAAGCCCACCAGGCCCTGCATCCCGCCGTACAGGCCGCCGGCGACGCCCGCGATGCCGGCCGAGGCCGCGAAGACGACGACCTTGGTGATGGTGGTGTTGACCCCGAGGGTGGCGCAGGCCGCGGGGGAGTCGTTGAGGGCGGTGAGCTGCCGTCCCCAACGGCCGCGGCGGACGGCGAGGACGCCGACGGCGGCTACCGCGAAGATGACCACCGTGACGACGAAGAAGGTCGACTCGGAGTTGGTGTCGATCCCCGGCAGCGAGACCCTCTTGACCTCGAGGTTGCCGCCGGTGCCCAGGTGGAAGTTGAAGAAGCCCTCGTCCATGCCCTTCGCGAAGGCGAACGTCGCAAGGGCCAGGTAGAGCCCACGCAGCCGGGCTGTGATGAGCGCGATGACGGTCCCGGCCGCCGCGGCCAGCAGGCCGGCGTACAGCAGTCCGATGGGGGAGCGATCCACGAACGTGCCCATCGCGAAGGCGCCCATGCCGACGAACGTCAGCGCGCACAGCGAGGTCTGGCCGCTGTAGCCGGTGAGGAGCACGAGGGACAGCAGGGTCAGCGCCAGGATGGCGACGCGCGACCCGACCAGCAGGTTCGCCGAGGACAGCGCGCCGGCGAGCACGACCGCCATGACGACCAGTCCGCCCGCGCCGGCGAGGGACTGCTTCAGGCCGGGCACGGTCGGCGCCACGCGGGCCGCCGCGCTGGAGGTGCGGAGCCGGCCGGCCGGGATGAACAGCAGCAGCACGCCCAGGAAGATCATGGGCACCGCCTTGGTGAGCTCGTCCGCGGTCTTGCTGAAGAACGGCACATGCGGGGCGAGGTAGACCGGGTAGAGCTGCACGATCAAGCCCAGCACGATGCCGCCGACCGCCGTGCGCGGCAGGCTCTTGAGGCGGCCGAACAGCGCCGCGGCATAGCCGTTGATGACGAGCAGCGTGAGGATCGTCGCGTTCAGCCCGGCGGTCGGAGCGATGAGGATGGTGGACAGGCAGGCCAGCGACGCGCCGATCGACCAGGACAGCTGCTGGATGCGGGCCGGTGAGACCCCCGCCATGGCGCACAGGTCAGGGTCGTCGACGACGCCGCGCATGGCGATGCCGATGCGGGTCTTGGTGAACAGCGTGCGCAGTCCGAGGGCCACTCCGAACGCGGCCACCACGATGAGGATCTGCGTGTAGGTGACGTTGACACCGAGGACGTCGATGGGCTTGCTGCCGCGGAAGAACTCCGGGAGAACGCGTGACTGCGACCCGTCCCAGATGAAGTTGGCGGCGCCGAGCAGGAACAGCAGCAGGCCGAGGGTGATGACCAGCGTGACGTCCACCGACGCCCCGTGCAGCGGTCGGATCACCGCTCGCTCGATCCCGGCGCCGAGCAAAGGCGCCAGCACGAACAGCACCACGAACAACGCGACGAGCACCGGCCAGTGCCACTTCACCGTGAGCTGCCAGTAGGTGAACGCGCCGATCATCCCGATGGCGCCGTGCGCGAAGTTGAAGATGCCTGAGGTCGTGTAGGTGACGACCAGGCCCGTGGCGCTCAGCGCATACACGCAGCCGGTGACGATCCCGACGACGAGCAGTCCGAGGAACGCTTCCATGTCGTCAGGCCGCCGGGAAGTAGGTGCCGGAGCAGTCGAAGCCCTTGGCGGGCTGGATGCGCTTGAACACGCCGCCCTGCACCTGGGCCAGCAGGTAGCAGGACGCGGGTTTCTTGCCGGCTGGGTTGGCCGGCGCCAGCAGCCCGCTGCCGTCGAAGCTGGTGATGCCGTTCAACGCGGCGATCAAGCCCTTCCGGGTCGCCTTCGGCCCGGCCTTCTTCAGAGCCTGGACGAACAGCTCCGCGGAGGTCCAGCCGTACACGGCGAAGATGTCCTTGGTCTGGCTCTTGTCGACCTGGTTCATCCAGGTCTGGAACTGACCCACAGCCGGGACGCGGGAGGCTTCGTCGGGGTTGAAGAACAGCGCGAACTGCTGGTCGTTGAACACGCCCTCGGCGTTGGCGCCGGCCTGCTTCAGGAAGTTCGAGTCGTACGCGGTGGCCCCGAAGATGATGGGCCAGTCCTTGCTGCCGCTCTGGCCCTTGAGGGCGTTGACGAGCCGGGCGGTGGTGGCGCCGTCCGTGGTGTTGACGTAGATCATCTGGACGCCGTTGCTCTTCATCTTGATGACGGTGCCGGTGAAGTCGGTGTCGGTGGCGCCGTACGGCTCGTCGTAGGCGACGTGCCCACCGGAGTGGTCGATGGCCTTCTTGGTGTTGTTCCAGATGGTGGGGCCGGTGCCGACATTGGCGTAGATCGCGCCGATGTGCTCCCAGGCGGCGCCGTACTTCTTCTTGTTGTAGTCGAGCGGCCCGGTGCGCCAGCCGCCCCCGAGGGGCGCGGTGCTGTAGTTCGACTTCAGCTTCTGGGTCTGGAGCCCGAGCGCGTTGGAGACATCCGGGACCTCCAGGTGCTGTGAGAGCACCTGGGTGCCGCAGTCGTCGTACAGGGAGAAGCTGCCGACGAAGGCGAACACCGAACCGATGCGCGACTGGGTCTGGGACTTGTTCTGGCCGCAGTCGAGCTGGCTGTCGCCGAAGTTGACGTTGATCTGCCGACCGTTCACGCCGCCCTGGCTGTTGATCATCGCGAAGTAGGCCTGGGTGCCGACGATCGCGCCCTTGAACAAGCCAGGGACCGGGCCGGAGGCGTCCGCGATGTTGCCGACGGTGATGCTGTTCGCGGTCACCCCGACGTCAGTGGCGCCGCCGTTGCCGGCCGCGCCTGCGGTGGTGCCGCCGGCGCTCGTGCCGCCCGTCGTGCCACCTGTGGCGCCGCCTCCGGGTTTGGTCCCGGTGGTCGTGCCACCGGTGGTCCCGAGCGCGCCGGTCGTCCCTCCTGTCGTACCGAGCGCACCGGTCGTGCCACCGGTCGCGCTGCCGCCGGTCGCACCACCGGACGAATCGCCTGTGGTGCTCCCTTGCCCTGAGCCGGCACCACCCCGGCCGAGGGCCTGATCGGCGGCTGCCTGACGCAGCGAGGCGTTGACGCGCGCTCCGCAGCCGGTGAGGGTGAGCACCCCCACAACAGCCAAAGCGACGAGCGGTGAACGTCGGGTCACAGGTCGGGTCCTTTCCGCGCGGGGGAGGGTGTGTCGGCGGTGTTGCACCACCGTCACGGGCTAAGGATGCCCGCTTCGAGCAGCATGCGCAGGACGTTTGCCGAAGCCGCTTCGGCCGACATCTCCGCAGTCGGCAGCCGGAGCTCTGGCTGTTCGGGGGCCTCGTAGGGAGAGTCCAGACCGGTCACGTTGACGGCTTCACCGGCGGCGGCCTTGCGGTACAGGCCTTTGGGGTCGCGCTCCTGCACGACGGACAGCGGCGCGTCGACGAAGATCTCGAAGAACTCGCCGTCCTCCAGTCGTGCCCGCACAGCGTCCCGTTCAACCCGGTACGGGGAGACGAGCGTGACCAGGACGATCAGGCCGGCGTCGACCATGAGACGGGCGACTTCCCCGACGCGCCGGATGTTCTCGACGCGGTCCTCCGGGGTGAAGCCGAGGTCCTTGGACAGGCCGTGTCGGATGTTGTCGCCGTCGAGCAGGTAGGTGTGCCGGCCCTGGGCGAACAGCTGCTTCTCGACCAGGTTCGCGATGGTCGACTTCCCCGAGCTGGGGACGCCGGTGAACCACAGCACGCAGGGCTGCTGGCCCTTCAACGCGACGTGCGCGGCCTTGCTGACGTCGGTGGCCTGCCAGTGCACGTTGTCCGACCCGCGAACAGCCTTGGTGAGCAGGCCGGCGCCGACGGTGTTGTTGGTCAGCCGGTCGATCAGGATGAAGCCGCCCATGTCGCGGTTGGCGGTGTAGGCGTCGAACGGCACGGGGCGGTCGAGGCTGACGGTGCAGACCCCGATCTCGTTCAGGGCCAGCGTGTCGGCGGGCTGCTGCTCCATGGTGTTGACGTCGACCTTGTGGTCGGGCTTGCTCACGGTCGCGGTGACGGTCCGGGCGCCGATCTTGAGCAGGTAGGGCCGGCCGGGCTGCAGGTCGGTCTCGCCCATCCAGATGACGGTGGCCTCGAAGACGTCGGCGACCTCGGGGGAGTCCTCCGCCGCGGCGAGGACGTCACCGCGGCTGACGTCGACCTCATCGGTGAGGGTGAGGGTCACCGACTGGGGCGCGACGGCCCGGATGAGGTCGCCGTCCATGGTGACGATCCGCGCGACGGTGCTGACCCGGCCGGAGGGCAGGACCCGGACCTGGTCGCCGGGTCGGACGGTGCCGCCGGCGAGC
This sequence comes from Mycobacteriales bacterium, assembly GCA_046590985.1. Taxonomy (GTDB): domain Bacteria; phylum Actinomycetota; class Actinomycetes; order Mycobacteriales; family SCTD01; genus RYN-111. Next base: position 54,941 of record JBKJVH010000121.1, read on the forward strand.
TGACCGGCGAAGCCGCGGAAGTCCAGGTCCGGCCGCGACACCCACTGCACCGGCATCCGGAACGGGCCGTGCTGCAGCTCCTCGAAGTTCGGCACCACCTCCAGGTGCCCGAGCAGCGTCGGGCCGGTGTACCAGGGGGTGTTCTCGCTCCGGACCAGGACGTTGTCGCCCTTCAGGGCGGAAGTGGGGATGGTGACGATGTCGGTCAGCCCGATCCCTGCGGCGAACTCGCGGTACTCGGCGTCGATCCGGTCGACAACCTCCTGGCTGTAGTCCACCGCGTCGATCTTGTTCACCGCCAGCACGACCTTGGTGATGCCCAGGAGCGACACCAGGAAGCTGTGCCGTCGAGTCTGCGTGAGCACTCCCCGGCGGGCGTCGATGAGGATGATCGCCAGGTCCGCCGTCGAGGCGCCGGTGACCATGTTGCGGGTGTACTGCTCGTGACCGGGGGTGTCGGCCACGATGAACTTGCGCTTCTCGGTGGAGAAGAAGCGGTAGGCCACATCGATCGTGATGCCCTGCTCCCGCTCCGCCGCGAGGCCGTCGACGAGCAGGGCCAGGTCGAGCTCGCCGCCTTGGGTGCCGGAGGTCTTGCTGTCGTGGTGCAGCGCGGCGAGCTGGTCCTCGAACACCATCTGCGACTCGTACAGCAACCGACCGATCAAGGTGGACTTGCCGTCGTCGACCGAGCCGCAGGTGATGAACCGCAGCAGGCTCTTGTGCTCGTGCTCGTGGAGGTAGGCCTCGATGTCGGAGGCGATCAGGTCCGAAGAGGCGTCCTTGTAGGTGCTCACTAGAAGTACCCCTCCTGCTTCTTCATCTCCATCGACGCCTTGCTGTCGTGGTCGATCAGCCGGCCCTGCCGCTCGGAGGTGGTGGCGAGCAGCATCTCCTGGATGATCGCCGGCAGGGTGTCCGCCTCGGACTCGATCGCCCCGGACAGCGGATAGCACCCCAACGTCCGGAACCGGACCTTGCGCAGCATCGGCTCCTCACCCGGCAGGAACCGGAACCTGTCGTCGTCGACCATGATCAGCGTCCCGTCGCGGTCCACCACCGGCCGCTCCGCGGCGAAGTAGAGCGGCACGATCTCGATGCCCTGCTGGCTGATGTACTGCCACACGTCGAGCTCGGTCCAGTTGGAAAGCGGGAAGCACCGGACGCTCTCGCCCTGCTGCACCCGGGCGTTGTAGAGCCGCCACAGCTCAGGGCGCTGCTGCTTGGGGTCCCAGCGGTGCTCCTTGGTGCGGACGCTGAAGATCCGCTCCTTCGCCCGGGACTTCTCCTCGTCGCGCCGCGCTCCACCGAAGGCGAGGTCGTACCCACCCTCGGACAGCGCCTGCTTGAGGCCCTCGGTCTTCCACACGTCGGTGTGCACCGCAGAGCCGTGGTCGAACGGGTTGATGCCGAGCCGTACCGCCTCGGGGTTCTTGTGCACGATCAGATCCGCACCCAGCTCACGAGCCTTGGCGTCCCGGAGCCGGTACATGTCCTGGAACTTCCAGGTCGTGTCCACGTGCAACAACGGGAACGGCAGCTTGCCGGGGAAGAACGCCTTCTGGGCCAGGTGCAGCATCACGGCGCTGTCCTTGCCGATGCTGTAGAGCATCACCGGCTTCTGCGACTCCGACACGGCATCACGCAGGATGCTGATCGACTCCGCCTCGAGCCGTTGCAGGTGGGTGAGGGTGGTCATGCGGTGACTCCGGCGCAGATCTCGATGGCGGTCTGCGCGAACTCGGGTCGGCAGATGAGCAGGTCAGGAAGGTAGGGGTTCTCGCGGTTGTAGATCAGCGGCGAACCGTCCAAGCGGCTCACGTGCAAGCCGGCAGCAGCCGCGACCGCCACCGGCGCGGCACTGTCCCACTCGTACTGCCCGCCGCTATGAGCGTAGATCTCCACCTCGCCGAGCACGACGGCCATCGCCTTCGCACCCGCAGAGCCCATCGGCACGAGCACCCCGCCGAGGTGCTCGGCGAGCACCGTGGAGTGCGCCGTCGGGCGGGTACGGCTCACCGCAAGCCGGGGGGAGGCTGGGGCGGGGCCGAGGACGGGGAGCGGGGAACCCGTGCTCAGCGTCAGCCCCAGGGCGGGCAGCGCGACCGCCCCGATCGTGGCGATCCCGTCGACGCACAACGCGACGTGCACGGCCCAGTCGGTGCGGTCGGGCTCGGCGTACTCCCGGGTGCCGTCCAGCGGATCGACGATCCACACCCGGGACATCACGAGCCTCGCCGGGTCCGCTGCGCCCTCCTCGCTCAAGACCCCGTCGCGGGGCGCACGCCGGGACAGCTCGGCCATCAGGTGCAGATGCGCCTCGCGGTCGCCGGCGTCCTTCAACGCGCTCCCTTGCAGGCCTTGGTCGCGCAGTGCCAGGAGCAGCTCGCCGGCGGACGTGGCGAGGTCCTTCGCTATCTGGTGGTCGCTCACGCGGCGTTCACCTCGATGACGCCCAGCGCCCGCTGGAGCAGCAGGGGGAGGTCCTTGCCGCCGTCGGAGGCGAGCCAGGTGTCCAGGCAGATCCGGACCGCCGACATGGTCAACGCGCCCACCAGCCGGGGCCGTGGGTCATCGGGGGTCAGGTCGTCGAAGCGGTGCGTCACCGAGGCGGCGATGGCCTTCTCGAAGCGGACGTACACATGCAGGGTCCAGGCCTGCAGTCCCGGCGAGGCGACAGCCATCCGCGCCTGCTGCAGGACGAGCTGGGCGCCGGCGTCGTCCAGCACCGGCTCGAAGCCCCGGAAGGTCTCGCGAACGGCGGTCATGGCGTCGAGATGGCTGGGTTGGGCGTCGAGGTTGTCGATGAGCAGCTGCAGCCAGGGGACGCTGAACCCCTCGGCGACCGCGACCTCCTTGGCGTCGAAGTACCGGAAGAAGGTCGCCCGGCCGACCTCGGCTGCCGCGGCGATGTCGTCGATCGTGGTGGCGGCGACGCCCTTCTCGGAGGCGAGCCGGGCGGCCTCGTCGGCGATGCGGGCGTGCGTCGCCAGCCGCTTGCGCTCGCGCAGGCCGACCTCCGACATCTGAGACATAGTCCCAAGTTAGACGAAATCTCGCGTCCCTGCCAGCCCCCCTGCTGTCACGACAGCGCCACGAGCTCGTCGAGGGCGGGCTTGAGCAGGGACATCAGGTGGTGGACGTCCGGCAGGTTGTCCGGGCAGGTGATGGCCGAGAAGCTCATCTTGCCCTGGTAGGACCAGACGGTGATGTTCAGCGAGATGCCCTCCAGGATCGGGCCGACGCTGAACAACGCGTCCAGCGTCGCACCCCCGATGTGCAGGGTGACCGGTGGCCCGGGGACGTTGGACACCACCAGGTTGAACGGGCTGGCGTGGTGGTCGGCGACCTTGAACCGCGAGTAGCTCCGGTTGAAGGCGCTGAACGCCGCGGGTGGGGCGAACTGGTAGAAGTCCTCGTAGATCTCGAGCCCGAGCTTGCGCTGTACGAGCTTGGACTCGGTCGTGGTGGCCGAGATGGCCTTGAGGCGGGCGATCGGGTCGGCGATGTCGGTGTGCAGGGAGGTGAACAGGTTCGACACCCGGTTCCCGATGAGCCGGACCCCCTCGGAGCCGTCGTCGGTCGCGACCGGGACGCCCGCCGTCAGGCTCGAGGCCACCGTCTCGCCGTGCGAGGCGAACCAGGCGTTCATCGTGCCGGCGACGACCCCGAGGACCGTGTCGTTGAGCGTCACGCCGTGGGCGGACTTCACCGTGCGGAAGTCCTCGAACGGCAGCACCGCGGTCGCGAAGGACCGGCGTGCGGTGATGGCGCCGTTGAACGAGGTCCGTGGGGTGTCCTTGATCGGCTTGGGCACGGCGATGGTGGACGTCCGCTTGTGCAGCTGGGTCTCGCGCACGTTCCTCGCCGTCTTGGCCAGCACCGCAGGCAGCTTGGTCAGCTGCACGAACCAGGCGAATACCCCGGCTCGGAACAGCTCCCACCCGGTCGGCGTCCGCTCGCCCTGCCAGGACTCGGTCGCCGCCTCGGGTACGGCATGCGGCACCTCGTCCATGATGTTCGCGAGCAGCGCGTTCGCGGCGCCGCCGTCGGCGAGCGAGTGGTGCATCTTGGTCACGACGGCGATCCGGCCGTCTGCCATCCCCTCGCAGACGTGGATCTCCCAGAGCGGTCGGGACCGGTCGAGGGGGGTGCTGGCGATCAGGCCGATCAACTCCTCGAGCTCGCGCATCCCTCCCGGAGCCGGTACGGCGTCCCGCCGCACGTGCTGGCTCTGGTCGAAGTCGCGGTCCTCGACCCAGACCGGGTGGTGGAGCTGGAACGGCACCTGCACGACCCGGCGGCGGAACTGCGGCAGCAGGTGCAGCCGCGCCGCGAGCTCGTCCTGCAGCAGCCCGAAGGAGTAACCGGCCGGGACCGTCGAGACGTCGAGCAGCGCGATCTTGAGGGTGTGCATGTGGAGGGTGGGCGTCTCCATGTACAGGTAGCTCGCGTCCGCACCCGTCAGCCGCTCGACCACCGTCCTACGTCCTCACGTCCGCGCGGGGTTGCCGGGGGACTCGTGCGGACGTCACGGGGCGGCGGGCGACCACGGACGCGAGTCCCTCGAGCAGCGCCGGCCCGAAGGCGTGGGACTTCAGGACGAGGGACGAGTGCCCCCCCTCCAGCTCGACGACGTGGGCGTCGGGCAGGGCCGCGGCCAGCTTGCGCTGCCGGCGTTCCGGGATGGTGTGGTCCTTGGTGGTCACGACCACGCTCGCCGGCACCGAGGCCTCGCCGATCCAGGGAGCGGAGTTGAAGCCGCCGAGGGCCGCCAGCACGGCTGGCATCGCCCAGGCGCTCGTGCTCCGGAACTCAATGAGCCCCCACCCGGCGTCCGAGGAGTCGGTGGAGGGGATCTCGGGAAGCACCGCGTGCACCCGGTCGCCGCGGCCTCGGCAGACCGGGGTGAGCGGCTTCATCGCGGCCGACATGACCGGGAAGAACAATCGCTCGCGCCGGGTGCCCCGGAAGTTGCGGGCAGTCGCGCACAGCACCAGCCCGGCGACCCGCTCCGGGTGCCGCTGCCACATCAGCTGCGCGATCGCACCGCCCATCGAGTAGCCGACGGGAATGCAGGTGTCGATGCCCAGCACGTCGAGCAGGGTGGCGGCGTCGTCGGCGCAGTCCTCGAACGTGAAGCGGGGGGAGCGAATGCCGCGGCCGTGCCAGCGCTGGTCGAGGGTCACGACGCGGTAGTGCTGCGACAGCTGCTCCAGCACGGGGTACCAGCTGAGGTAGGCGGTGCACCCCAGCGCGTGCAGCAGCACGATGGTCGGGGCGCCTTCCGGGCCGGGGACGTCGACGACGAACGTCTGACCCCGCCCGGGCAGCTCGACCATCCGACCCTCGGGCACGGACGGCACGCTCGGTGGCGTCACCAGCTTGCGCAGGAGCGGACCGACGGTCCGCCGTACGGCTGTTCTCGTGCTCATGCGGCTCTCCTCGAGGGCTCGGACCTTGGACCCGCTGAACGAGAACAGGTTACAGATTTGTCAGCCTTGCGCAGCCGAACTCGCTACGAGGTGGGGGAAGTCCCAGTGGTCAGGACTCGGGTCCGGTCGTTCCCCCCGGGCGGCGGGGCAGAATGCCGACCGTGACTCTTGATGTGACCGCCGTCCAGAAGCTGGTGGACCGGGCAGCCGAGGAGGTCGACGCTGGCACGCTGCCCTCCTGCCAACTCGCGCTCGCCCTCGACGGTGAGGTGCAGCTGCTCGCCACGCTCGGCGCTGCCACGGACGCCAGCCGCTACACGGTGTTCTCCGTGACGAAGGCTCTGACCGGCGCCGCGGCTTGGGGGCTCATCAGCGACGGGCTGCTCGCGCCGAGCGCGCGCGTCGCCGACCTGGTGCCCCGGTTCGCCGAGAACGGCAAGCTTGACGTCACCGTCGAGCACCTGCTCACGCACACCGCCGGCTTCCCGCGGGCACCGATCCGGGCGGAGCAGGGCGCGACCTCGGCGCTGCGGGTGGAGCGCTTCGCAGGGTGGCGTCTCGACAGCGAACCTGGGTCGCGTACGGAGTACCACTCCGTCAGTGCGCACTGGGTCCTGGCCGAGGTGATCGAGCAGGTGAGCGGCCGGGACTACCGGGCCTACGTCACGGAGCGGGTGCTGGCACCGCTCGGCCTGACGAGGCTTCGCCTCGGGGTGGCGCCCGACCAGGCGGCCGACGTCCTCGACGTGGTGCTGGTCGGGGAGGCCGCGATCGACGGCCCAGCTGTGCCGGTGGTGGCGACGACCGAGATGCTGCTGCGCTTCAACGACCCCGTCGTACGCGAGATCGGCGTCCCCGGGGCCGGCGCCGTCTCCGATGCCGGCGACGTCGCGCTGCTCTACCAGGCGCTGTTGCACAACCCCGGAGACCTCTGGGACCCGGAGGTGCTGTCCGATGCGACCGGGCACGTCCGGAACACCCAGATTGACCCGTTCACCGGCGTACCCGCCAACCGGACGCTCGGGCTGTCCGTTGCCGGCGACGACGGGAAGGCCGCGATGCGCGAGTTCGGCCGGTCGACCGGCCCGCGGGCTTTCGGCGCCTCCGGCCTCGGTGGGCAGGTGGCGTGGGCCGACCCGGACTCGGGACTGTCGTTCTGCTACCTCACCAACGGCCTGCACGCCGATCTCGTGACGTCGTTCGTCCGCTCCTCCCGGATCGCCACGTTGGCCGCCCGGTGCGCGCCGTCACGTCAAAACGCCCCCACAGGCCCCCGTGTTGCGCCAGAGTGCGCACCGTGACCTTCAACCTCGCAGACCTGTACGAGGCCGTGGCCGACGCCGATCCCGACCGTGAGGTCCTCGTCGTCGGTGACTGCCGGCTCACCTACCGCCAGCTCGACGAGCGGGCCAATCGGCTCGCCGGCGTGCTGGCCGCTGCCGGCGTCGGAGCTGGTGACACCGTCGGCCTGCAGCTGGCCAACGGGTCGGAGTACCTCGAGGGCATGCTCGCCGCCTTCAAGCTGTCGGCCATCCCGGTGAACATCAACTACCGGTACGTCGAGCGGGAGCTGCGCTACCTGTTCGAGGACTCCGCGATCGTCGCGCTGATCGTCCACCGCGCCTTCGCGGGCCGGGCGGCGGCCGCGCTCGACACCCCGCTGCGCCTGGTCCTCGACGTCGCCGACGGTACGGACGGCCCTGCGGTGGCAGGCTCGCTCCCGTACGAGGAAGCCCTGGACGGTGCGTCGGCCGAGCGGCCGAGTGCGGCCGGTCGAAGCTCGGAGGACCTGTACCTCATCTACACCGGTGGGACGACCGGCATGCCGAAGGGGGTCGTCTGGCGCCACGAGGACATCTTCAAGTCCGCGATGGGCGGCGGCGACCTCACCCAGAGCGGCGACTACGCGACCTCGGCGGCGGACCTCGGGGCCCGGCTGCCCGAGAACGGGATCATCGCCCTCGCCGCGCCGCCGCTGATGCACGCAGCCGCCCACTGGCTCGCCCTGAACATGCTGTACACCGGCGGCAAGGTCGTCCTCATGCCGCTGGGGAGGTTCGACCCTGCCGAGGTGTGGCAGACGATCGCGGACGAGAACGTCTTCAACATCGTCCTCGTGGGTGACGCGATGACCAAGCCGATGCTCGACTACCTGGAGGGTCACCAGGACTCGGTGAAGGCCGACAGCCTCTGGGTCATCGCCTCCAGCGGAGCCCCGCTCTCCCAGCACACGAAGGACCGCCTGCTGGTGCTGCTGCCCGGACGGATGCTCTTCGACTCCCTCGGGTCCAGCGAGACCGGGACGTTGGGGACCAAGGAGGGGGGGACGTTCCGGCTCAACGCGACCACGAACGTCATGTCGCCGGACAACCAGGTGGTCCAGCCGGGTTCGGGCGTCGTCGGCAAGGTCGCCCGTCGTGGCCACGTCCCGCTTCGGTACCACAACGACCCCGTCAAGTCCGCCGCCACCTTCGTCGAGGTCGATGGCGTGCGGTGGGCTCTGACCGGCGACGACGCCCTGCTGGAGGCGGACGGGACGGTGACGCTGCTGGGTCGCGGCTCCCTGTGCATCAACACCGGCGGGGAGAAGGTCTACCCCGAGGAGGTCGAGGAGCCACTCAAGTCGCACCCGGCCGTCGAGGATGCGTTGGTCGTCGGCGTGCCCGACGAGCGCTGGGGCGAGCGGGTCGTCGCGGTCGTCCACGCGCTGACGCCCGTGACGCTCGCCGAGCTGCAGGACCACGTGCGCGAGAGCGTGGCCGGGTACAAGGTCCCCCGGGATCTCGTGCTCGTCGACCAGGTCGTGAGATCGCCCGCGGGCAAAGCAGACTACCGGTGGGCCAAAGACGTCGCCGTCAGGGCACTGGGCTAAGGAGCGGCACATGGAACAGCTCAGTGCGATGGACGCGTCTTTTCTCTACCTCGAGTCACCGACCTGCCAGCAGCACGTGCTCGGGGTCATGCTGCTCGACGCCAAGGGCGCCAAGGGTGGCTTCACCACGGAGCGCTTCCGGCAGGTGATGGCCGACCGCTTCCACCTGATGCCGGCGTTCCAGCGCAGCATCGTGGAGGTGCCGCTGCACCTGGACCACCCGTACTGGGTGCACGACCACGAGCTCGACCTCGACAAGCACCTGCACACCGCGACCCTGCCGGCGCCGGGAGACCTGAAGGCCCTCGGGAAGCTCGTCGGGGAGATCGGTTCCTCGGTGCTGCCCCGGGACCGGCCGCTGTGGGAGATGTGGCTCGTCGACGGGCTCGCCTCCGGCCAGGTCGCCATGGTCTCCAAGATGCACCACTCCACGATCTACGGCTCGGCCGGCTCCGACATGATGGCCAACCTGCTCGACCTGAGCCCGGACCACCGGGACGTGGAGCCGGCCCCGACCATCCCCGTCGAACCGCACCCGAGCAGCGTCGGACTCCTGGGACGGGCGGCCGTCAACGGGGCCCGCCGGCCGGTCCACGTCGTCAAGGGCGTGCTCGGCTCGGGCAAGCGGGTGCTGGCGATGGGCTCGATGGTCGGGCGCTCGGTGGTGAGCAAGTCGTCCATGACGTTGCCGTTCAGCGCACCGAAGTCCCTCCTCAACGGCCGGCTCACCGCCCGCCGGGAGATGGCGTTCACCGAGGTCGACTTCGCCGACATCAAGCTGATCAAGGACACCTTCGGGTGCAAGGTCAACGACGTGGTCCTCGCGGCCGTCACCTCCTCGTTGCGCGACTACCTGGTGGCGCGGGACGCGCTCCCCGACAAGCCGCTGGTGGCGAGCGTTCCGATGAACCTCGGCGCCGGCGCGGTGGCCGGGACCGACAAGATCACGGCCATCATGGTGCCGTTGCCGGTGCAGACCGCGGATGCGGTCGACCAGCTGATGGAGTGCGCGAAGCACAGCATCGAGAGCAAGGGCACCACAGAGGCGATGGGCGTCGACACCGTCGGTGAGGTGATCGCGCTCGTGCCGCCGTTGCTGATCATGGGTGGCGGCAAGCTGTACGACGGGTTCGGGCTGTCGCGCCTGCACCCGCCGCTGCAGTCCCTGGTGGTGTCGAACATGCCTGGCCCACCGATCCCGCTCTACCTCGCCGGGGCCCGCGTCGATGGCGTCTACCCCTTCGGGCCGCTGCTGCCCGGTTCAGGGCTCAACATCACGGTGCTGTCCAACATGGGGAACCTGGACGTGGGACTCATCGGCTGCCCGGACCTGGTGCCCGACCTCTGGGAGATCGCCGACGGCTTTCCGGCTGCGATCGCCGAGCTCAAGAAGCGTGCGCTCGCGCGCACGTGATCGCTCACGGGCTGGTGCTCGGCCCGCTCCGAGGCGTGGATCTGACGTTGAGGCCTGGGCTGACGGTGCTCGCCGGTGACCACGGGACCGGAGCGACCACGCTGCTCCGGGTGCTGGCGGGTCTGGACACGCCGACCTCCGGCACGGTGTCGGTCGGTTCAGCGTTCCTGCTCGAAGCGCCGCCGGGCTGGGAGTGGCAGGACCACGACATCGCGACCTCGGCGCTGCAAGCCCCGCACCTGGTCGGTCGCGAGATGTGGACGCTCTCGGGTGGGGAGCGCCAGCGGGTGCGGTTGGCCACGGCCCTGGAGTCGTCGGCGGACGTGCTGCTGCTCGACGAGCCGTTCGGCTACCTCGACGAGCTGGGGGTGCGGATGCTCGTCAGCATCCTGGCGGGTGACGGCCGGCCGGTGCTGGCGGTGTGCAAGTCCGACCCTCGCGTCGCGGCCGCAGCGTCGCGTGTCGTGGCCCTGGTGGAGGGCGTGCTCATCGACGGGGACGGCTCCTCCTAGCGAAACCCTGTTGTGGCAGGGGATTCCAGCCGGGACCCTTCTGGTCGGTCCCCACCCGAAGCCGCCGGAGGTGAGCACGATGTTCGACAGCACGCTGGTGCTCAACGCCAGCTTTGAGGTGCTCGAGTCGGTGTCGTGGCAGCGGGCCGTGACGCTGGTCGTGCTCGGTGATGCCGTGATCCACGAGGCGGATCCGGAGCGGGAGGTGCGCAGCCAGCACCTGACGCTGCCGTTCCCGGTGGTCGTCCGGTTGCGTGCCTACGTGCACCTGCATCACCGGGCCCGAAGCGGGGTCAGCAAGAAGGGCGTGCTGGCCCGTGACAAGCGGACCTGCATCTACTGCGGTCGGCGCGGTGACACCGTCGACCACCTGCAGCCGCAGTCCCGTGGTGGGACCAACAGCTGGCTGAACCTCGCTGCGTGCTGCCACTCCTGCAACAACAGGAAGGCCGACCGGACTCCTGAGGAGGCCGGCATGAAGACCCGCTGGCAGCCGTGGCGCCCCGACGGCGTCGGGGCCACCCAGCGGCAGGTCTGGAGGGGCCTCCTCGCCCCCCAGGTCTGACGGCCGGACCGCCCCACGACGGGGCGGTCCGGCCGGTACGGCGCCCTGGTGCAGACTGCGGGCTGTGGGCTTCCTCTCTCCAAGCGTCCCGGACTTCGACCTCGACGCGTGGGCGGCGCTCCCGCACCACCAGAAGCTCAAGCCGTTGGCGCAGGACTGGGCGGTCAACGGCTTCGGGACGCCGTACGCCATCTACCTGCTGTACGCGGTGAAGCTCGTCGCGTTCGTGGGGGGAGCTGCGCTCGTCATGGGTCTGCCCGGCGACGTCAGCTGGACCGACCCGGTGGCCTACCAAAAGGCAGTGGTGTGGACGCTGCTGTGGGAGATCCTCGGGCTGGGATGCGGCTCGATGCCGCTGACCTTCCGGTTCCTGCCGCCGATCGGAGGGTTCCTGTACTTCCTGCGGCCCGGCACGATCCGGCTTCCACCGTGGTCTCAGGTCCCGTTGACCCGAGGAACCAGTCGAGGGCTCGTCGACGTCGCGCTGTACCTCGGGGTGCTCGGCAGCAGTGGCTACCTGCTCAGCCAGGACAGCCTGCACCACGCGCCCATCGGTGTGTTGCTGATCTGCCTGGGGTTGCTGGGTTTTCGCGACAAGACCGCGTTCCTGGCCGCCCGCCCGGAGCACTACGCGGTCATGCTCGTGGTGTTCTTGTTCGCGCCCGTCAACCTGGTGTTCGCCCTCAAGCTCGTGATGGTCGCGCTCTGGTGGGGCGCGGCAACGTCCAAGCTCAACCGGCACTTCCCCTTCGTGGTGTCGGTGATGATCAGCAACACGCCGTGGCAGCGGTCGACCTGGGTCAAGAAGCGGCTGTGGCGTGCGTTTCCTGACGACCTGCGCCCGTCCCGCCTAGCTGAGCTGGCGGCGCACAGCGGCACCGTTGTGGAGTACCTCGTGCCCCTGGTGCTGCTCGTCTCCAGGGGAGGCATCGCCACCACCGTGGCCGTCACCGTGATGGTGCTGTTCCACGTGCACATCACCTCGACGCTGCCGCTCGGCGTGCCGCTGGAGTGGAACCTGTTCTTCATCTACTCGACGCTGTTCCTGTTCGGGCACTATGCAGGCGTCGGTCCCGGGACGCTCGATGCGCCGCTGCTCGTGGCCTTTCTCGCGCTGGTGCTGGTGGCGATCCCGGCGGTGGGGAACTTCCGGCCCGACCTGGTCTCGTTCCTTCCCGGCATGCGCTACTACGCCGGCAACTGGGCGACCAGCGCGTGGCTGTTCCGCAACGACGGCGCGGAGCAGCTCCTCGACGAGCACCTCACGAAAGCAGCTCCGGTCGTCGCCGCACAGCTCACCCGCCTGTACGACGCGGAGATGGCCGAGCTGTTGCTCTACAAGGGCCTCGCGTTCCGGTCCATGCACTCCCACGGCCGCGCGTTGGGTGGGCTGATGGCCCGTGCCGTGGACGACCTGACGGCGTACACGGTGCGCGAGGGCGAGCTCGTCGCCGGGGTCGCGCTGGGCTGGAACTTCGGGGAGGGGCACCTGCATCAGGCGCAGCTGCTGGCGGCGATCCAGGAGCGGTGCCACTTCGCGCCGGGGCAGCTGCGGGTCATCGCCCTCGAGGCCCAGCCGGTGAACCGCGACAGTCAGCGGTACCAGATCCTCGATGCCGCATCGGGTCTGCTCGAACGCGGTGAGGTGAAGGTCGCCGACATGTGCAGCCGGCAGCCCTGGCTGGGCGACGACGTCACCATCCCGGTGACCCTCAGATGACCGACGCGTTCGTCGTCGGGTCGGGCCCGAACGGGCTGTCAGGAGCCCTCGTGCTGGCCCGCGCCGGCCTGAAGGTGACGGTGCTCGAAGCGGCCGACACCATCGGTGGCGGGACGCGCAGCAGCGAGCTCACCGTTCCCGGGGTGCTGCACGACCACTGCTCCGCGGTGCACCCGATGGGGGTCGGCTCCCCGTTCCTGCGCGCCCTGGACATCGAGTGGCTCTGGCCTGAGATCGACCTCGCCCACCCGTTGCTCGGCCAGCCGCCCGCGGTGCTGCGACGGTCGCTTCCGGACACCGTGACGGGGTTGGGGGAGGACGGTGCGGCGTGGGCGCGGCTCTTCGGGCCGCTGGCCAGGGGCTTCGACGCGCTGAACGAAGACCTGCTGCGGCCGGTGGTTCACCTCCCGAAGCATCCGCTCCTGCTGGCCAGGTTCGGCGTCCACGCGCTGGCGCCGGCCTCCCTGATCGCGCGGCGATGGCGAACCGACCAGGCGCGAGCGCTCTTCGCCGGGGTGTCCGCCCACGCGTTCCGGCCCTTGAGCAGTCCGGGCAGCGCGGCGATCGGGTTGGCCCTCACGGCCGCCGGCCACGCCTTCGGCTGGCCGGTGGCCAAGGGGGGCTCGCGGGCGATCAGCGACGTGATGGCGGCGGAGGTCGTGGCGCTCGGCGGCACGATCGAGACCGGCGTGACCGTGCGCTCCCTGCAGGACCTGACCGGGATCGTGCTCCTCGACGTCGCTCCCGCAGCAGCCGCCGACCTCGCCGGTGACCGGATGCCGGCTCGGGTCCAACGGGCCTATCGGCGCTACCGCCACGGGCCGGGTGCGTTCAAGGTCGACCTGGCTGTCGAGGGGGGCGTGCCGTGGCGGGACGAGGCCTGCCGGCGGGCCGGGACGGTGCATGTCGGCGGCACGCTGGAGCAGATCGCGGCGTCCGAGCGGGAGGTCGTGAACGGCCGGATGCCGACCGACCCGTTCGTCCTGGTGGCGCAGCAGTACCTCGCCGACCCGGGCAGGTCCGCCGGTGACGTGCACCCGGTGTGGGCCTACGCGCACGTGCCGCACGGCTGGGACGGCGACGCGACCGAGGTGCTGCTCGACCAGCTCGAGCGCTACGCGCCAGGGCTCCGCGACCGGATCGTCGGTCAGGCCACACGGTCCACCGGCCAGCTGGCGGCGTACAACGCCAACTACGTCGGTGGGGATGTCGTCACCGGTGCGAACACGCTGACCCAGGTGGCGTTGCGGCCGAGGGTCGCGCGGGACCCGTACAGCACCGGGATCCCAGGTGTGTTCCTGTGCTCCGCCGCGACGCCTCCGGGTGCGGGGGTGCACGGCATGTGCGGCGTGAACGCGGCGCAGTCCGCGTTGCGGCACCGGGGCTGACCGACCGCGATGGCCAGGCATGCGTCACCGTGTCGGAAGGAACGTCGCGTCGCCGGCAGGAAACGACGCGGCAACCACGAACCCTGACGGTGGAGCGGGACCATCCCGCAGCCCAGAGAGTCGGAGGTCCGGACGGATGCGCACGCTGCTGCACGTCCCGGGCCCTGCGGTCACGGTGGACCTCCGTCGCCGCAGCGACATGCTTGTCGAGGTCATCGAACGGCTGCTGACGACCGTGCTGCACGCCAACGGGCTGCTGTTGGCCCAGGTCGCGTCGCCGTTGCTGCTGGACGGGCCGGTCGTGGTGGAGCGTGGCAGTGCCGCGACGACCACCACGTGCTCCTCCGCGCTGACCGTGCTGCGCAAGCACATCCCCGGGGGGCTGCACGTCCCGCCCGGTCACCTGGTGCTGGCCGCTTCCGACGAGCAGGCGCTCGCCGAGTGCCGGCTGCTGCCCTTGCTGCTGTCCTCGGTGATGGACGCGCAGGTGCAACAGCAGGTCGCCGAGAACGCCACCCGAGGGGCCCTCGAGATCGCGAACCGCGACCCCGCGACGGGGCTGGGGAACCGGCGGGCCTGGCTGCAGTCGCTGCGCGTGGAGGCCTCACGCGCCCAGCGCACCGGCCGGCCGTTGACGGTCCTGGTCGTGGACCTGGACGGGCTCAAGGCGGTCAACGACGCGCAGGGTCACGCGGCCGGCGATGAACTCATCGTGCGCGCGGCGCACGCCCTCGTCATGGCCCGGCGGGCGACCGATGAGGTGTGCCGCCTCGGTGGCGACGAGTTCGGCCTCATCGCGCCCGACACCGACGGTGAGCAGGCCGCGTCGCTCGTCGAGCGGGTCCGGCGGGTGCTGGTGTCGCAGGGAGTCGTCGCGTCTGTGGGCTTGGCGGTCGGGGCCGGTGAGGTCAGCATCGACGAGCTGTGGCAGTGCGCCGATGCCGCGATGTACGACGACAAGAGGTCGAGGCGGGGCTGATCCTGGGCAGGAGGACGCCGGGCGACGGCGAACAGTGTCAGGCGCGCCGCTGACGCGCCCTGACCCGGAGGCCCCCATGGCCGCACGTCGCTTCGTCGCTCTCGCCCTTCTCGGCCTTTCCCTGATCGCGCCCAGCGCGCAGGCGGCCGGCGGACCGGTGAACGCACCCGGCACGGCTCCGCTGGCAGCTGCGCCATCCCTGCCGCAGGTCGCCAGCGGTCATCGCCCTGGACCGGACGTGCTCTACGCCGCGCCGCCGGCCGCCCCGCAGCTGGAGAACCGCGACCCCAGGTTCCGGGCTGCACCGCTGCTGGTGAGCGGGACGGAAGCCTATGTGGCGGGGGAGTACCTCTACCAGGACTACCTCTACGACGATCACGGCAGCGACGCGATGCCCGTCGATGCGGCGAACCAGACGGCCACGAACGGCACCACGGCCGGCGGTCTGTCGGCGAACGCGCTGGTCTATCAGGTCGGCAGCATCACGTACCCGACCGACCCGGTCTATGCCGGCAACGCGGCCGACCTGGTGGAGTTCCGGATGGTGCCGGGGGCCTCGAGCACCGCCTACCGGTTCACCCTCGACACGTTGCGCCGGGTCGACAGCACGATCGTGACGCTGGCCCTCGACACCGATCGCAACCCCGCAACGGGCACTGCGACGCTGCCGCGCGACCCCGGTGCCAGCTTCCCCGGCACCGACGCCGTCCTCACCACCTGGGGCACCGGCGCCGAGCTGAGCACCTTCGCGCCCACCGGAGCGCTGCAGGCGACCACCCGGGTGCCCGTCCACAGCGACCTGGTCGCCGACCAGCTGACCGTCACCGTCCCCAACAGCCTCCAGCGCCCTCGAGGCAAGGTCGCCCTGACCCTCGCCACCGGCCTGTACGACAAGGCGACCGGCGGCTGGCTGCGTCCCCACGCCGGCGACGCCACCGCGACGGGTGAGGGCGGCGCCGGGATCCAGGACCCGACCCCCAGTGGCATCTTGAACCTCGGGTTCCGGTTCGACGAGCCGGTCCAGCACATGAACACCCCGCCCGACGAGAAGCAGGCCGCGGTGCTCCGCAGCCATGCCCTCCCGTCGCACCTGGTGGATATGGATGCCCTGCGCAGCAAGGCTTCCCGGAGCACCGTCCCGACCACCGGCCTGCAGATCCGGATGTACCCGAGCCGTCTGCACCTCGGCGACGGCCAGCAGGTGGCGTTCCCGCAGGAGCTCGGTCAGCTCCAGCCCTACGCCCTGCACCTGCCGCCGAGCGGACCGACCAGCCACCCGCACGGGTTGCTGCTGTCCATCCACTCCAACGGCCAGCACTACTGGCAGTACGACGGCACCGGGGTCATGTCCGAGCTCGGCGACGCCCGCGACGCGGTCGTCCTCAGCCCGCTCGGACGCGGGCATGACGGCTGGTACGTCGACTCCAGCGAGGACGACGTCTTCGAGTCCTGGGCCGATGCCGCCCGGCACGTGCGGCTCGACCCGTCGCGGGTGGCGATCTCCGGCTACTCGATGGGCGGCTATGCCACGTACCGGCTGGGTGGGCTCTACCCCGACCTGTTCGGGAAGGCGTTCAGCGTCGTCGGCCCGCCTGGCAAGAAGATGTGGGTTCCCCCCATGCCGCCGAGCGATGGCATCCAGACCTTGTCGAACCTGTGGCTCGAGAACACCCGCAACGTGCCCTATCTGAACTTCGCGCAGGTCACCGACGAGCTGGTGCCCGTGGTGGGTCCGGTGGCGCAGAACGTCGGCAACCCGGCGCTCGGGATCAAGGGATTCGACCAGCTCGGCTACCGGTTCCGGTTCCTGCTGTTCGAGGGCGGCGAGCACTACACCCTCGCTGCGCTGGGGTACCACTTCCCCGTCGCGCAGGACTTCCTCGGGGATGCTCGCGTCGACCGCGACCCGGCGCACGTGACGTTCGCCTACGTCCCGGCCAGCGACAACGCCGGCTTCGGGTTGGTGCACGACCACGCGTACTGGGTCAGCGACGTTCGGGTGGCAGACCGTTCCGCAGGTCCCGGCGCCAAGGGCGTGCTCGACGTCCGAAGCCATGGGTTCGGCACCGGCGACCCGGCCAGCACCGCCGAGCGCACCGCTGGCGTGCAGGGCCTGCCCTATGTCGAGAACGGCCGGACCTGGGGGCCGGTGCCCCGCGAGCCGATCGAGAACCGCGCCGACGTGACGCTCACGAACCTGTCCACCGGGACGCTGCAGCTCGACCGGGCAAGGCTGTCTGCGACGCGACCGCTGACCCTGGCCGTCACGGCCGACCGGGCGGCGACGCTGGTGCTGAACGCGCCTGGGTCCTCGCGCGTGCTGCGGGTAGCCGCGGGCCACCACGTCTATGTGCTGCAGCCCCACGACCGGCTTGTGGCGGTCTCGACGTTCGGGTCGTTGGCCGCGACTGGGCTGCCTGCGCTGCCGCTGTTCGCGGGCACCGGCTTGGTCGTCTGTGGCCTGCTGGTGCGCCGGCTGCGATCCCGAACCGGGGCATAGCGGGGCGCATCCCGGCCGGTCTGGTGGATCGCCTGTCGCAACCCGCGGGGGCGAGTTAGCGTCAGTGAATGACGGTTCTGGACGCCCCTACCCTGCCGGTCGTCGCCGACGCTGACCGGGCGCCGGCGTCCACCGCCTGGCTGGTTGTCGCGGGGCTTGCGTCCCTCGGTGCCGGGGCGGTGCACGCTGCCGCAGCGGGAGCGCACGGGGATCACCCGGCGGCGGTGTACGTCTTCACCGCCCTGGCGGTCGTCCAGCTCGCCTGGGGTGGTTGGGCGATGGCCCACCGCACCCCGTGGGTCGGGTACGCAGGGGTCGGCGTCGGGCTGGCTGCCGTCCTCGGCTGGGCGCTGGCCAAGACCACCGGGATCCCCTTCGCGCCCGGGCTGGACCAGGTGGAGCCGATCCAGCTCGCCGACGTGACCGCCGCCTCGCTGGCTGTGCTCGCGACCTTCTTCGCCGTAGCCGCAGTCGGTCCGGGGCGGTCGCTCCCGGGCCTGCGGCTTCCGACCTGGGTCGTCGCTGCGGCCATGACTGGCGTCGCCGTCCTCGGCACCGTGGCGACGTCGGGGCACGTCCACGCCGGGCACGTGCACGCCGGCTCGGCCGCGAACGTGCACACCGTGCCGTACGACCCGGCCCTGCCGATCGACCTCAGCGGCACTCCGGGTGTGACGCCGCAGCAGCAGGCCGCGGCGGAGAACCTGGTCGCCGTGACGCTCGTGAAGTTGCCGCAGTGGGCCGACCCAGCGGTTGCCCTCAAGGCCGGCTTCCGCAGCATCGGCGACGGCTTCACCGGCACCGAGCACTTCGTGAACCAGG
This sequence comes from Mycobacteriales bacterium, assembly GCA_046590985.1. Classification (GTDB taxonomy): domain Bacteria; phylum Actinomycetota; class Actinomycetes; order Mycobacteriales; family SCTD01; genus RYN-111. Next base: position 73,148 of record JBKJVH010000121.1, read on the forward strand.
CCTTCATGAGCGACGGCTACACCTTGGACCCCGATCACCCGGAGTCGCTGGTCTACGACACGACCGGTGGCGGCCGGCGACTGGAGGCGGCGATGTACATGCTGGCGAAGGGCACGCCCCTGACGCAGGTGCCCAACGTGGGGGGCGCGCTCGTGCAGTGGCACACGCACGAGAACCTCTGCTACAGCAAGGCGGGCCTGATCCGCGGCATCACCGACGCCGCCGGCAACTGCCCGGCGGGCCTGTTCAAGCCGGAGCCGACCCCGATGGTGCACGTCTGGATCACCAAGAACGCCTGCGGTCCGTTCGCGGCGCTCGAGGGCATCGGCGGCGGGCGGATCGCCGACGGCCAGACCAAGCTGTGTGACCACGCGCACGGCTCTGCGTGACCTTCCGGAAACCCCCATCACGCTGAGGTGGCGGACGTCACCCGACCGGAAACTTGTGCTTGTAGCCAGCAAGTAGTTTGCTGGAGTCCATGGAAGACAGCTACGGCCGGCTCTGGGGCGAGTTCATCTCGCTCCTGCACGGGCTGAAGGACCTCAACGTCCACGCCCTGGAGGTCACCGGGGTGCGCTGCGAGCAGGCCGGTGCGCACGTCCTGGGCAAGCTCGAGATGCTCGGACCGGTGCGACTCACCGAGCTCGCCCACGCGCTCGGCCTCGACCCGTCCAGCGTCAGCCGGCAGGTGACGGCCCTGGAGCGGTCCGGCTGGGTGGCGCGGGCTAAGGACCCGGTCGACCAGCGGGCCCAGCGCCTGGAGCTCACGCCTGAGGGGCGCCAGGTCGTCGAGGCCGTGCGCTTCGCACGGCACGAGGCGCTGGAGCGGCTCACCCCCGGCTGGTCCGCCGACGACCTGGACGACCTCACGAGCCGGCTGGCTCGCCTCAACACCGACCTCAACACGCACCGGGAGCTCCTGGGCGCACGACAGGAGACCGCATGACGACCCTCGAGGCCCCGGCGAACACGGGGCTCACCCACCGCCAGATCATGTCGATCCTGTCGGGACTCCTCCTGGGCATGTTCCTGGCCTCGCTCGACCAGACCATCGTCTCGACGGCGATGCGCACCATCGCCGACAAGCTCGACGGCCAGACCGCGCAGGCCTGGGTGACCACGGCCTACCTGGTGACGAGCACCGTCAGCACCCCGCTGTACGGCAAGCTCTCGGACCTGTACGGACGCAAGCCCTTCTACCTGTTCGCGATCGCGACGTTCCTGGTCGGGTCCATGCTCTGCGGGCAGGCCCACAGCATCTACGAGCTCGCCGGCTACCGCGCGATCCAGGGCATCGGGGCCGGTGGGCTGCTGTCGCTCGCCTTCGCGATCATCGGCGACCTCGTGGCGCCACGGGAGCGCGCGAAGTACCAGGCGTACTTCACCTCGGTGTTCGCGACCTCCTCCGTGCTCGGTCCGGTGCTGGGTGGGTTCCTCGCCGGCCAGGACACGATCCTCGGCTTCGACGGCTGGCGCTGGATCTTCTACCTCAACGTCCCGATCGGTGCCCTCGCCCTCTACGTCGTCCAGCGCAACCTGACCCTGCCCCGGTCGCACGTCCCGCGCCGCATCGACTACCTGGGTGCTGCGCTGCTCATCTCGACGGTCGTGCCGCTGCTGCTGCTGGCGGAGAAGGGCCGCGACTGGGGTTGGGGCTCCGGCCTGAGCCTGAGCATGATCGCCCTGGCCGTGCTGTCCTTCGCCGCCTTCATACCCCGCGAGGCAGCGATGGGCGAGGACGCCATCTTGCCGCTCCGGATCTTCCGCAACCGGGTGTTCTCGGTGACCGTCGTCGTGTCGTTCCTCGTCGGCGTCGTGATGTTCGCCGGACTCGGGCTGATGCCGCTCTACCTGCAGATCGTCAAGGGCCAGTCCCCGACCAGGGCCGGTCTGTCCATGGTCGCCTTCGTGATGGGGATGATGGGCACCTCCATGCTGGTCGGGCGCATCATGCAGCGCACCGGTCGGTACAAGATCTTCCCGATCTTCGGCACCGCGATCATGTTCGTCGCTGCGTTGCTGTTCTCCACGGTGCAGGTCAGTACGCCGATCCCCCAGGTGATGAGCTACATGCTCGTCATGGGCATCGGTCTTGGCCTGACCATGCAGATGCTGGTGATCGCCGTCCAGAACTCCCTGCCTCCGCAGGACATGGGCCTGTCCACCTCATCGGTGACGTTCTTCCGCTCGATGGGCGGGACCGTCGGAGCCGCCCTGTCGCTGGGGATCTTGTTCTCGTCCGTCCGTGGCAACATCCTCGACCGGGCGAGCCAGGCGCACTTCCCGCCTGCGGCGCTCGACGCCATCCGGCACGTGTCGCTCGACAACACGAGCAACTTCGCCAAGGTGCCGGAGGCGGCCAAGAGCGTGATCCTGGGCGGGTTCGCGGACTCGATGGACACGGTCTTCCTGGTGGCGGCTGCCGTGTGCATCCCGGCCTTCATCGGTGCCTTCTTCATCAAGGAGGTACCGCTCCGCGCGATGGGCGGGCTGCAGTCACAGCGCGATCCGCAGCAGCAGGGTGACCTGGCCATGGCGGAGACCTCGGTGCTGTAACGAAGCGGGCGTACTCTCCGGGAAGCAACCTGTGCCTCACCCCCCCGGAGTCATCGTGTTCCGCCGTACGCGTCTTCTTGCTGCGCCTGTTCTGCTGCTGCCGCTGCTCGGCCTGACCAGTCCGTCGCCGGTCGCTGTCGGACGGACGGCGAGCGCCTTCGACCAGGCCTTCGGCAAGACCCCCGGCACCGCTGAGCTGGTCGACCGCACCTCCCGGGACTTCACCCCGGTGGGCGCCACGAGCCAGGCGTTCGACGCGGTGGGCACCACCCTGACGGCGGTCGCGACCGCTGACAAGATCTCCTCGACCCTGGGGAAGTGGAGCTTCGCAGGGCCGAAGAACGGCTACTTCCTGGACCCCGGCTTCTCCACGACGCCGGCGAAGTACGGGCACTCCTCGGGCATCGTGCCGGCCCTCGTCGCGGACGACAACGACCCGACCGGCAACACCGTCTACATCGGGACGCACGGCGGGGTGTTCAAGACGACCGACGGTGGCGCCCACTGGACCGACCTGACGCTGGGGAAGCTGCCGCGCCTCGGGATCGGTGCGCTGGCGCTGGATCCCCGGGACAGCAAGACGCTCTACGTCGGCACCGGCGTCTCGCTGCTCACCCGGTCCGACGACTCCGCCGGCACGGGCCTCTACGTCACCCACGACGGCGGCAAGACCTTCACGCGGGGTACCTACAGCGGGCACGGGTACGGCGTGAACGCGATCGCGGTCAGCCCGACGGCGGTGTTCGCGGCGACGGCGGACGGGCTCTACACGTCCACCAACCGAGGCGGCTCCTGGGTTCGCGTGCCGCTCAAGACCAACACCGCCCACACCGCGGAGTACCCGGGCAAGTACGGCAACTTCATCTCCGACGTCGCGGTGCGGCCGGGCACGCCGACGGTCGTGACGGCCGCTGTGGGGTACGGCATGGGCAAGCTGCTCTTCCAGGACAACACCCTGGCCAGCCAGGGCAACGGGCTCTACCAGTCCACGGACGGTGGCGCGACCTTCCCCTACCTCGCCTCGACCTCACAGCTCACCAACCCCGCCGCGAGCACCGACCCGATCGGCACCATCACCCTGAAGTACTCCAGCGCACCCGGGAACGGCAACGTCTTGTACGCCGTCGTCGGGGACGCCGGCAAGAACCGCGGCGACTGCGAAGGTGGCCTCCCGGTGCCGACCGTCGCCGACCCGGTCGCCGGCCTGAACCTGACCGGGGCGCTCTGCGCGACCGTGATCAACGGCTTCTACCGCTCGACCAACGGCGGGGCCTCGTGGAACTTGCTCGCCAACTACGAGACGCTGCTCGCGGCGCCAGGCAGCCAGCTCACGCTGCTCACCGCCCTGGGCATCGGACCGGGCTACCAGACCGGCTACAACAAGTACATCGCCGACGACCCGACCGACCCTTCCCGGGTCGTGCTCGGGCTGGAGGAGAGCTACGCGGTCTCCATCACCCCGTCCGAGATCCCTTTGCCCGCAGGGGTTCCGGTGCCCGCGACGTTCCAGGTCATCAACAAGTACTGGGACACGATCGGCGTGCTCGAGGGTGACGTGCTGGGCTCGACCCCAGCCGGGATCCCCTACTACGGGGGCATCACCACGACGCACCCCGACCAACACATCGCAACCTTCGTGAAGACCACCGCGGGGAGTCGGCTGTACGCCGGGAACGACGGCGGCATCTGGAGCCAGGACACTGGCTTGGTGGTCTCCGGCACCAACTCCGGCGCGACCGACGTGACGACCTGCGAGCCGGTCAAGGCCAGCACCGGGTTGTCCAACTGCGACTGGACCTCGCTCAACAACCTGCCGACGGTGTTGCCCTACCACGCCAACATGAAGCCGGACGGGGTCATCGTCGCGGGCCTGCAGGACAACGGGACGGTGATCATCGACAAGGCTGGCCGGGGCACGTCGGTCTGCGGCGGTGATGGCGTGCAGGTGGGCGTCACGAAGAACCCGAAGGTCTTCTACTGCTCGACCCCCGCGCAGGGCATCCAGGTGACCACCGACGGGGGGAAGACGTTCACGAGCATCTACTTCGACGGCACCGAGATCGTCGGCGGTGACGGGCTGACCCCCTACGCGATCGACCCGACCGACGGCAACCACCTGATGCGCGCGGGCCGTACCGTCGTGGAGACCGTCGACGGCCCGAAGTCGGGGGACAGCAACAGCAGCGGCTTCGTCCAGGTCTTCGACGCCGGCTCCTCCGGGGTCAAGAAGATCGACGGCACGACCTATGACTGGTCGGCCTCCGGGCAGGCGCTGTCGGGCAAGAACGCCTATGTCGGCTTCTGCCCGGGCCTGGCGTGCCGCGGCGTCGTCACTCGGGTCGACCAGAACCGGCAGCTCATCGCGACCAACGTGCAGAAGGGTTGCGCCAACGCGAAGCAGTCCCCGAAGTGCTGGCACAAGGCGGCCTCGATCGGGTTGCCGTTCGGTCAGATCGCCGGCGTCGCGATCGACCCGAGGGACCCGCGGACGCTGTACGTCTCGATGAACACCTACAACTTCGTCGGCCTGGACCCGACGACGATGAGCGCCCCCAAGGTGCTCGTCAGCCACGACGCCGGCGATCACTTCACCTCCCTCACCGGGAACCTGCCGAAGGCGGGTGCGAACAACGTCGTGCTCATCGGCGCGCGGCTGTTCGTCGGCACGGAGGTCGGGGCGTACACGACTCTGGCGGGTTCCTCGACCTGGCAGCACATCGGCCGGGGACTGCCTGCGGTGCCGGTGCGTGACCTTCAGGCCGACCTGTCGGGCAAGCACCTGACCGCGTCGATGTTCGGCCGGGGGGTCTGGACGTTCGCGACGGCCGGGCTCAGCGGTTTGACGGTGCCGGCCGGCTCGCCCGGGAGCAGCGCTCCTGGTGGTGGGCTGGCCGCGACGGGCCTTCCGATCGGGCTGGCCGGGACTGCCCTGCTCCTGCTCGGCGTCGGGCTGCTGGTCCGTCGGAGCCGTCGGGCCTGACCGGCAGGAGTTCCCGCCCGGTACGTCGAACACCTCCGTAACACGGAGGAGTCGTTCATGGTTCTGCGTACTGCTGCTGCGACCGCACTGGCGCTTGCCGGGCTCGCCGCCACGTCAGCCTGGGCCGGCTCGGGACTGCCCGTCGCTGCCTCGGGTGTGCGCCCAGGACCTGCCGCGCTCTACCAGGACGCCCCGCGCGCCCCGCAGCTGGAGAACACCGGCGTGTGGCGGGCCCAGCCGATCCTGGTGGCCGGCGCCGCCGCGTACCGGCAGGGGGAGTGGCTCTACCAGGACTTCCTGATGGACGACCACGGCGCGACCGGTGTGAAGGACCCCGACGACCCCAACGGGCCCGCGGCGCACCTGTTCTCCCCGGCCGGCGGGACCTACACCTACCCGACCGACCCGGTGTATGCCCGGAACGCTGCCGACCTGGTCGAGCTCCGCGTGAAGCCGCTGGCGTCGAGCACCGCCTTCCGGGTCACCCTGAACTCCTTGAAGGACCCCGCGCGCACCGGCTTCACGATCGCGCTCGGGAGCTCACCGACGTCGGTCGCGTGGCCGCACGGGGCGGGGGTCTCCTCGCCCTCCGCGGTGTTCCTGACCGTTCACGGCACGAAGACCGACCTGCTCGACGCGACGGGGAAGGTGCTCTCTCCGGCTCCCATCGCCGCGGTCGACCTGCTGCGCAGGCAGGTCACCGTGACCGTCCCGCACCGGGCCTGGAACCCCGGCCTTGGTCGTGTCCGGACGACCGTCGGGGTCGGCCTCTGGAGCGGCTCCGGCTACCTGAAGCCAACGTCAGGTTCCGCTACCGCTTCGGCGCCAGGAGGTGCCGGTCCGGCCGGGGCGGCGATCGTCAACGTGGGCCCGCGGCTGCACGAACCGGTGCCGACAGTCCGTGGTGGCGGCTACACGATCGCCGACACCGCTGCGCTCGGCACGGTCCAGGCCGCCTGGTGGCGCGAGCGCCAGCAGTCCGAGCAGCTCGCCCTCGGGGACGTCACGCCCTTCTCGGCCGACGTCGACTTCGGCAAGCTGGCACGCCGCGTGACGGACGACACCGCGGTGCCGCGGACCGGGTCGATCGAGCGCATCTTCGCGAGCCGCCAGTCCTTCGGGCAGGGACTCGACCCGACCAAGGTCTGCTTCGACCTGGCGGCCGGCTTCGCTGCCGGTGCGAAGTGCGTCGGCCGGTTCGTCGGACAGCTGCAGCAGTACGTGCTCTACGTCCCCCGCACGCCCGTGCCGGCGCGCGGGCGCTCGCTCACGCTGCTGCTGCACTCGCTGTCGGCCAACGAGAACCAGTACACCGGCTCCATGAACCAGCGTCAGCTCGGCGACCGGGCCGATGGCTCGCTGGTGCTGACTCCCACAGGCCGCGGGCCGGACGGCTTCTACTCCGGCGTCGCGGAGACCGACACCTTCGAGGCCTGGGCGGACGTGGCCCGGCACTACCGGCTGAACGCCGACCGGACGGTCGTGAGCGGCTACTCGATGGGCGGCTTCGGGACCTACCGGATGCTCGCGCGCTGGCCGGACCTGTTCGCTCGCGGCTTCTCCGTCGTCGGCGCCCCCGGCACCGTCGAGGACCAGCTGGTGTCGCTGCACAACACTCCGCTGCTGGCCTGGAACGCGACGGCCGACGAGCTCGTCAACCTGCAGACCAGCGAGGCGGCGGTGACCTCATTGACCAACGCCGGCGTGCGCTTCGAGGAGGACCTCTTCGCAAATGCCGACCACCTCACCCTCGCCGCCAACGACGAGTACGGACCGGGCGTCGGCTTCCTCCTTCAGGACCGGGTCGACCGGAACCCGGCGCACGTGTCGTTCGTGGTCGACCCCACGGAGGACTCCGCGGGGGTGGTGTCCGACCACGCGTACTGGCTGTCGGCGATCCGGCCGCGCGGCAAGGGCAATGCGTTGGTGGAGGCGGACTCGCAGGCCTTCGGGACGCGCCAGAGCATCGTCAACCCGTTGCTCGCGCGCGGCGCGGGCGTCCTGACCGGTGGTGCCTACGCGCTGCCGTTCGCGTCGCGCACGCAGACGTTTCTCGGACCGGTGCAGGCGTCTCGGGCGGACGCGCTCGTGCTGAACCTCACCAACGTGGCGTCCTTGACCGTCGACGTGAGGCGGGCCCGGGTCAGCTGCAACGTGCACCTCAGCGGAAAGGCTGACCGCCCGGTGCGCGTCACCCTGCTCGGCTGCGGAAAGGCCGTCAGCTTCGGCTGAGCACGGCAGCGGCTGTTCCAGGCGCCGTGGGCCCATGATCCACGGAACCGGCATGGCCGTTCGAGCGCGAAATCCACCCATGCGCGTTCCGTGGATCATGGGGTAGCGGCTGTGAGAGCGCCGCCTCTACACGTTCGGAAGCGGCACCTCTGCGTCGTGGGAGCCGGGCGAGGAGCCAACCCCCGGCGTCCACGCAAGCCCGGCAGGGGTGCACAGCGCAAGGAGCAGTACGGTCAAGAGACCCAGGGCGAGTAGCGACCGAGCACGTTGTCCATCCGGGTCCCGGCTCCGACAGAACCGGCTGCTCGTCCGGCAGGTACTCACCTACGCCGAGTGCAAGATGCGCCGAGGCAGAACGCCGCCGAGGGTCACCGAAGGTCCGGCTCACCGTGGCGCGCCCGATCTTCCGCCACGGTCCGCGGGGCACCGGCAGGTCGGCTCCGGCGGCGCTCGAGGGCCCGGAGGCCGTACACGGTGGCGGCGGCGTAGAGCCAGCCCATCAGCACGTCGATGACGTAGTGCTCGCCGCCGTAGACCAGCGCGAAGGACATCGTGCCGGCGTACAGGACAAGGACGATGCGGCCGCGGGTGTGGACGTGCCCCCAGAAGAGCAGGAGCAGCATCATCGGGATCGCGGCGTGCAGCGACGGCATGGCGGCGACCGGGTTGGAGTAGGCGGCACCCTTCTCGACCACGCTGCCTGCGGTCGAGCCACCGAGAGTCGTCACCGTCTCCTGGACCACCCGGTGCATCGCACCGTCTCCGAGGTAGCCGTTGGCGGCAGCCATCCAGGGCGGGGCCATCGGGTACAGCAGGTAGGTGCTCAGCGCCGCCACGGTGAGGGTGACCAGGACCGACAGGTAGCGCCGGAACAGCGGGTAGTTGACGCACCACAGCGCGATGGCGAGGACCAGCGAGACCAGGAAGTGCGACAGGTAGACGGGCACGATGAGGGCGTCGTACCAGTGCGCGGTGCCGGCCGTGAACAGGTGCTCCTGCAGCCAGACCGTGGGCACCTTGCCGAACGCCAGCAGCTTGTCGACGGCGATCGGCTCGGTCAGGTGCGCGCGAGAGGTGAGGTGGTGCGGCTTCGCGCAGTCGGCAACCGTCACGGAGCTGCAGTAGTTCTGGAGGTTGAAGACATATCCGCCGACCTCGTTGGCCACCCCGCGGAGCAGGTCGTACGCGAACAGCACCCCGAGCAGCGGCAGCCAGTCGCGGACGACCGCACGGCGCCAGACGCGCAGGCTGCCACCACACGCCGCGAGCAGGGTGAGCAGCAACCAGAAGGTCAGCACCTCGCGGCCCGTGGGGAAGCCGGTCAGGGCGGTGATGACGGTGAAGGCGATGACCACCGCGAGCAGCAGCCGACGCCGGCGCTTGCGGGTCTCCGGACCCGCCTCACGCCAGGGGGACAGGTCGGTGTACGCGGGGTCGGTCGCGTCCTGCAGCTCGGCCGTCACGCCCCTGAGGATATGTGGTGGTGCACCCGTCGTAGGATGTGGCCATGCACCGGTCACTGCTTCTTCCCGAGCCGCGCTGAGTCACCTGACTCCAGTGCGGCGCCCTCGTGACCACGGGGGCGCTTTTTTTTGGGCGGGAGGGCAAAGCGTTGTGGGCCGGTTCCAACAAGGGGATGATCATGTTCGAGGAGCACGAGGGCTACGACCCGCACGCGGTGCAGGACACCTGGCTGCCGGTGTGGAACGAGCTCGACCTCAACCGCGCGGGTCGGCGTCCGGACGCTGAGAAGCGCTACGTGCTCGACATGTTCCCCTACCCCAGCGGCGACCTGCACATGGGTCACGCGGAGGCCTGGGCCATCGCCGACATCGTCTCCCGCTTCTGGATGCGGCAGGGGTACGACGTGCTGCACCCGGCCGGCTGGGACTCCTTCGGGCTGCCCGCGGAGAACGCGGCGATCAAGCGCGGCGAGCACCCGGCGGAGTGGACCTACGCCAACATGGACGTGCAGGCCGAGAGCTTCCGGCGCTACGCCATCAGCTTCGACTGGTCGACCCGGCTGCACACCTCCGACCCGGAGTACTACCGCTGGACGCAGTGGCTGTTCCTGAAGTTCCGTGAGCGGGGGCTGGCCTACCGCAAGAACTCGGCGGTCAACTGGTGCCCCAACGACCAGACCGTGCTGGCCAACGAGCAGGTCGTCGCGGGCAAGTGCGAGCGCTGCGGCGCAGAGGTCACCAAGCGTGAGCTGACGCAGTGGTACTTCAAGATCACCGACTACGCCGACCGGCTGCTGGACGACATGGCACAGCTGGAGGGCCAGTGGCCCGAGCGTGTGCTGCTCATGCAGAAGAACTGGATCGGCCGCTCCGTCGGCGCGCACGTCGACTTCGCCATCGGTGGGCGCAACGTGACCGTCTTCACCACCCGCCCCGACACGCTGTACGGCGCGACGTTCTTCGTCGTGGCCGCCGATGCTGCGCTGGCCGACGAGCTGTGCGCTCCGGAGCAGCGGGCGGCGTTCGAGGCCTATCGGGCCGAGACCCGGAAGCTGTCCGACATCGACCGGCAGTCGAGCGAGCGGCCCAAGAGCGGGGTCTCCCTGGGCGTCACGGCGATCAACCCGCTGAACGGCGAGGAGCTGCCGGTCTTCGCGGCCGACTACGTGCTGGCCGACTACGGCACGGGCGCCATCATGGCCGTCCCCGCGCACGACCAGCGCGACTACGACTTCGCGAAGGCCTTCGACCTGCCGATCCGGATGGTCGTCGACACCGGCTCCCCCGAGCTGCCGACCGCGGGTGACGGCGAGCTGGTCAACAGCGGTCCGCTGGACGGGCTGCGCAAGGCCGAGGCGATCGACAAGGCCATCGCGATCCTGGCCGAGCGCGGCACCGGTGCCAAGGCGGTCAACTACCGGCTGCGCGACTGGCTGCTGTCACGCCAACGCTTCTGGGGCGCGCCCATCCCGATCATCCACTGCCCGAGCTGCGGCGAGGTGGCTGTGCCGGACGAGCAGCTGCCCGTACGGCTGCCGTCGGACATGAAGGGCGCCGACCTGCAGCCCAAGGGCCAGTCGCCGCTCGCGTCGAACGAGGCGTGGGTCAACGTGCCCTGCCCGTCCTGTGGCGGACCCGGCAAGCGCGACACCGACACCATGGACACGTTCGTCGACTCGAGCTGGTACTACCTGCGCTACTGCTCGCCGGGCTACACCTCGGGGCCGTTCGACCCGGAGGCCGTGCGTCAGTGGATGCCCGTCGCCCAGTACGTCGGAGGCGTCGAGCACGCGATCCTGCACCTGCTGTACAGCCGGTTCTTCACCAAGGTCCTGAACGACATGGGCATGGTCGACTTCAACGAGCCGTTCACCTCGCTGATGAACCAGGGCCAGGTCATCAACGGTGGTAAGGCGATGAGCAAGTCCCTCGGGAACGGGGTCGACCTGGGTGGTCAGCTGGCCTCCTTCGGTGTCGACGCGATCCGCCTGACGATCGTGTTCGCCGGCCCACCGGAGGAGGACATCGACTGGGCCGACATGTCGCCGGGCAGCACGCTGAAGTGGCTGGCCCGGGTGGTCCGGGTGGCCGCCGACGTCGCTGCGCTGACCGGCGAGGGGCGCGACGAGGCGGTCGACAAGACCGTGGCCAAGACCGTCGACGAGGTCACCCGCCTGATCGAGGCGCACCGCTTGAACGTCGTCATCGCCCGCTTCCACGAGCTGACGACAACGCTGCGCAAGGCGATCGACGCCGGTGCCGGTGCGGACTCGCTGCGGGACGGGGCCCATGCCCTGGCGATCATGTTGAGCTGCTATGCGCCGTACACGGCGGAGGAGATCTGGTCGCGGCTGGGGCATGACGTCCGTGCCGGCGACTCGGTACACGACTCGACCTGGCCGTCGGTCGATCCCGCGCTGCTGGTCGACGAGACCGTGACCTGCATCGTGCAGGTCGCGGGCAAGCTGCGCGACAAGCTGGAGGTGCCGCCGGGCATCTCCGAGGACGACCTGCGTGCGCTGGCGCTGGCGTCTCCGAAGCTGAACCTGGGTGGGGTGGCGCCCAAGGCCGTGATCGTGCGGGCGCCCAAGCTCGTCAACATCGTC